>QKAN01000050.1 GCA_003246365.1 Clostridia bacterium
TTGTCCGGTTTTTGCACGCCCATCTCCTGCGAGATGAACACCCCGCCCAGCAACGGCAGGAAGCCGGATTTTTGTAGCCGCGCACGTTGTACGAGCGTCAGCCCGTTGGTCGCAACCGCGAGTTTGTAGCGTTTGGAGAGCGTCTCGAGCATCTCCATCGCGCCAGGGAGCAAAATCGCCTGCTGGCCGAGGTTCTCGACGTAGCGCGCGTTGAGGGCTGTGCCCTGCTCCGCCGGAACACCGAGATGGATTGCATAGTCCTCGAAGCGCACGCGCTGCACGGCCTTGCTGTCCAGCTCGCCCGTTTCAAATCGCGCCCATGCCGCACGGTTGATCTCCAGGTATCGTTGATAGTCCACCTCGGTGATGGGCACGCCCATCTCCTCCATCGATTGAAACAGCGCGGTTTTCTCGCCCGCGGTGAAGTCCATCAGCGTGTTGTCGATGTCAAAGAGCAGGTATTCATATGTCCGGGGTTTTGTGTTCAATGCCTCATCCAGCCTTTACGTGTCAATTTGGTTGGTATTAGGGTACTACAGGTTGGCGGTTGGGGCAAGGGAAACTGACAGATTATAGCATCATCAACTACGATAAAATCACGAAAGGGTTTTCAGAGAGCTTCACCCCGCGACAGATGGAGGAAACGATCTTCAAGTTGCTGGAGCAGTGGCAGCAAAAGAGAGAACGAGAGATGGAGAGGTGAAGCAGGAAAAGCGCTCGCGAGAGCGCCTTTTTTATGGACAAAGTAATTTAGTTCCTCTGGTATTGACCGCACAACCAAAGTCTTCATGCCTAGATCAAAATAGCAATATTGCTGTTAACGTGAGACATTCACTGTAATGGGAATCACCGTCTCCCTAATATAAAAGTTCTTCCACAGTAGAAATGAGAAAGTGCTTCCCTAAAGAAATCTTGTTACTATAGTAACTCTTGATTTCTTATACATCTAGACCAATTGATGTGCAAATGATAAAATAAAACCAAGATAAACTGTTGAGGAGAGCATGGGGAAATATGTTGATTATCAAAACCGATAAAAACAGCGACACTTTTTTTAATAATATTCTTGCTGCTTACCCTGATCAAATCAGCATAGAATATGAGCACGGGTTCGATGGGAATGCGATTACCCAAGTAATTATCGAAGTCTTGGATGTCGTTATACCGAGTATTGTTGCCTCTGTTAGCGCGTTGTTAACATACAAAATCGCAAAAAAACAACTACAGTTACAAGAGCGCGAATTGCAGCTAAAGGAGCGAGCGAATCAAGAGAAAAAGGGCGTATCCGAATTAGATTCCTCTGGATCTGATAATACTAAACTTTACTTCGAGATTTATATCTCCGATAATAATACTCCTAATGATCTAGAATTACTTGTTTCAAACAGCGATCTAGATGTTAACGGGATCACTGCAGATCAACTTATCAGCAAAATACTTGAGGCTCTAAATAATGAATGATGACGATCATTTCATACGCAAATCACTACAATGTAGTAGAGTTGCTCGGCAACCAACGGCAGAAGCGATATCTGTTCAACAATATTATTCCGATTTTTATTCAGATATAGTTGAGCAGATGGAGATCCCACATTTACCGCTCATCATTTGTAACACTATTAATAAGCGGATTTGTTTGTCGATTACCTCTAAAGGATACTATCTCATATTTGACAATTATATCATAGAGCTATTCTACCAGTTGAATAATCTGGTTTTGGTCGATACACCACAGGTCTGCATAGAATCGTTTTGTTATAAAATGATGGCTGAAAGTTGCCGCTTAAAAAGCTGGTATATTCCAGCGATAAACTTCGCGGGCGAATATATGAATCGTATTGAAGGTTTAATGCTTGCCTCGAAAAATATAGAAAATGATAACCGAACCAAGAACTATTTATTCATCCAGCAAGATTTCTTAATTGCACATGAGCTTTTCCACTATATCATCAACCGAAAACCATCGCTATATAATAGAAGTCAATCCTCAAAGAGGAACTATTTTGACAAAATCATCAAGTATGCAAATCTGCAAGGTACTACCACAACTGCCGAGGGAATTCGTCATGCTGTCGATAATAGCATGCTTGAAGAATGTTTCTGTGATGCAACAGCTTTGATTCACGCAGTCGATATAGGGAATAAGCTTAAAAAGAGCTCGACCGTAGACTGTGCTATTGCTTGCACTTTAGCACTATTACATCAATTTGAGTTATCAATAATCTCAGAAATTGTTAATAATGCAGGCAATCACGAACCTATAAACCTGTCAAATAGGCTAAATCGGTTAAACGTACGTCTTTTACATTTCAAATGCATCGCATGTGATTATATAAGGGAAGCTGATGAGAAGCTGCAAGTAGACGATTTTTCAACAATAATCGAAGAATTAACTGACGTATGGAACAAAAAAGTAGCAACGGCTACGCTTGATTTACTCTCGAAAGAAGTTCTACAGGCTGATTTAGACACCAGTATTATGATTAGTAGAGAACATCGCACGAAATTTCGAAATGTTCTGTCTGAAGTTTTCAATACATAAATAGCAGAATACATAAAAGAGGTTCACCCTGTTCATGGGTGTTATTTTATCATGCAAGAAGAAATCGAAAACCGTTCTGTTACGCTGGTCATCAGCGCAAGCAAACTCACCTTGCGCGTTTTGCAAGATGCGATTCGATAGTATCTCGCCGAGCAGAAGTATAGAACGAATAGCACCCCGAAACCCGATCCCGCCAAACACGGCAAGCAGACGGTCTAGGAGCTGGTTGGTCAGGGCAAGGGCGTGACAAATATTGAGGTGGCGGACAGCAACATCAAGGCATTTGAGCGGTTCGAGAACGAATATGGCGTGGACTTCGCCGTCAAGCGGGATGCGAGCCAACGCCCGCCGAAATATCTGGTGTTCTTCAAAGCGCCGGATACCGACGCGATGACCGCCGCGTTTCGCGAGTTCCCTGCAAAGACGATTAAGCGCGAGAACAAGCCCTCCATCCTCTTTCTCGGCGGCAAGGAGCCGAGCAAGCTCAAGAGCATTTCGGAGTCGCAGGGCAAGGAGACGATCGACACCTATAGCGAGAGCGACATGCGCGGGCAGCAGCGCAGCCACGGGCTGAACTATCAAAAGCTTGGCAAGCCGCTCATGATGCCTGACGAGCTGGCCATCATGCCCGGCAGCCGGTGCATTCTACAGTTGCAGGGTGTTCATCCGTTTTATTCGCGAAAGTACGACATTACCAAGCATCCGATGTATCCGTTGCTGGCGGATGCGGATGAGGGGAACCGGTTTGAGGTTGGGAAGCGTTTAAAGAACGGATGCGTTACTATCGATGAGAGCATATAAAGTTTGTTATGGATGGACATCCCCGCTGATAGCATGTTAATAAGGTCTTTGTAAAGCGCTCAAACTACCATATTTTGTTAAGAACGTGCGTTTTATTTGCGAACCTAATGTGAACATCGGAAGATGTCATTGACATTTATAGTTTTATGCTCTAATTTATTAGATGTTAACACAAATATCCTTTCGATGCGTATAGAAGGAACGGAGGCAATGAAATGAGGCCAACTCAAGAAAAGCAAGCCCTGACAAAACCGGAGTGGCTGATGATGGAGGCGCTGTGGAATCATTCACCGATGTTTTTGTCAGAGATCATGGAAACCATGCAAACCACAGTTGATTGGAAAAGCAGTAGTTTCATG
>QKAN01000231.1 GCA_003246365.1 Clostridia bacterium
GAAAGAGATTCTTTCTTTTCTTTTTCAAAAACGAAAAAGAAACAAAAAGAAGATTCACTGTCGTTTTTTCGCCAACTGCGTCAGCCTCGCGAGATTATTATCCTTCGGATGTTTCACGCAGTGCAAAAAGAGTTTTTTCTTGAGATCGCCCAATGCTTTGCCTTCCGGCAAGCCGGAGGCTTCCATCAGCTGCTGCCCCGTGATGGCAAGTTCCCGCTCGCTAAAAGGTGTGCCGTCGGCGAGCATGGTTTCGTATAGCGCGCGCCAATCTTCAGCCACATAGTCCTCATCGTATCCGCAGCCGCGGATATCCGCCTCGCGCAGCTGGATTTGCTCCAAGGTGCGTTCTCGCCCCCATGTAGCAAAGCGTACGCGCAGCGTGTCCATCTTTGCCTGATGCTGAATGTCATACATATGTCCGCGCACGAGCGCGCTGACTTCGTTGACCGTCCGCGTTGGAAAACGCAGATCGCCCAATATACGCTTGCTGATCCGCTCGCCATATTTGTCGTGCTCATACTGCACGCCTGTCTCCCGTTTACAGTCCGGTTTTCCAACGTCGTGCAGCAGCGCCGCAAGGCGCAGCTTCTCCGTCGGCGGGGCGGCGGCGCAAACCTGAAAACTGTGCTCCAGCACATCGTAGCGGTGGTGATCCGGCCGCTGCGCCATGCCGCGGGCAAGGCTGAATTCCGGAACGAGTACACCCCAGACATCCAGTTCGTCCAGCAAATGCAGTCCGCGCAGCGGCGAGCGCAGCTCATCCCGCCCAAGCGCGGGATAGCGAACATCGGACAGCAAAATTTTAACGAATTCCTCGCGTCTGCGTTCGGCGGCAATATCCGCGAGCTTCGGCGCGTTCCGCTTTGCCGCCTGCCATGTCGGCGCATCGATGGCAAACCCAAGTTCGCAGGCAAACCGCACAAGGCGAAGGACGCGAAGCGCGTCCGAGCGCAGAATATCGTCCGGCTCCGCGCTGGTGGTGCGGACGAGTTGCCGTTCCAGGTCGGCGATGCCGCCCGTCGGGTCCTCGACCTCGCCCGTCGAAAGATCGGCATACAGCGCGTTGACGGAAAAATCCCGCCGCCAGGCGTCGTCCGTCAGGCTTTCGCCAAAGGCAACGTCGTTCGGGCGGTGCGCGCCGCCGTCGCCATAAGATTCCTTGCGAAATGTCGTGTGTTCCACGCGGACGGAGCCGTAATGCAGCTCTACCGTTCCCATCTCGACCGCTTTTTCAATCACGCGGATGCCGTGTTTCGACATGCGCTCTATGATTTCTTCCGGCGTAAAGCGGGAGCAGACGTCAATATCCGACGGCGGCAGGTTTAACAGCGCGTTTCTCACCAGTCCACCGACGGCATATGCTTTTGTATTCTCTTGTTCGAACGCTTCCGCAAGCGGACGCAGTTCTTCCGGAATGCTAATTTTCATTGCGTTATGATATAAAAACTCCTTTGATCTACGTTTTATTGTACATCAAAGGAGAATTCTTTTGTTTCTTTCTTTTTTAATAATAAGAAGTTTAGGCTTTACTTAACTCTTCGTGGATGGATTTTGCCGCCGTCTTACCTGCGCCCATCGCGAGGATGACGGTTGCAGCGCCGGTCACCGTGTCGCCACCGGCATAAACATGATCGCGGCTGGTCTTGCCCGTCGCTTCGTCAACGATGATGCCGCCCCACTTCTGCGTATCCAGACCCGGCGTCGTGTTTTTGATCAGCGGGTTCGGGCTGTTGCCGATGGCGATGACTACGGTGTCAACATCGATGGTATGCTCGCTGCCCGCTTTCACAACCGGACGTCTGCGTCCGCTTGCGTCGGGCTCGCCGAGTTCCATCTCCACGCAGGTCATGCCCTTGACGTGTCCGTTTTCGTCGCCGAGGATTTCCGTCGGATTCGTCAGCATCTTAAAGATAATGCCTTCCTCCTTTGCGTGGTGCACTTCTTCCACACGCGCGGGCATCTCTTTTTCGCCGCGGCGGTAGACGATGTATACGTTTTCCGCGCCAAGGCGCTTTGCGCTTCTCGCCGCGTCCATCGCAACGTTGCCGCCGCCGACGATCGCCGCATTTTTGCCAACCTGCACCGGCGTGTCCGTCTCCGGAAAACTGTACGCCTTCATGAGGTTGATACGCGTCAAAAACTCGTTGGCGGAATACACGCCGTTGAGGTTTTCGCCCGGGATGCACTGGAATCTGGGAAGTCCCGCGCCGCTGCCGATGAACACCGCGCTGTATCCCTCTTCTTCGAGCAGTTCGTCCAGCGTAATGCTGCGGCCGATGACCATGTTGGTCTCGATCTTCACGCCCATATCTTCGAGAATCTTGATTTCGTCCCGCACCAGCTGCTTTGGCAGACGGAATTCCGGAATGCCGTATACCAGCACGCCGCCGGGGGTATGGAGCGCTTCGAAGATGGTCACTTCGTAGCCGAGCTTTCTTAGGTCGCCCGCGCAGGTCAGTCCCGCAGGGCCGCCGCCGACGATGGCTACTTTTTTGCCGTTATCCGGCAGGGGCACCGGCGTCTCGGCGCCGTGCGACATGGCATAATCCGCCACGAAGCGCTCCAGCCGGCCAATGCCGACCGGTTCGCCCTTGATGCCGCGCACGCACTTTTCTTCGCACTGCGTCTCCTGCGGGCAAACGCGTCCGCAGACGGCGGGCAGCGCGTTGGTAGAGCGAATCACATCGTTGGCTTCCATGAATTTTCCCTGCGCAACGAGCTGGATAAACTCCGGAATCCGCACGTTGACCGGGCAGCCTTCCACACAGGGTTTATGTTTGCAGTTGAGGCAGCGCGTCGCTTCGTCAACGGCCATTTCTTCGTCGTAGCCCTGCGACACCTCTTCAAAGTTACAATTGCGTACGTTCGGGTCCTGCTCCCGCGCGGGCAGTTTGGTCAGTCTCATATTCGGCATGTTCAGTTTCCTCCCCGCTTGGTCTGCAGATCGACATTCATCAGATTGCAGGCTTTGCGATCCATACTCACGGCTTCTTCCTTGCGGTACATTCTGCTGCGGGCAATCGCCTCGTCCCAGTCTACCTGGAATCCGTCGAAGTCCGGTCCGTCTACGCAGGCAAATTTCATTTCGCCGCCGACGGTAACGCGGCAGCTGCCGCACATGCCCGTGCCGTCCACCATGATCGGGTTCATCGAGATCACGGTCGGAATATCGTATTGCTTGGTGATGTTCACAACAGCGCGCATCATGACCAGCGGCCCGATGGCGATTACGTGATCATACTGCTTGCCGGCTTTGAGCTGTTCTTCCAGCGCGGTGGTAACAAAACCCTTATGCCCGTTGCTGCCGTCGTCCGTCATCACATAGAGATTCGTGCTCGCATCCTTGAGTTCGTCCATCAGGATCATGAGCTCCGTGTTGCGGAAACCGACGATTACGTCCACCTCGGCGCCCATGTCATGCAGCGCTTTGGCCTGCGGATACGCGATGGCGACGCCGAGCCCGCCGCCGATGACCGCAACTTTTTTCATGCCGTCGAGGTGGCTCGCCACACCCAGCGGACCGACGAAATCGAGAATGGAGTCCCCTTCGCTAAGACAGTCCAGACGACGGGTGGTATAGCCCACCTTTTGAAAAATAATGGTCACCGTTCCGCGCACAGGGTCGGTGCCCGCGACGGTGAGCGGAATACGCTCTCCGTTTTCATCCACGCGCAGGATGATGAACTGACCCGGTTTCGCTTTCTTCGCGATATAGGGCGCATCCACTTCCATGAGCGTGACCGTTTCATGCAGCGCGCGCTTTGTTACGATTCGGTACATAGGGTCTCCTTTCGATTGCCAATAAAAATGCGATTTTTCGCTGATATTTCACGATTTTTTGAGTCGCTCCGCCTATTATACAGCGGTAGATTCCAAAAAGGAAGATAATCGATCATGTTTTATCGATAAAATTTTGCTATTTTTTATCGATATCCGTCTTGTTGAAGCAGATATGTCGTTCGGATAATGGAAAAATCCCCCAAATTCGCTGTTTTTGCTGAATTTTCGGTTTCGTTTATTTTAACACGACATATGCGTCCACTCAATGAAAACAACTAAATTTTTGCTTTTTTTCAGACATATGGCAATCCATCTGTCAACGATTCCTGTGACTGGCGAAAAAACGCGAACAGGTTTTTATCCCGTTCGCGCCTAGGTTGCGATTGTTTTGTGCTTACTCCCAGTCGATGAGGCCGAGGCTGTCGAGATAGCGCTCGTTATAGTCCATATAGTCCTCAACCAGACGGAGCATGTACATCTTGTAATCCGTAAACTGTTCGGTCATCTTCGCGAACATGTAGTCATAGGCTGCGTCGTCGTCGTATACTTCTCCTTCGTCCGCACCGGATTCCTTCATGTACGCCGCATCGAGCGCCATCACCGCGCTCACCATTTCGTCCAGCGTTTTTTCATCCGTAATTTCGGAGAAATCCCCCTGCTCGCGGAAACAATTGAGAATATACTGCTTCGCTTCGACTTCGTTATATTCTTTGCTTTCCATTATAAAAGACGCTCCTTTTATTTCTATTCTAATTGAACAACCTGATTCAGCTATAAAAACGCTTCTTTTCGCTTCTATTATAAATCAGCGGCTTTATTTCAGCAATTCATCCAGCTCGTTTACGTATTCCGCGAATACGTTGAGCGAAGCGATGATGCTTTCCTTTTTGGTCAGGTCTACACCAGCGGCCTTGAGCTCTTCAATCGGATAGTCGCTTCCGCCGCTCTTGAGGAAATTGATATACCGCTCCACCGCACCGCCGTGCAGAATATCGTCCGCCAGTTTCACCGCCGAGCAGAGTCCGGTCGCATACTGATACACATAAAACGCATTGTAGAAATGCGGAATGCGCATCCATTCGATGGCGATGTTGTCGTCCACATGCGCGCCTTCATAATACAGCTCGTTGAGCGCGCGGTACATGGCCGAAAGGCTCTCCACCGTGAGCGGTTCTCCGCTCTCCGCCATGCGGTGCGCCTTGAGCTCAAACTCGGCGAACATCGTCTGCCGGAAGCAGGTGGTGCGGAACGATTCGAGAAACTGCGTAATGTAATATGCGCGTTTTGTTTGATCGGTTTCGTTTGCAAGCAAATAGTGCGTCATGAGCGTTTCGTTGACCGTTGAGGCCACTTCCGCCGCAAGAATACGATAGTTGGAGGTTTCGTAAGGCTGCGCCTCCGCGGAATAATGCGAATGCATCGCGTGTCCGAGTTCGTGACCGAGCGTAAACGCGTCGTCCATTTTGCCTTGGAAGTTGAGCAGCACATACGGATGCGTTCCGTAGGTTTCCGCGCAAAACGCGCCGCTGGTTTTGCCCGGCGTTTCGTAAACGTCGATCCAGCCCTTTGTATACGCTTCCTCCAGCAAGGCCGCATACTCCGCGCCGAGGGGTTTCAGCGCCGCCTTGACAAGCGCCTTTGCGTCTTCATATGGCATGTCGGCGTCGCCGTCCGCCGTGATGGGCACATAGAGATCGTACATCTCCAGTTCATCCACGCCAAGCACGCGCTTGCGGATATCCAGATATTTCCGCAACACCGGCAGCATTTCGTGCACAGCTTCAATCAGCTGCTCATAAACCGGAACCGGAACGCCGTTGCCATGCAGCGCGGCTTCCAGCGAGCCGTCAAAGCGATGTGCCCGCGCGCGGAACACGTCTCCCTTGACGGAGGCGGAATAGGTCGCGTTCAGCGTGTTTTTCATGTTGCGGTATGCCTGATAAAAGGTTTCGTATGCATCCCGGCGCACGCGGCGATCCGGGTTGACCAGAAACATGTTGTACGTGCCGTGGGTGAGTTTCACCGCCTCGCCCTTTTCGTCTACCACCGTACCGTAGTCGAGATCCACGTCGGTCAGCATGGTGAAGATATTGTCCGCGCCGGAGAGCGGCTCTTCCGCCATCGCCAGAAGGCGCTCTTCCTCGGTAGAGAGCGTGTGCGCGCGGCGGCGGTCGATGTCCCCAATACGGAAACGGAAACGGGCAAAGCGCTCCGCGGCAGCCCAGCCGAGCAGCGTCTCTTCCGGAATCGTCAAAATTTCCGGTTCCAGAAAAGAGGAAGCCGCCTGCGCGGAAACATAGAGCTGAATTGCGCGGTCGGTCATGCCCTGATACTTTGCGTTGCCGTTGTCTTCGTCCTTGTGCAGGTGCGCGTAGGCATACACATGATCGATCAATAGCGCAATGCGGCTCTCGTCGCAAAGCGCGGCGTAGAGCGCGTCCGCGCTGAGGGATAGTTTCCCCGCATGCTCCGGAAACGCGCCGACAAGCGCCTGCGCAGCGGCGTAGTCCGCCTCCCAGAGTTCTTCGGTGGCATAGATGTCGTCAAGCTTCCATTTCAGCGACGCGTCGATTTGGTCTCTTGCGTTCATGTCGATTTTTCCCTTTCGTGTTTCACTCTTTGTTCGTATACCCCGCGCGCCGATATGCCAGCGCGATACCCCGGGACAGCCGCGGCAAGCCTCCGCATACACCGCCGTATCAAAGGCGGCAAGCAGCAGGCGCAGCGGCGGATACAGCAGAACCAATAAAAACGCCGTAACAGAACCCCGCATCAGCAAATTTTCGCCGGAGAGCAGAAGAGAAAGTTCCATCACGCCAACGGTGAGCAGCATCACCGCACAAAATGTAATGAGTCCGGCAAGCGGCGCGGTTTCGCGCGCGCGTCCGGCAAGCTTTTGTCCCCGCCGCAGCGCGGACACGCCGGAAACATGCTCGTGTACCGCCGCCGAGAGCGCGAGAGAGACCGGAAACCGGCTTTGCCAAAAGAGCATGATGCCAAACGCCCAAACCACCGGGCCGCTCCAGTCGCCCAAAAAACGACCACCGAGCCAGCGCGCCGCGGCCCAGGCGCCAAAGCCGAACAAAACGCCCGTTCCGTAACGAACGAGCATAACCCACCAGTAAACGCCCTTCAGGCGCAGAAACGCACGCGTCGCCTCTTCCCGCTGCACCGCGCCCGTGTGCGGCAGACCAAAGCAGATCAGCGCGGTTTCCTCATAAGCCGCCGTCACCGCGCGCGGCAGAAGATAGGCAAACGTCAACCCCGCAAGCAGGATTGTGGCTCCACCGCCGAGCACCAGTATGATATCCGCGCGGTATCCGCCGCGGACGCTTCCCAATAATCCGGGCTCAAAATAAGCCGCGGCAAGAAATATTCCCGCCGTGGTCAGCACGAGCAGCGCTAGTCCCCCGCGCAGATAAAATGCGGCAAGCCGCTGTCCCAGCCGCGCCGAAAACAGCCGCCAGCCAAAGCGCAGAGGTCTTTGCTCCCCGTCATACGCATTCTTTTTTTCCCGTAAACGGGCTTTATCGTGACGTGATTGCATCGTATGGACAGTATAGCACACGCGCGGGAGCAAAGCGATAAACGCGACGCACTTTGACAACCTATTTCCAGTTTTTTCACAGGGCGGACACGTCAAAAGCGGGACTTGACTTTTCGGGTGGATGCGATATACTATATACGAACATTAGTTCGCATATAGTAGTTGCCGTACCTTTTTTCGGAACGGCGGAAAGGACGCCATCGTTGGGACGCAGAATCTTACACGCAGATTTTAACAGTTTCTATGCCTCGGTGGCGTGCTTTCTCGACCCCGCGCTCCGCCCGCATCCCGTCGCGGTGGCGGGCAACCCGGAAGCGCGGCACGGCATCATCCTCGCCAAAAACGAACTGGCAAAGAAGTTCGGCGTCAAGACAGGAGAAGCCATCTGGCAGGCAAAGCAAAAATGTCCGCTTCTCGTAACGGTGAAGCCGGACTTTGAATCCTACCAGAAATTTTCCGCGCTGGGGCGCGAAATCTACGGCGAATATTCCGACCGGGTGGAGGCGTTCGGCCTCGACGAAAACTGGGTGGACGTTACGTCGTCCACAAAAGATATCGCGGAAGCGCACCGCCTCGCGAACCTGATCCGAAACCGCATACACGACGAACTCGGCATTACGGTTTCCATCGGCGTTGCGGACAACAAGGTGTTTGCCAAGCTCGGTTCGGACATCAAAAAGCCGGACGCGGTCACGCTGGTTTCGCCGGACAATTATAAACAGGTTGCCTGGCCGCTGCCTGCGCGGGATCTTCTGTATGTGGGTCGCGCAACGGAAGCAAAGCTGCTCAAATACGGCATCCTAACCATCGGAGACCTCGCGAACACGCCGGAAGCGTTTTTGCGCGCGCAGTTCGGCAAATGCGGCACCATGCTCTCCGCGTTTGCCAATGGACTGGACGCCGCGCCGGTGATGCGCACCATCGACCAACAGCCGGTCAAGAGCGTTGGCAACGGGCTGACCACGCCGCGCGACCTCGTGAACGACGAGGACGTATACCTGACCATCTCCATGCTTGCCGAAAGCGTTGCCGCGCGGCTCCGCGAACACGGCATGCGCGCAAATGTCGCGCATCTGGGCGTGCGCGACAACGGCCTATTTTCGTTTGTGCGGCAGATGAAGCTAGATCGCCCGACGAATATTTCCTCCGAAATCGCCCATGCGTGCATGCAGCTTTTTCGCGCAAACTATACCTGGCAAACGCCAATCCGCTCGCTGACCGTTTCCTGTTCGGACCTCATCGGCACGGACAACCCCGTGCAGCTTTCGCTCTTTGACGACGAAGCCCCGCGCCGCAAGGCCGAGGCCGCCGAGGTCGCCATCGACGATATCCGCCGGCGCTTTGGCTACCGTGCCATCGGGCGCGCGCTGTTTTTAAAGGACCGCGCAATCGGGCTCATGGCGCCAAAAGACGACCACACAATCCATCCGGTCGGATATCTGCAAAACGCGACGATGGACAGCGTAATCGGAGGCGGTTCGAAATGAAAATCTATGTCGCGGTGGAACTCACCATTGACGAAGCGGGCGTAATGCACCCGCGCAGCGTGCTCTGGGAAGACGGGCGCAAATTCGAAATTTCGTCCATATCGGATGTGCGGCGCGCGGCGAGCCTGAAAGCCGGCGGCAGCGGCATCCGCTATACCTGCCGCATCGGGCGCAAGGACACCTATCTTTACTATGAGGACCCGAAATGGTTTGTGGACGCATGAGGATGGACTTATTTTGGGCTCGGGTGGAACTCTTTCTTTTTCTCGCAAGAAAAAGAAACAAAAAGAACTCTTCTAATAAAACGTCTTATTAATCAGACTACTATTACTTTCTCTTTATGAGCAGGAATACAATCAAGTCAGGAACTCCACCATTTCCGAAAGGGACGCGATATCCCATTCAGCCTTTACTTCTTCGTCGTGACAAACGTGAAACGCCGTAAACCCCAGCGCACGCGCACCGTCCGCTTCCACATCGTAATCATCCACATAAAGGCTTTCCTCCGCGGAAACGCCGAGCAGTTGAAGCGCGGTCTGATAGATCAGCGGGTCCGGCTTCATCACGCCGACCTGATCGGAGCAGACGAAACAATCGAAATATCGATCCAGCCCGACCACTTCGAGCGTAAGCCGGAGAGACGGAAACGTGTCGCTGATGACGCCCATGCGGTAGCCGTGCGCGGCGAACCAGTCAAGCACGGGCACCGTTTCGGGATAGACGACGCTCCCCTTGAGCCAGAACGCGTCGAAGAGCGCATCCGCACGCGCGGAGATCTGTTCGGTAATTCCCTGCAGGCGCAATAGTTCCGCAAAATAAGCGCGCCAGAGCGCAATTTCGTTTTCCACCGTCATCAGCTGGCGGTTTCCGTATAGTTGATCGAACAATCCGTCCACCGGAATCAGCGGTTTGCCGGACCAGCGTTCGATCATATCCGTGCGCGCCTGTTTTGCGGCGGGGTCGCCATGCAGCAGTGTATGATCCCGGTCGAAAAACGCAGCTTTGTAAATCCTGTCTTTTTCTTTTCTGTGTTTCATACGAATCCCCCCAAACCGTTGACGTTCTGTTTTCAACTTCATGCTTAAGAAAATCAGATTACCGTATCCTCAATCCCTTGGGAATATGGTTCTTCAACACGCCGTCAACCGCCTTGCCCCAGCCAATTGGAAAGCCGAACGCCGTCGCCGCGCACCATCCTGAGAACTCTGGCGGACAGGAGACTGTTTCTCCCGCGAGAAAACGGATCAACTCGCCGTCACTCAGCGGCACGTTCCGGCGGAATGCACCCTCGGGATAAGCAAGCGCGAGCGCATGGTCGGGCGTGAACCGGCCGTTTTTTGTTTCGCCCGCAAGCACGCCTGCGCGGACAATGTGCAGACCTTTCAGGTTTCGCGGCATCCGCGCCGGCGGAAGCAGCGCGCGCCCATCCGGCAGAAGCAGAATACGCGGTGGTTCGGTTACAAACGTATCCTGCCAAAATGCTTCAAACGCGGGGTTGGTTTCTCCCTTTGGTTCCGCGAGCACGGCGGAATTGTCCTTGCCTTCTCCCGCGCGGTGCAAAACAGCCATAAACTGCCCTTCGCCGACAGAGGAATGCGGATATAGCCGTCTGCTTTCAAGCAGCGAAAAGTCAGGGTGCGCGCGGAGAAACGACTCCATCGCGCCCTCGTTCTCTTCCGGCGAAAAGGTGCAGGTGGAATACACCAGCCTGCCCTCGGGTTTGAGCAGCAGCGCCGCGCTCTCCAGAATCTGCCATTGCCGCGCCGCGCAGGAGAGCACATGCTCCGGCGACCATTCGCGCACCGCGGTTTCATCCTTTCGAAACATGCCCTCGCCGGAGCAGGGCGCGTCTACCAGCACAACATCGAAACAAGCGCCGAGCGCGGAGGCAAGCGCATCCGGCCGCATGCAGGTTACAAGCGCGTTGGTAATTCCCAACCGTTCGAGATTTCCCGCCAGCACTTCCGCGCGGCTCTTCACCGGCTCATTGGCAACCAATAACCCGCTGTTTTGCATCATTGCCGCAAGCTGCGTGGTTTTTCCGCCGGGTGCGGCGCAAAGATCCAGCACCGTCATGCCCGGTTGAACGCCGGTCAGCGTCGCGGGCACCTGCGCGGCGGGTTCTTGCACATAGCATAGTCCCGCGGCATGCAGCGGATGTTTTCCGATTGCAACATCGTCCTCAAAAAAATAACTCTCCGGTAAAACGCCCGTTGGCGTCAGCAGAAAATCCGCCAGCGCGGCAAACGCCTCCGGCGTGGTCTTTATCGAATTGACGCGCAGCGCGCGTTTCGGCGTTTCCTGCATCGCAGTTAGATATGCGGCGAACTCACTTTCGCCAAGCTGCGTTTTCATCCGCGCCAGATACGCCTCCGGCAGGTTCGGCATCCTTAAACTCCTTTTCGATCCATGTACCATGTATTGATAAACACATTTTAGCATAAACGCGGCTCCCGCAGGGGAGCCGCGCTCGATTCGGTTCGTTATGCGTCTTCGTGATGCCCCGTGATCGCGTTGATATCGTACGGCGTCTCCTGATAGACGAAGTAGTTGAGCCAGTTGGTGAACAGCAGCGCCCCGTGCGCGCGCCATGTGATCATCGGCTGGAGAGTATCGTCATTGTTCGGATAATAGTTCTTCGGCATTTCAATGGGTTTGCCCGCGGCAAGGTCTCGCCGGTATTCCAGCTCCAGCGTCTTTGCGTCATACTCGCTGTGTCCGGTTACAAACACGCGCCGCCCGTCGTGCGACGCCGCCAAATACAGCCCCGCCTCCTGCGAAGTGGCGAGAATATCGAGATCGTGAATCTTCGCCGCGTCGGAAACATAGATGGTCGTGTGCCGCGAATGCGGCGCCATAAACTGCTCGTCAAACCCGCGCACGAGCTTATGCGAACGGTTCAACACCACATGCGGAAAGATGCCGAACATCTTCTTGCCGAGCGGGTGCTTTTCCACACCGTAAAAATGATACAGACCCGCTTGCGCCGCCCAGCAGATGTAGAGCGTTGAAAATACGTTGCTGTCCGCCCAGTCCATCAGTTGCACCAGCTCGTCCCAATAATGCACATCCGTAAAGTCCAGGTTCTCCACCGGCGCGCCGGTGATGACCAACCCGTCGAAGTGCTCGTCCTTCACGTCGTCAAACGTGCGGTAAAACGAGTCCAGATAATCCTGCGACGTATTCTGGCTTTGATAGCTTCCCGTACGCAGCAGCGTGATTTCCACCTGCAGCGGCGTGTTCGCCAGAAGGCGCAGCAGTTGCGTCTCCGTCGTTTGCTTGGTGGGCATGAGGTTGAGAATCGCGATGCGAAGCGGGCGGATGTCCTGTGCCGCGGCGCGGTGCTGCGGCATCACAAATATGTTTTCCTGCGCGAGAGAATCTACCGCGGGTAATCCGTCCGGAATTTTAATAGGCATATCTAAAATCCTGCTTTCGTAAATTTCGTTTATGGTCGCTTTGTCTTTCGGGTGCGCGAATGTAAGCGCGCATGCTGCTGCGGCTCTCCGGTTGACGCTGTTGTGAAGCATTGTTGAATCGCGGACGAATCGATTATTATTTTGCCTGAATCGGCATAAAAAACCGCCGTCCGGCTTTCCCGCCCCGCAAACTCTGCGTTGCCCGGATCAGCCGCCGGCGCCCGTATGATGTTTGTTATGAAGTTTCGCACGCTGCAAATAACGAATTGTCCCGGCAGGCGGGCGCAAAATACCCTGCCCGGTGCGGGCCGTCGTTACTCTTTCAGAGGACGACTGCCGCATCCGCTTGCTCCGCGTGCTGTCGCATTCGCATGGCAAGCAGATATTCAGCATGGGCGGACGCATCGCGCGCGCAATCAAGCACCGCGCGGTATTCGCGCAGGCTGTTTTCGCAGCGGATATTCACTTGCCGTGTTCCCGTCCGCATGACGCCGGATTCCTCCCAAAGGGTGATTTGTTCCATCCTATCAGAGTTTCCCTGCGTTTTCAAGCATTCATGCGGTATTTCCGTGTAATCAATGGAAACAAAATGTGGCATGGCCACTTCGCGCGGGGATGAAGTTTACAGCGTGTTTCGCCGGAGTTTGCATTTGCTTTGCATTCTGCCCGTGCCGGAGCGTTGACACGGCGAACCGGAAAGCGTATGATGTGAGCGTATTAGTACGAGTAATACACTTGGCTGCGCAACTTTAGAGTCTTGCCGCACAGTAAAGTGTTTCATTGCTCACAACCGGGGAGGAACGATGCAGAACAATCCGCTGATCGACGTACGCAACGTTAAAAAAATATACCGCGTTGGCACGGTGGATGTGCACGCGCTGCGCGGGGCGGATCTTCAGATTTCGTCCGGCGATATCTGTTCCATCATCGGCCGCAGCGGTTCGGGAAAGTCTACGCTGCTCAACGTGCTTGCGGGGTTGGAAAAGGTGACCTCCGGCGAAGTCGTCATCTCCGGAAAGCATCTCGAGCGCATGACACAGGGCGAGCTGATCGTGTTCCGTCAGCGACACATCGGCTTCATCTTTCAGTCTTTCAATCTCATGCCTTACTATACCGCGCTCGAAAACGTTGCGCTCCCGCTTTCCTTTCGCGGCGTACCGCAGATGGAGCGACTCAAACGCGCGAAAAAAATGCTGGACATCGTCGGTCTTTCAACGCACCTGAAGCACAAGCCCAGCGAACTTTCCGGCGGACAGCAGCAGCGCGTCGGCATCGCGCGCGCGCTCGTCTCCAATCCGGATATCGTGTTTGCGGACGAGCCGACGGGCAATCTGGACTCCGCCACCTCGGACGAGGTCATGCGGGTGATCATCGACATCCTGCGCGAACAAAAGAAAACCCTCGTCATGGTGACGCACGATCCCCACATCGCCTCTTTTGGCGACAAGGTCATCCATCTGCTGGACGGCAGAATAACGGACATCGCCATCAACGAATCTCCCATGCTTGAAACAATGCAACATGAACAGGATATTCGGGAAACGATCGTGATTTCCACAGGTGACACCCCCTTAAATACAGCAACCCAAAACGAACAAAATGTTCGGGAAACAGAGGTAAATCCGGATGCGAAATAAACCATCTTTTCGGCTGACCGCGCTTTTGGTCATACTCACGCTTATGCTGGCAGCTCTGCCGCTGTCTTTTGCGCTGGCGGACGGAGGCGTCGTTCTCTACACGGGCGACGACACATCCGACGGAATCGTAGACAGCCGCGAGAGCGGATATCTCCAAACCGCGGCGGGACATGTCGGCGACACCATCACCGTGTATGTGCCGATTAAGAACAGCTCAGGCGGAGAGATTACCGACGTTTCCTGCTCGCTTGCGGTTTCGGACGACCTCACCGTTTTCCCGTTTGAAAACCCTGACGAAACGGAAGCGACGCTGGACTGGAACGCCTATCAAAAGGCCAGCGAGGGCGCGCTTGTCGCCTGGAACGGAGATTCGCTCGGCGACGGCGAACACGCTTATTTTAAACTGGACGTCACCTTTGCGGCGGGCGCATCGCAAGGCAACTACCGGGTTCCCTTTACGATTACCTGCAACGGCGGGTCGACCAGTACGGTGGAAGTGCTCGTCTATTGCCGCGGTGTGGATACCACCAGCGGGTCAAGCAGCAGCAGTTCCACCTATAAGAGCAAACCAAAGGTCATCATCGAATCCTACGAATTCATGCAGGATCCGATCTATGCAGGCGACACGGTGGAACTCCAACTGATCATTGCCAACACCTCCAACCGGGAAGCCGTCACAAACCTGCAGCTGGACTTTTCAAACGACACCGGCGCAATTCTGCCCGCACCGGGCGGCTCCAGCAGCGTATACATCGATACAATCGCTAAAAACGGTGTGCGCGCACTGACGCTCGACTTGCTGATTTCGCCGGATGCAGAAGCAAAAAGTCAGATTCTGACGATCACCTTATCCTATGAAGGCACGAAAAACCGAAGCGAATTTGAGGAAACAGCTTCTGTGAGCGTTCCTGTTTTGCAAAAGGCGCGCGTGCTCATCAACGACCCCGTCGTCTACGATGATCCCTGGGTTGGCAGCAATGTTTCCATCGGGGTCACGCTCTACAACCTTGGCAAATCCTCGCTTTACAACTGCATGGTGGATATTGTCGGCGATGGATTGACGCTCGAAGAATCCTACTTTGGCGGAAATGTCGCTTCCGGCGGCACCATGCGCGCGGATTTGAACGTTGTCCCGACCATGGGCGGCAGTCTCAACGCTCAAGTGCGCGTCACTTATGAGGATGTGAACGGAAACGCAACCGAAGAGCTGCTTCCGCTGAACATGGTCGTCAATGAAGATATTCCTATGGAAGTCGCCTCCCCCGGCAACGGAATGAGTGATTCGGGCGATCAACCCGCAAGCGCGCATATCGGCTGGATCTTCTGGACGCTCGGCGGCCTCGCCGCGGCAACGGGTCTCGTCTATCTCGCCATCCGCGCAAAGAAGAACCGCGAACGTGCGCTTGAAGATCTGTAAGCACCCGGCACAAATCACGCAACTGGAGGAGACATGAAGATCATCGATCTGCTGTCCACGGCGTTTTTAAACCTGTGGCGGCGTAAAATGCGGGCGTTTCTCACCGTGCTTGGCATGGTGATCGGCGTCGCGTCCATCGTCGTGATGGTGTCCCTCGGCATCGGCATCAAACAGGCGACCATCGAAAGCTTTGCCGGAACCGGCAGCTTGACCACCATTCGTGTCAGCTCCTGGTCCTATGTTTCCAGCGGAAACGGAGTCGGTTCTTCCCGCCAGACGGAGCTAAATAAAAAAGCGGTTTCGGAATTTAAGCAAATCTCCGGTGTGCAGGCCGTTATGCCGCTTGTGGAAACCTACGGCATGCTCAAGAGCGGACGCTATGCGGTAGACGCATCCATCCTCGGCGTAACCAAGGAGGATGCCGAACTGTTCGGTATCACGCTATCCGAAGGAGAATTGCCTTCCGACAGCGGTTCCAACTCATATGAAATTGTGCTCGGCGCCTGGACGCTGCAGGGGTTTTATAATCCCGATAACTACCGGCAGGCGATTGACCAGAACGGAAACCCGAAGGTCACCGTCGATTCGCGCATGGAGCTCACGTTTGATTATCGAAACATCTTCACGCAGCAGCTCATGTCCATCGCCAGCGACAGCAGCGACGAGGAAACGACGCCCGCGGGAGATTATTATAAACTCAACGTTACGGGCGTTATGGATCAGGATAACAACGACTTTTCCTATTATTGCATCATGGACGCAACCGCACTGGAAAAACTCGCCAAAGCAAACACGGATTTTACCGGATTTGAAGCAGGCAAATACAACACCGTACTCGTAAAGTGCGCAAGCATTGAAGACGTAAAAACCGTGAAAAACGCCATATCCGATATGGGATATGGCACATACAGCCTCGTAGACGCGGTTGAGATGGCGGAAGAAAGCACGAAAAATACGCAGTATCTGCTCGGTGCAATCGGCGGGGTCGCGCTGCTCGTTGCCGCAATCGGTATTATGAACACGATGATGATGAGCATATTCGAGCGCACAAAGGAAATCGGCATTATCAAGGTGCTCGGTTGCCGGATTGACAACATCGCCGGGTTGTTCCTTGCGGAATCCGCCTATATCGGCCTGTTCGGCGGCGCGCTGGGACTCGGGTTGAGCTTCGGTATATCGCTTTTGCTCAATCGACTGCTGATATCTTCGGGTTTACGGAGCATCATTCCGGCTTATCTTGCGTTCGGCGCGGTGGGTTTCTCCATTATCGTCGCGCTGATTGCCGGCATGTATCCCGCCATCCGCGCAATGAAGCTCTCCCCGCTCGCGGCAATTCGAAACGAATAATCACATTTAACAGCGCATACTGACAACAAATGGCGATTTCGCATATGCGAAGTCGCCATTTTGTCCGAAATGACGCGGTTTTTTCGAAAATACGTTTTGCGTTTTTCAGCAATGCAACGTATAATGGGTCTTGCCCCAAAAACAGAGCCACAGAATTAGATAGGATTGAATCTTTCATGAAGATATATGACATCTCCCGCGACCTGCTCAAGACGCCGCCTTACCCGGGCGACGATCCGCCGCACCTGAAAGCAATACACCGCATCAAAGACGGCGAAAGCTATAACCTCTCCCGTCTGGAAACGAGCATGCACGCAGGCACGCATATCGACGCGCCGCTGCATTTTATCGCGGGCGGAAAGGACGTTGCGTCCTTATCGCTGGAGCAGTTTGTAGGCGATTGCGTTGTGCTCACGGTTCCGAAAACGCCGCTGGACGCGATGTATTTCATGAAGCGTCCGTTTGCGCCCCGCATTCTTCTGCATGGTCAAGGCGAACTAACGGAAAGCGCGATCGGATATCTTTACAATCAGGGATGCGTGCTCATCGGCACGGATAACCAGTCTATCGGTTCGTATTCGGATGAACTCTCCGCGCATGTCGCGCTGCTTGGCTACGGCGTCGCCGTGCTGGAAAATCTGGAGCTAAAAAACGTGCCTGACGGAAAATATACGCTCTGCGCCGCGCCGCTGAAAATCTCCGGTGCGGAGGGCGCACCCTGCCGCGCGCTGCTGATTTCGCAGGAAGAATAACCGGACAGTTTCTTTCCGATCATATTTAATATCAAAAAACGGCGCCTATATAGGCGCCGTTTTTGTATGAATCAGTTAAATTCAAATTGATCCGTAAAAATACTCCCGATATGCTTTTTGCAGTTTTCTGAGCAGCGGCTCGTCCCGTCCGCAAACAGGTTTCCCCTCCAGCTCGCAAACCGGAAGGCCGTGTAAACTCGTGCTGGTCACCATCAGTTCGTCCGCATCGTATGCCTCTTCTAACGTAAAGGCAGTCTCATCCACAGGTACCCCGAGTTCCCGCGCCAGCATGAGAAAATGTCCGCGCGTCACGCCCGGCAAAATCCGCTCGTCCGTCGGCGCGGTGCGCAATACGCCGTCTTTGAGCATCAGCAGATTTGAACTTGAGCATTCGGTCACTACGCCGTCCCGGTGGAACACCGCCTCCGTGCATCCTCGCTCTTTTGCCGCCTGCGCGGCAAGTACGCTGGGAATCAGGTTGATCGACTTGATGTTGCAGTGCCCCCAGCGCGTGTCCGGTAGCACGATTAAGCGTCTGCGTTCGACGATATCCGCCAGCGGCACACCGCGGGTAAAGATAAGCAAGTTTGGCTGCGCCCCTTCCGGAAACGCATGGGTTCGCATTGCCGAGCCGCGCGTCACCTGAAAATATATCTGTTGGGATTCGCTCTCCACGCGGTCAACCGTCTCCTGCAATATTGCAACGAGCGCTTCGTCCGTCATTTCAAACGGGATGCGGAGAAACGCGAGACTCGCGCGAAAGCGCGAAAGGTGTTCTTCCAGCGCAAAAAAGCGGTGCCGCTCCACCCGCAGCGCCTCGTAAACGCCATCCCCGAAATACACCCCGCGATCGCAAGCGGGAATCATCAATTCCTCGACGGGCGCGAATACGCCGTTATAGTAGCCGATGTTTTCCATATCTGATGCCTGTCTTTCCTGTGGCGCTTGTCGGATTGTTTCCAAAAACGCCTTATTTGTGATACAAAAAAAGCCCCGTTTTCGCGCTTTTTTCGCTCTCCGGCAGCGATGCGCAAAATTGACTTCCACCCAAAATTGCTGTACCATATATATTACAGTTTTTCCCGAAGGGATGCAATGAATGAAAAAAACGCTTCTTCTCCTTTCCGCGTTTTTGTTAGCCGTATCGCTCTTAACGCCGGCGCGAACGCTTGCCGAGGATGAAAGCGTTTTTATTCATATTGAATCGGTAGAAGGCTTATCCGGCGAAGAAATCGATCTGCCCGTCACGCTTGAGCGCTGCGCGGGCGTAGATTCCATTCAATTTGACATCAATTATGATTCCACCGCGCTGCAGGTTGTCTCCATGACGCCCGGCGATCTTTTTCCCGCGCAGTATACGGTCGCAAATCTCGATGAAGCGGGACGGATCCGTATCGCGTGTGCAAGCGCGCTCGGAATTGACGGCGCGGGCACGCTTCTCACCTTGCGGTTCCAAGCGCTCTCGGACACGGGAAGCGCCGTCACCATTACCAACGCCATCATCACCCGCGTCGATGCGGATTATAACCAGAGTGAAACATATGTAGCCATAGAAGACGGCGGCATTACAATTGACGGTGCAGCAATGCCGGAAGCAGTGGTTACCCCGTGGATTCCGAAAACGCCCGTCCCAACGCCGTCTCCCGTTCCAACCCCGGTACCAACGCCGGAAGCAACAGCCGAACCGGCAGAAATATCTACTTTGACGCAACCTGAAACGCCTGTCGTTTCAGAACAAAACAGTATTCCAACAACAGCAATATTGATCATCGGCGGATTGTTTTTCGTCGTCATTCTTCTCATCATTGTCGTCGCCGTACGAGGCAGACGCAACCGGAGCTAAGGCCCTTGAAAGGACGTATTGAAATGATATCTGATCAAACCAAACGAAAAGCCTATGCAGCCCGCATTTCCGGCGTCGTTTCCGGATTGCTTGCCGTGGCATTTTTACTTGGCGGATGCTCCCTCGTAACCACGCCGGCGGCAACGCCCGCCCCAACAGAGGCACCCGTCGTTACTCTGGCGCCGACCGCGACGGTAGAACCGACCCCAACGCCTCTTCCGACGCCTTCCCCGACGCCGGAGCCGCAAAACCGCTCGCAAACCTCCGGCAAAGTGATTCCGGAAGGGACGGCAAGCAAGATTTTCATCATGTCGATCGACAACGCGGACGGCGCAAAACCGCAAACGTCGCTGATGGAAGCGGACATTGTTTACGAGTTTCTCGTTGAACAAACCATCACCCGTTTCCAGGCCGTGTTTAACGACACGTATCCTCTTTATGCGGGTCCGTTGCGCTCCACGCGATATTATTTCATCGATCTCGCGCAGGAATGGGACTGCATGTACCTGCATGAAGGTTATGTCGTTCTCGCTTCGCCGTATCGTCGAATTCCAAGTAAGCTGATTTCGCTTTATCTTCCGGGCGGCGACTTCCGCGGATACAGCGCAACGTTCAGCCGGAAAAAAGGCGCATATGACGATTTTGAAACCTCAAACGGTTATAAATTCCGCGCGCCGGAGACCGGACGCGGAGACGTGCACGCGCTCTACTACCGCGTTGCCGCGCTGGTCAACAAGTTTTTCACAGACTATGAATCCAAGGTATGCCAGCGGTTCAATTTTATGGAAAACGTTTCCTATGAAAACGGCGAATCCTTTACCACGGTTTCGTTGCAGTTTGACAACAACACAAATCCCGAATGGATTCAATTTACATACGATTCGACCACCAACCGCCTTTACCGCAGCGAAAACGGCGAACCGTTCATGACGCGCACCCTGAACGCCGCCGACCACGGCGACACCTACACCACCGAACAGATGAATGTGCAAAACCTCATCGTGCAGTATGTGGAATACGGTTCGGTCAAGGGCGATACGAAACACCGCCGCACATGCGACCTCATCGGCGAAGGAACATGCGATTACTTCATCAACGGACAACACGTAACCGGTACCTGGTCGCGTCCAACCGCTGAAGACTATACTTCATACTATCTGGACGACGGTTCCCTCGTCACCCTCGAACCGGGCAACACCTGGATCGCGGTGCACCCGTCGGATCAGCCCGCAACCATTGATTAGAGCGACACACAAGCGCATAAACAGCACACTGTTTCGATTGCTTTTGCCAATCGGTATGGTAATGTTGTTGTTTCTTGCCGGATGTTCGGTCGTAGATACAATTCTGGATGACGATACCTCACAAGCGGATGAAACGGAAGTTGCTGAAATCGTGGTCGTAACCGATTCCGCAGCAACAGCAGACGAGCAGACGGACGAAACGCCGCCCCTCGACGCGGAAGAAACACCGATGCCCGACGCCGAACAAAGCGAAGCACCCGTGTTGCAAGACGAGACGCTCTCCCCGACGACGGGACGGCCTCTGCCGGAAAACTCCGTTTACCGCCCCGTGCTGGTCGTAATCGACAACGCCGCACAAGCGCGCCCGCAGACCGCCCTGATGCTTGCGGACATCGTATATGAGTTTCCGCTCGACCGCACCGATCACTGCACCCAGTATCTGGCCGTGTTTTCCGACGAGTTGCCGGAGCGCGTCGGCCCGGTGCGCACCTCGCGCAGCTACTTTGCAGACGTCGCAGTAGAGTGGGGTGGATTGTATGTTTCCTTAGGCGATCCCGAGCTTGCGGACGAAGAATATCCGACGCTCGCCGAAAGCGATGTGCGGTTTCATGTAGAAAACAGCGGCAATGCGGCAAATTATTTTTATCGCGACAAGACGATTACCAGTTTGGAAGAACATACAACGTTTTTTAAACTGCGCGCGTATGTAGACGCAAACTACAGCTTCAGCGTTGTTCCAAACTCCGGTCGTTTCGCTTTTGAGTCTGGCGTAACATATGAAAAGGGAAAATCGTTTTCAACCGTAGGCATTCCTTTTACCAGTTCGGATTCCGAGCGGGTTGTCTTTACCTACGACAAGGCGAAAAACCTGCTGGTGCGCAGCGATAAAAACTCCAAAAACGTATTGGGCGAAAGCAAATCTCTCACGCCGACGGACGATGTGCTCGGATACGAAAATGTACCGATCACCGTGCAGAACCTCATCGTTCAATACGTGCGCGTAGCCGCGTTTGACACCAATTTTCGCGATATCTCGCTTGTCGGCAACGGCGATTGCATGTATTTTATCAACGGACGCGCCATCTCCGGCAGCTGGAGCAGATCATCCCTCGGTGAGCAAACCGTCTATAAGCTTTACGATGGCACCATCGTGCGCCTGGAACCCGGCACAACATGGATTATGATGATGCCGAGCACACATGAAATCAAAGTGCATTATACAGGTTGATTTCATCCATTTCATTGATCAACAAAAAAACCGGACTGGATTTTACTCCGCCGGTTTTTTTTGCTCTTTTTATCCTGTTTGTTTATTCTGCGGGGCGATAGCCTGCCAGTTCGGTGGGTTTGAGTACGCCGATATCCGTTGCAACACCGGTGACAAGCTCCGGCGGCGTAATATCGAACGCGGGATAATATCCCTTGACTCCCGCCTTGCAGGTGAGCACGCCCATCGCGTGGCGCACCTCGTCGCCGTTTCTCTCCTCAATGTGTACGGACGCCACATCCGGATGCGTACGATCTGGAAATCCCGCAACGTAATACGGGATTCCATAATAATTTGCGCAGAGCGCAATCTGGAACGTACCGATTTTATTCACCACGTGTCCGTCCATCGTAATGACATCCGCAGAGGTCGTAAACAAATCCACGTTTTTGTGTCCCAACACATAACCCGGCATATTGTCCGTTATCAGCGTTACATCGAACCCCATGTCGCAAATGACGCTCGCGGTCAGCCGCGCGCCTTGCAGATATGGCCTTGTTTCTGGCGTAAAAAACTTTGCATCATCCCCGCGTTCGCGCAGCACACGCAACAGCATACCGACGTCAACGTCTCCATAGCACTGTGTCATGATGGTCGGGTTTTTAGGAATCTTTTCGATGAAATAACGCGCTTCCTGATCGATGCGGTCATATCTGCGGGAAAACTTTTTTACCGCTCCCTTCATAATCGCGTCGCAGGCGCTGGTTCCGGCGTCGATGGCGGCAAACGCATCCCACTCGCAGTCGTCCGTCCAGGTGCGCATTTTCCGCGCGGTCGTCGGACGGGCGGTGGCAATCGTCGTCGCCGCATCCTTCAAATATGCCTTTTGCTCCGCGGCGGTTTTTTCGCGGCATTCGTATGCCGCAAGCGCCATCCCCATTGCAGCCGCATGAAACGGGCCATAGCTCTGCGTTACCATATCGGTGATGGCACGCGCCACCTCCTGATGTGTGTTGCAAACGACAAATTCCTCGCGCGCGGGGTAAATCCTGCGGTCGAGAATACGCACTTTGCCGTCCTCATACCAGGCGATATTTTCAAACTTGAACAGGAAAGCGAGGTCATGATCGGCTCTTTGCATTGGTGCGTCCCCTTTTCTTTTGCATTTATGCCGCTTGTATTTCCGGTGCGGCGCCCTTTCAGTATACACTTTTCCGCGTCTCTATGGTATAGTCTAGCGGAGGTGAGGAAAATCATGAAATTCGCGATCATCGGCGGAACGAACATGGAAGTTCTGCCAATTCCCTACCGTGAAGAGGTGATCGGCACCCCTTACGGAGACGTAGTCATCTTTCGCGGTACGCTCGGCTGCGGAACAGAGGTCATTTTCCGGTTTCGTCACGGCGTACTCTTTCGTCACGATCCTTCGGACATCAACTACCGCGCAAACATCTACGCCATGCATATGCTGGGCGTTACCCATATCATCGGGTTATCTTCCGTCGGCGCGTGCGATTATGGTTTTAAACTCGGCACGGTTTGCCTGATCAACGATTTCATCGACTTAACAAAAAGCCGCCCGCTCTCGTTTGAACGGGAACATCGTCTGGCGCTGCACACCGGCATGGAGGATGTGTGTAATCCTGAACTCAACGATATGCTCGAAAAGCTGATCCTTGAGAAAAAACTCCCGTATTCCGGCCGCGCCATCTACGCCTGCGTGGAAGGCCCTCGCTTTGAAACCGTCTCCGAAGTGCGCATGATCCGCATGCTCGGCGCGCAGATCATCGGTCAGACGCTCGTGCCGGAGGCGCCGCTAGCACGCGAACTTGGCATGTATTATTCGGCAATCGGCGTTGTCACCAACTACGCAACGGGCATGACATCCTATGTTACCGACGACGACATCGGTTCGGTGATGACCGCCATGCGCAACGATGTGTTTGAAATTTGCTTCGATCTGATTCAAAAGCAGACCTGCTGAAGAATCAGTCCGATTAAATATATGCTTATTTGCCGGTCGATTTCGACCGGCTTTTAAATTTCACGAACCGGTTCGATCCATACCTTCATGCGCCCGCCGCAGACCATGCCTTCTTCCTCCGCAACGTCGTTGGACATGTCCAGCGTAACGAGTCGCGCTTTCCCTGTTCGCAATGTTTCCAACGCATGATTCAGAATTTCGTGTTCGCCGCAGCCGCCGCCAACGGTGCCGACGATGCCGCCAAATGCGTTCACCGCCATCACAGCGCCGGTTGGCACAGGCGTAGACCCGTGTTTTTCCACAACGACAGCAAGCGCGCAGGGTTCTTTCTGCGAAAGCAGATAGGAAAGCAGTTCCTCCTCGTTTGAGGCGAGCGCAAGCCGCTCCGCTTCCCGCTCGTTGGTCGGGTTGCTACGCTGCTGGATCAGTTCCGCGAGGATGGAAATCGCGATCTCCTTTGGCGTATCCGCGCCGATGGGCAGACCGATGGGCGTATGCACACGGTCTATCTTTTCTCGGTCGTATCCTTCTTCTTCGAGCATTTTAAACAGTTCAATCGTGCGCCGCCGCGAGCCGATGAGCCCCAGATAGCGCGGCATCACGCCGGAAAACAGCTCTCTTAGGCAGGTTGCGTCATAGCGGTGCCCGCGCGTGATGACGCACACAAAATCATAGCGCGTGACCGAAAGCGAATGAATCGCATTGACAAACGAATCGCAGATGACCTTGACGGCATCCGGAAAACGGACGGCGTTTGCAAAGCTCGGTCTGTCGTCCACAACGACGACGTCAAACTCCAGATCGGAGGCATAGCGGCACAGCGGTTGGGAAACATGTCCCCCGCCGAGGAGAATCAACCGACGCGGCGGCAGAAAAACGCGCGTATAGGTTTTCTCCACGCCGTTCTCGTCCCGCGTGTTAACAATCAGCTCCGCGGGCATGCCGTCCTCCATTTTTAAATTGACAAACCGCATAACAACCTCCTGCCCCGCCTGTTTCTCCAGTAAAAAAATCTATTATTTTGTGTTTTGTAATGCCGAAATTTTATTCCTGCACCTGTTTTAACAGAACTACACTGATATTTCCGCACGTTTGATACAGTAGGTTTATTCCTGCACCTGTTTCATAGAAAGCGAAATCCGCTTTTTCGCAACGTCTACGCCGAGCACAACCACCTTGACCACGTCTCCGATGGACACAACCTCGGACGGATGCTTGATGAAGCGGTTGACAATCTCGGAAATATGCACCAGTCCGTCCTGATGCACACCGATATCGACGAACGCGCCAAAATCGATGACGTTCCGAACGGTTCCCGTCAGAATCATGCCCGGCACGATGTCCTCAATGTCCAGCACATCCGTGCGAAGCACCGGCTTGGGCAGTTCGTCGCGCGGGTCGCGTCCGGGTTTAACGAGTTCCTTTACCACGTCCCGCAGCGTCGGCAGGCCCACGCCGCATTCTGTCGCAAGCTTGCTTTCGCCATATTGCTTCGCGCGCTCCGGCAGGTCGGCAATCTTTCCCGCCGCAACATCCTTGAGTTGATAGCCCGTGAGACTCAACAGTTTTTCCGCAGCAGCATAGCTTTCCGGATGCACACCCGTGTTGTCGAACACAAGCTTGCTTTCCGGCACGCGCAGGAATCCGGCGCATTGCTCAAACGCCTTCGGTCCCATTTTCGGCACCTTCATGAGCTGCTTTCTGCCGGTAAACGCGCCGTTCTCTTCTCGGTATACTACGATATTCTTCGCAAGCGATTCGTTTAACCCCGAAACCTGCTTCAGCAAAGACGGCGACGCGGTGTTCACATCCACGCCAACGGCGTTGACGCAATCTTCCACCACGCCTTCCAGCGTTTCGCTGAGCCGCTTTTGCGGCATATCGTGCTGATATTGTCCAACGCCGATGGCTTTGGGATCGATCTTGACGAGCTCGGCAAGAGGATCCTGCAGCCTGCGCGCAATGGAAACCGCCGAACGCAGGTTTACGTCGTACTGCGGAAACTCCTCCGCGGCAAGCTTGCTCGCGGAATAGACGGACGCGCCGGCTTCGTTGACAATCATATAACTCACACCGTGATTGCGCGCAATGAGCTCTACCGTCATCTGCTCCGTCTCGCGCGAGGCGGTGCCGTTGCCGATTGCGATATGCTCTACCGTGTGTTTTTTGACCAGCGATTCGAGCTTTACGATGGCTTCTTCCTTCTGCCGTTCGCCAAAGGTCGGATAGACCACCGTAGTATCGAGCACTTTACCCGTGTCGCTGACGACGGCAACTTTGCAGCCGTTGCGGTATCCCGGATCGAGCCCCATTGTGACATGGCCTTTGACAGGCGGCTGCATCAACAGGGGTTTTAAGTTGATTGCAAAATTGTGGATCGCGCCTTCGTTTGCCAAATCGGTCAGCGCCGCGCGCGTTTCGCGCTCCACCGAAGGATAGATCAAACGATCATAGGCGTCCTCTGCCGCGGCTTCAACCAGTTTTGTGGCGGAAGAACCTGCTTTGACAACGCTTCGCTTGACCGTGCCGAGCGCAAGCTCCCGATCCAGATCGAGGTTGACTTTCAGAAAACCCTCTTTTTCGCCGCGGTTGATCGCGAGAATCTGGTGGCTCTGCATTCTGCTCATCGGCTGGTCAAACTGATAATACAACCGATAAACGGAATCTTCTTCCTTCGCGGCAACGGAGCCGATCTTTGCGTTTTTCGCGATGACGTCGCGTAATTTCTGGCGGATGCCTGCGTCGTCCGACACAGTTTCCGCGATGATATCCGATGCGCCAGCAAGCGCCTCTTCAACCGTAAGAACCCCCTTTTCAGGGTCGATAAACGCCTCGGCCAATAGCTCCGGCGCGGGCAATTCCCTGCCCTGCGCAAATAGCCGGGTTGCCAGAGGTTCCAGTCCTTTTTCTTTTGCAATGGTTGCGCGTGTGCGGCGCTTTTGTTTATAGGGACGATACAAGTCTTCCAACACGGCGAGTGTTTTTGCCTCGTCAATCTGGCGGCCTAACTCGTCCGTCAGTTTATCCTGCGACGCGATGGATTTTTTAATCTCCTCCCGCCGCTCGGCAAGATTGCGAAGATAGGTCAGCCTGTCCGCAAGATCGCGCAGCGTCGTGTCGTCCATTGTTCCGTGCGCTTCCTTGCGGTAACGCGCGATAAAGGGAATTGTGTACCCTTCGTCGATGAGATCGACAACGTTTTTTACATGCGTTTCGTTTTTGTTGAACTCGCGCGCGAGAATTTGAATTTGTGTTTCCATGTCCGCTCCTTGTAATCGCGCAAGATTCCGCTTTCGGGTACCTGCGCTCCGCATTCTGCCGCCCGCATCTCAAAAAAGGGGCGTACGGCTATTTTACCATAAACCTGTTGCAGCGCGGTATAAAAAACGCGCACCATTGCAGCCGGTGCGCGCGAATGAATCCCTTTGTTATAATTCGCAGTATTTGGATTCGATATAACGCCGCAATTTACCAATCGGCATTGGTTTCGCCTCCAGATAGCCTTGTATCCGTTCGCAGCCGATAACGCGCGCAAACGCCTGTTGCTCCTTGGTTTCAACGCCTTCGGCAACGATCTCCGCTTCCAGCAGATGTCCAAGTCGAACCATCATCTCCGTCAGCGCGCCTGCACGCGGATCTTGTATAAATGATTTATCGATTTTCAATGTCGATATTTCCAAATCTTTCAGATGACCGAGCGAAGAATATCCGATGCCGAAATCATCCAGCGCGATACGCAAACCATGTTTTCGCAATTCGTTGAGTTTCCCGATTGCATTCATCTCGCGTTTGAGCAGTACCGACTCTGTTACTTCCAGTTCCAGTTGCTCCGGTGGCAAGCCGGTCTCCTGCAAAATCGCAAACACCTGATCGATAAACCCATCCTCAAATAACTGGACGCCCGACACATTGACGGCTATGTAATAATCTGTGTGACGATGTTCGTTGATCTGCCGCAATGTCTTGCAGGCGGTTCTGAGGACCCATGCGCCAATCGGCAAAATCTGTCGGCTCTCCTCTGCGACGCCGATAAATTCCATTGGTGAGGGATTCCCCAGTTCGGTATTATTCCAGCGCAGCAATGCCTCGAATCCGAGCAGACAACCGGTTTCCGTTTGAACCTGAGGCTGGAAATATAGCTCAAATTCTTTGTTTTCCAGTGCATTCGGCAGCGCGTTTCGTATCATTGTCCGCCGTATGAGCTTGCTTGCGATTTGCTGGTTGAAGTATACGATTGGCGCGCCGCTCTCTTTTGCCTGATACAGCGCGAGATTCGCCTTCATGATCAACTCGTCGCGGTCTGTTCCGTCTTTCGGATAGCAGGCAACGCCGCCCGTCGCAGAAACAAAGAAGTAATTCCCGTCCACTTCCACAGGCGTTTGAATCGCTTTCTGCACACGCATAAGCGCTCGTTGGGTATGTTTTGTATCACACGATGTGCTCAGCAAAAGTACAATATCCGTGCCCGTCATGCTAAACGCGCTGTCGCCATCCCGGCAGGTCGACTTTACCCGCTGGGCGATTGTTCTCATAATCCGGTCGCTGAGCACACTGCCGTATGACGCGAGAATTTCCGCAAGATTGTCCGGCGTAAAAATCGCAATTGGAAAATATCTGCCGCCTTCTCGGCTTAAAATTCGGCTTTCAAACGCTTCCTCCATGCTTGAGCGATTTGGCAATCCGGTAATCGGTTCTTCGTGCGCTATGCGATAGTTCTCATCCTTTTGTGTTTTGAGTTCTTGCGTGATTTTAACCAAAGATTCCCGTTCGGCTATCGATTTGGTGATATCAAAGACGGTGATCGCAATATGATCCAATCTCGGCGAATAAACACGGATTTCCAGCCATCTGTTTGTTGCACCGAAATACCCGGATATCCGTTCCGCAACCCCGGTTTTCGCTACGCGTCCAAATGTTTCAAACCAAAATGACTCAATTTGTTGATAATTCCCCCTCGCGGTTTTGCCAATTATTTCCTCGCGCGTCTTGCCCGATTCTCTTTCATATGCCCGGTTGACCGACAGAAAAATACAATCTACAGGACGATCGTTTTCATCGTAAACCATGCGAAGATAGAGAAACGGACTGATCATGTTTTCATACAGCGACCAAAGTTCGTTTGTTGAAAGGCCCCTTCGCGTTGTTTTTCTCAGCACTGAAGTCCTTATTGTTTTCACAGACTTTCCTGCCTTCCGACGGGTATCCTCCCGTCTTTGTGCTTTTGAAGCATACTTCTGAAGTATATTTCACATTATTTAAACGTTCTCCGAAATGCCGATATATCTATCGCTCGCAGTTTACGCGGTTGCGTCCGGCGCGTTTTGCAGAATACAATGCGCTGTCGGCGGCGCCGATCAATGCCTCGCGCGTCATGCCGTTGTCCGGCAGCGCAGCAACGCCGAACGAAAGCGTAACGCTCAACTTTTCGCCTTGCTCTTTTTCAAACAACATGATTTCAACTTCCTGCCGCAGCGTGTTCGCGCGGCGAAGGCCTTCCTCCAGCGTGCAATCCGGCAGGATCAGGAAAAATTCGTCTCCGCCGTACCGGCAGGCTACGTCCGACGCGCGAATATTGTTCATCAGATAGTCTGAAACCTTGATCAACGTTTTGTCTCCAACCACATGGCCGACGCTGTCGTTGATTCCCTTAAAGCAATCGATATCCGCCATGATGACGGAAAGCGGCTGCTGTTTTCGCACAGCGCGCTGAATTTCGCGGTCAAGCGTTTCCTCCATGTATCTGCGGTTGAACAGCCCCGTTAGCGGATCTCGCACGGTCAGCTCCCGTAGTTGCGTTTCATCAATCATCAGTTGATTCCGCTGCTTTTCGATTTCTCTGAGTTGTCGATTGTTGGAGAAACCGTAGAGTACCCCAATCACAGCAGTGAACACAACAAACAGCACAAGGCTTGGCCAGTTGATCGTGCGCAGCGCCGGAGAGAGGAGAATTGCGGCGATGAGTCCCCCAAATTGAATTGTCGCAAGAATGATCGTAACCCGTTCGTTGAGCAGAATGGAGCAAAGCTGAATGGACATTCCGACATAGATGAGAGGAACGAAATCTCCCGCGAGAACATTTGGATCCAGCAAAATTGAGAGCCAGGGACCGAATATCATGCAAGCTGCCGTAAACATCGTTGAAACCCGGTAACTTCCGTGCAGATTGAATGCAAGTCCGGCAGCAACAGAAAGGCCTAATCCACCAAGAAGCAGCAAATAGAAAGCAAGTCTTCCGCCGCGGTCAACAAACAGACAAACCCCCATCGTTATGGTAATCAGCACAAGATAGATCAACTGAAAAATCAACAAATTAACGGCGCTTCTTGCTTTATCGCTCGCATGCCGGTTCTGAAACGTTTGTAGAAAAAGTCTGATCTTGTCGAACTTCATGCGCAAGCACCCAACTTTCCATTATGCTGATCTTACTGATCTTTCAGTCGATCTCTTCTATTAATCGTCTTGAAAAACAGTGATTGATATTTGATTCGTACGAGTAATTTTATTTGAATGTTCGGCCAGATTGCTCTTTGCCGTAATTTTTTGATGCAGAATTTATTACATGATTTTCATTTTGTTTCGTGTGTATAGATAAATACATTGTAATAGCGCGCATCGTGCCCGTCAACTGGACAGAACTTATAAACCAAGCGCAGAAAGTCACTCCCGAAGTGAAATTTTCGTCGAAATCAAGTCTTCGTCCTTCGAACTTCCGCCGACAAAAACCAAAAAATCACCCGGCTCAACAACCGTTTGCTCATCCGGCAGAACGATTGAAAAATCCTTGCGCGTAAGTTCGAAAGCAATCCGCCGCGTTTCGCCCGGCTGCAGCGCGATTTTTTGAAACGCGACTAGTCGCTTGACCGGGGTCAGTACACTGCTCACCAAATCGCGCAGATACACCTGTACCGTTTCGCTGCCGGCGCGTATTCCAAGATTTGTCATAGATACGCTCACATGAAGATTTTCTGCATCTGCTTGTAAATCCGAATAGGCAAATCGGGAATATCCCATTCCTTCTCCGAACGCAAACAGCGGCGTCTCCGGTAGATCAACATATTTCTCGCCGTGCCAACCCGGCAGATTGTTATAATACACGGGAATCTGTCCGCTATGCCGCGGAAAAGAAATCGGCAATTTTCCGGCGGGATTCAACGCGCCGAAAACCGCCTCCGCAACGGCCTGCCCGCCAAACATTCCGCCGTTGAACGCAACGATCAGCGCCGCGGACTCTTCCGCAACGCGGCAGATGCAGAGCGGCTTTGTTGAAATGAACACGGTCACAATCGGCTTGCCGAGTTCGCGCAACCGCAAAAACAGCTCTTCCTGTCTACCGGAGAGCGAAAGATCCGCACGGTCGCGATATTCGCCTGCCTGTTGCACCACGTCTCCGATTGCGAGCAGAATCACATCCGCGTTTTTCGCCGCATTCACCGCGGCGTCGAGATCGTCGCATTCCTCATGCATCACACCGCATCCGCGCGCGTAGCTCACGTCAACATCCCGCTCTTTTGCGAGCGTAAGAATTCCTTCGAGCAGCGTAACGTAAGGCCGCGCCGCCGTGTATTTCGGTTTGGGGTGCGGGTGTGTAAAATATGTCCAATCGCCATATTGCGCCCTGATATCATCCGCGTTCGGGCCGATAACGGCAACGCGACGCACCGAATTGCCGAGCGGCAGAACGCCGTCGTTTTTAAGCAGCGTAACGCTCTCGCGCGCGAGGCGCAGGGCGGACGCAAGATGCTCCGCGCAGCCGAGCTTTTCCTGCTCGCCGCGCTGCTCCGCCCGTTCAAACAAACCAAAGCGTATCTTGACGCGCAGGATGTTGCGCACCGCTTCGTCCAACACGCGCTCGTCGAGCTTGCCGTTTTTGACAAGCCGGATCGCGCTTTCGTAAAACGCGGTGGTTGTCATCATCATGTCGTTGCCCGCGCGCGCGGCAAGCAGCGACGCTTCGTCCAGATCGGTGGCAACGTGCTGCTTTTCTACAAGGCTGCGAACGTTGTCCCAGTCCGTTACAACGAATCCGTCGAATCCGAGTTCTTCTTTCAAAATCGTACGCAGAGACTTTTCACTCGCGGTAAACGGCGTGCCGTCGATCGAACCATACGCGGTCATCACCGTTGCTACGCCCGCCTCCACGGCGCGCGCGAACGGCGGAAGAAACACCTCCCGCAGCTTCCGGTAGGTCATCTCCGTGTCGCAGGAATCGCGTCCGCCAACGGCTTCACCATAGCCGATATAGTGTTTTGCGCAGGCTAGGATATGTTCGCCGTCCGCCGGATCGTCTCCCTGATATCCGCGCACAATCGCATACCCGAGCTCCCCCGCGAGATATGGGTCCTCGCCAAACGTCTCGTTGACGCGACCCCAGCGCGTGTCCCTGCCAAGACACAGCACGGGCGAAAACGTCCAGTGTAGGCCGTCTGCCGCAACTTCCCGTGCGGTGACGCGACCCATCTCCTCTACTAGCGACGGATCCCAACTGCAAGCCGCCGCCAACTGCGAGGGGAAAATCGTCGCTTTCTGATTCAGGCCGTGTCCGTGAATCGCATCGATACCGAACAGCACAGGAATGCCGAGGCGCGTTTGCAGCGCTTCCTGCTGAATTTCCCGCGCGTCGTCACCCAATACATGAAGAAACGACCCCGCGCCGCGCCGCGCCCAAAGCAGCGCTTCCTCCCGCGTTACATACGCAACCGGTACCTGCACCATCTGCGCGGCTTTTTCTTCCAGCGTCATGCGCAAAAGAATCGCTTCTGCGCGTTCTTCCATTTCGGCACTCGTAAACTGTTTCATATGATTTATCTCCGGAAAATATTTTGTATGAAAAATGTTTTGATTCTAGTCGTGAATTGATGGTTAAGTGCAAATAAAATAGTCTGTCAATCGGCTTGCATCTTTGGTTATAATATTATAGTCACACTCAATCCTATTTGACAAAAGTTAATTACTGAATTGTATATCCCAGTTCCTGAATCTTTCGCGGGGGAATCTAAAAAAATGGTCAGCCGAACAAAATACAAGATTGACGAATCCTCCATTCTCCATTTGTTCGAAGAGAACGGCATACACGGGATTACGAATGCGTCATCACTTGGAGACGGAGAATTTAACGCGGTCTTTCTCGCCGAATCACCGAAGAAAAAGTATGTCCTGAAGATTGCGCCGCCGGAGGAACTCTCCGTCATGTCCTATGAAATCGACATGATGCGCAGCGAGGTGTTCTGGTACGGCATTATGCGGGAACAGGCAAACATTCGCGTTCCTGAAGTATATGCTGCCGACTTTTCGAAAAAACACCTGCCGGTTCCTTATTTCATTATGGAATATCTGCCAGGCGAGCCGCTGAATCAGGCGCATCTGAGCAAGGCGAAACGCAAAGCGGCAAACGCGGCGCTATCCGAGATGACCGCGCGCATGCATGCTGTATCAGGCGCACGGTTCGGCTATGAGCAATGCGGTTTGTACGACACCTGGTACGATGCAATCCGGTCGATGATATCGCAGACCATCGGCGACTGCACGCGAAAAAAACGCCGCTCGCCTAGAGGCGAACGGCTGTTGAAGCTGGTCGAGCGGCATAAAGCTGCGCTCGAATCGGCCAAATGCTGTATGGTAAACTTTGATATCTGGCCTGCCAACATTATCTGCCAGTTGGAAAACGGAGCGTTGCGGCTTGCATGGATCGATCCGGAGCGGAGTTTTTGGGGCGATCCAATGCTCGATTTCGTGTGTTTTGCGTTTCATAAACCGCTTTCCGCGATTTCGGACGTCATTGCCGTATACAACGCAACGGCGAAGCAAACGATTACTTGCACGCCGGAAGAAACGATTCGTTTTGCCGTCGGTCAAGGATATCTTTCGTTGATTATGGAAACAGAAAAATATTACCGCTATACGCCGCTCCAGTACGGTTGGTGGAGAAACGTCATCGCCTGCCGTTTGCTGTATCGGGCAGCGTTTCGCGCGTTGAAATAAGCAACCAGATATACGCCGTATTTCGCCCGCCGACGCGGGCATTTTTTTATAGCCGAATATTTTTTGGCAATCGGCGTTTTCTGGACAAAACCTCCATCAGCGGAACCAGAAACGCCGCAACGATACCCGCAGAAAACCCCGTGTTATAGAGGTTCATTCCCCCGTGCAGCACACCGGAGCAGAGCGCGACCGAGGAATTGAGAAAACCTGCAACCATCCCCCACGCCCAGCCGTAATGACCCGCAATCGGCGCAAGGCTCGTGCCGAACAACGCGGCAAGCAACACCGCCGGATCGTTGATGTTCCAAACTTTCGTCATACTGCCGAGCACAACGCCGAGCAGGACGGGAATGACGTTTCTTGCGTGCTTGCCGCAAGCGCCAAATCCGGCAATGGTGAGTATGCCGCCTATGGTCGGCCCGTTTAGCGGCCCGCCGACGAGCAGCACATACGCCATGCCGATGAATCCGTTGATTCCCATGTTCATCAGCGAAATGCCGATACCGCCGATTGCGACAAAGTCCGTGCAGGATTGTCCAGATTCTGCGAGCACCGCCCGAAACGCGGGGATGCGGTTGCGGCTGTAGAACAAACCGAGCGCGATAAAAAAGAGAAACAGAAGCAGGAGAAACCCGCCGAGAAGCAAATCGTTTCCGCTGCTCCAAAATAGATTAGATCCCGCCTGATACCCGTAGGATTTAAGCAGAGAAACATACACCGTGCCGAGAATGCCAGCCGTAAACCCGATGTTGTACAGGCTGAACCCTTTATGCACGTTTTTAAAATGCGCGGCGAGCGGCGCAATGATCAGCCCCACGCTCATGCCTACAAAAATCCCCCAAGTTACGCCCGTACTGCCGGGAATATGCAGCACAAACGCAAACTCGGTTACAATCGGCGAAAGACACGTGCCAAACAGCGCGGTGTAAACGTGTTCCGAAAACGGTTCTTTTCGCAGGCAAGAGTAAACCCATGTTCCGAATATGATCGGCCAGACGTTATAGATGTTTTTTCCAAACAGACCAAAACTGCCCATCAGAAACACCGCGGCAACCGTGATGCCACGAAATTCCACATGCACCATCGCAATCAGCCCCACCGCAGCAAGCATCAAAAGCCCCGCGTTTAAAAACGCCGTGCCGATGCCGCCAAGCGCGATATAGTCCGTAATCAGGATATTGGTAGAGCGGATGATGCGCACAAATCCGGCTAGAAGTTCCGGAATGGTGCTCTGCGAAATGCCAAAGGCGATAAACAAAAGGGAAACGCAAGTCAGGGTGCCATAAGCGAAAACGTCCGCGTTTCGTCTTGCGTTGGTTCGCGGCGCAGGAAGTATCCGACCGCCGCTGGAAAAAACGGACGAATAATTTGAAAATAAAATCGGAGCAGCTCGGCGAGTGGGTGTCAGCCTGGTCATGGTATCCCTCCTTCAATATATGCTGGGATATCAGCACGGGTTGGTTTCGTCCAATTCAGCGGCAGTCTGGCAGATCGTGTCGGTCGGTCCATCGGGTTCTTGTCGTTGAGTTTGACTCGCTCATTCGTCATGGGTTGTTCCGTTATTCATTTGTCAGGTTCTTGTCTATATCGTAACATGCCGCATATCTCTCTCGCCATCTATTTTTGCAGGGTTTCGGCAGTATTATGATCACGCTTTGCTTTTGTTTCATCTCGCAAATAAAAAACGGAGGATTTTACCCCTCCGTCATTCAAAGTATTTTATCGAATGATTTACCGCTTATGCTTCCGCCGATTCACAGGCAAAGTCCTGCGTGAGCGCGCGGTCGATGCTCCAGAATACGTTTTCTTCACCGATCCGCGAGAGAATGCCGCTGCGCTCCATCGTGCGCTTTGTCTCGCTCGAAAGGCCGCAAATGCCAACACGCACGCCCCGTTTTTGAAGCACGCTGATCACGCTTTCAAACGCCTGCGCACAGGAGACGTCCAAATAGGACACTCCACGCATGGAGAAAAACACCGCGTCGCAATCCTGTGAAATATCGGCTGGGATCGCCTCTACCGCCTGCGTATTCGCAAAAATCATCGCGCCGGCAATGTACACAACGCGCGCGCTGCCATAGCGCCGTACGATTTCCTGTTCATCCGCTGTGAGTCTGCTTGCAGAAACAGGTTCTATGTGAATTTCGATTTTTGAAAGTCTGCGCACAAGCAGCAGCAGCGCAAGCAGCACGCCAATGGCAATTGCCGTTGTCAGATCGAACACGACCGTAGCCGCCATTGTGACAAGATATTTTAAAATTGCGCCCTTAAACTTGCGGGAAAACATGTAGCGAATCGCGGTCCATTCGTTCATGCGAAACGCGGTTACCATCAACACGCCCGCCAGCGCGGAGAGCGGAATTGCGGACATCACAGGCGCCAACAGAAACATGGAAACGACCAAAATCAGCGCGTGGATGATGCCGGTCAGTCTGGTTACCGCGCCGCTCTTGACCGCAACGCTCGTGCGCGCAATCGCCGCCGTTGCGGGAATACCGCCGAAAAACGGCAGAATCAGGTTGCCGACGCCTTGCGCGATGAGTTCCTGATCGCTGTTAAACGGCTTTCCCGTCATGCGGGATGCGCTCGACCCGCAAAGAAGACTTTCGATCATTCCAAGCATGGCAATGCTGAACGCAGGAGAGAGCAATCGATACATCGTTTCAATCTTGATCTGCGAAAAGCTCAACCGATCCGCCGGAAGCAACGTCTTTGGAATTTCGCCAACGAGCCCGACCGGAAACTGCAATAGTCCAACCAGTGCGGTTGCAATCACGATGGCAATCAGCGAGCCCGGCACAACCGCGTTCCACTTTTTTGGATAAGCAATCATAAAGAGAACAACAAACAAACCGATACTAAGCGCATACAGATTCGGGTGAAACCCTATCGTAACATAGCTTGCAATGCGTTCAATCACGCTTTCGCCAACCGAGCTGACGCCGAAGAGATTATCCAGCTGCCCCGCCGCAATCAGAATGGAAATGCCGGAGGTGAACCCGGTGATCACAGGCGCGGGAATATAGGAAGTCAGTTTGCCTAATCGCAAAACTCCGGCGAGCAATAAAAAAGCGCCTGCCATCAACGTTGCAAGAAACACACCCTGCATCTCGTATTTTGCCGCGATTGAAATCAATATGGCCGCCATCGCGCCGGTCGGTCCCGAAATTTGATAAAACGCGCCGGAAAGCGAACCGATCACGATGCCTGCGATGATTGCGGTAATCAATCCCGCCGCGGCATCCGCGCCGCTGCTGACGCCGAACGCAAGCGCGAGGGGCAGCGCAACTGCCGCCACGGTGACGCCCGCCATCAGATCGCGGGAAAAAGATTTCACGCTGTAACCGGAAAACTCAGCCTTCAGCTGACGAAAAAACGAAGTCATGGTTCTTGTCTTACACTCCTAAAAAGGCAGATGCCGCCCGCTAGTATACGCCAACTGCACGGCAAATACAAGAAAAGACTTCCCGAAAAGTGATTTGCCTTTCGGAAAGTCTCAAATGCAAAATCGTATTAGATACGAATGTTACGGCATGTTGCTGCCTTCCGGCATCATGCTGCCTTGTCCGTGCGTACCGTCGTCCAGCCCTTCCGGCATTTCGCCGTTTGAACCGCTCTCCGGCATGTTGCCGCTGTTTCCGCTTCCACCCATGCCGCCGGCGCCGGTTCCCGGTGTATTCTGCAATCCGGGGGTATCTTTCTCTTCAGCATTGTTGGTTGAATCCGGTTTCCCTTTGGTCTCGGCGATAATTTCCCGTACCGGTTTTTCAACCCAGTCCTCGGGATCAAATTCTTCTTCTTCGCCGATTGACTCGCCCAACTTTTCGATGAGATACAATTTCCCTGCACTGGTGCCCATTTCGTGCGCGCTCTCAACGTCTTCCTTTTCCACGGATACGGAATAAACCGTCAGATCACTTTGTTGTCCGACGCGCTCTTGTAACCGCTCGGCAATCTGTTCCGCGTGCTGTATGGTATATGAAGATGCGGAAAGCATAACATCGTTTTCCGTGGTTTCCATCAGATAACCGCTCGCGCGCAGTTCCAAAATGGTCTCAACCACCGCATCGTCTACAGAATGATAGAGTAACGCCTGTTCATCCATATTCAGAAGGATTTGGCCGCCGTCGTCGTTAACGGCGTCGATTTCCAATACCCGGTCAAAATAGTTGATCGTATATTCGATGGAAGGGTTCACATCCAAACTCACGACGCCTGCAGGCGTAACATATCCCGTAAATCCGCCGAAAAACAGCAATGCTAATCCAGCCGCCATCGAAACCAACGCGGAAACCCGCGCTCTGTGGTGTGCGGCGCGCGAATCGCTGCTCAGCAGAATGCTCTGTCCAATTTCATATCCCTCGTTGCGCACGCGGATATATTCTCCGCCCGCCGTTAAAGCAGCGGCGGATGATCCGCGAATATCCACAACGATCGCGCTGCGCTGCTGGCTCATATTTGATTCCCCCGCCCGTTACTAATGTAGTCTTTTAACATGGGATAATCCCCTGTTCGGATGATAACCATAGCGATAATGTACTTTCTGTAGCGCTCAATCACTTTTTTCGGTATCGCATACCGTTCGATCAGCCGCTTCACCGGCAACTGCTTTGTGCGCATCAGCTGGCGAAGGTAATCTTCCCGCGAAAGAACCGCCTCGGTCGCGCGCAAACATGCGGCCTTGGTGCTGTCCCTGTTCGGCGAACATTCCGTCAAATCGAAAAAGCGAAAACCAAACTGCTTTAACTCGGCGTTTGCCGAGAGAATCTCGTCCCGCAGCGTCGTGTCCGAAATGCGCATGCTTTCCTGGGTCACTACGGCGAGCACAGGATTTGCGCCTTCTTCGTCCGAATCTCCCGCAAACATACCCGGTGAAACGGGGAGTTCGTTTTCGAATTTTGATTCCGCGCGGTAGGCGTCAATCAGGCTTCTTCGAATCACCGTTTCCGCATACGGCAGGAATCTCCCCTTCTCCTCGCAATAGGTCTCTATCGCGTGCGAAAAAGCGCACAAAGCAATCGACCATTCATCGTCGCTCTTCGTCACAAAACGGTGCTTTGCGCGGGAAACGATTCTGAGTATGTTCTTCTCGTTCTGGAGAATGAATTCTTCACGTGCTCGTTCGTCCTTTGCCGCGCGCAGGACAAGCGACGAGTCGTCAAAGTTCATGCCGTTTGAAAGGTCCGTTTCTATATATTCGTACATCCGTTGAACAGATGCGGCCGCAGGGAGGCATTCCTCCCCGCAGCCTAATCCTATCACGTTGCCGCGATTATTTGAAGAGTGTTCCAAGCCATTGGAGGAACGAACTGACGATGCTGCTCGTCACGGCGGACGTGCCGTCTCCATCGTTGGAAACTACGCGCAGCTGATATTCGTTGCCAGCCTGCTGCTGTGTTTGAATCTCGGTGTCAACGCCCGCGTTCTCAAGGGCTGTTTTCAGCGCTTCGGCGGCAGCTTCCGTTGCATCGCTCAGTGCGGCCAGTTCGTCTTCGGTCAGGTTTGCGGTGTCAGCTCCCTGTTGCGCTGCGAGCGCTTCTTCATACGCGGCCAGCAGTTCCTGCAGCGTAACTTTGTTTTCGTTTGTATCGCTCAATCCCGCAATCTGCGCGGCGATCGCTGTCGTGTTCATAACGGTATTGCCGTTTGCATATCCGTTCACAAACTGTCCGCGGCCAACGCCGCCGGTTACACCCGCGTCTTTGGTTGCCGCAAGCAGCGCATCTTCCGCATCGTCCAACGCGTCTTGCAATGCTTCAAGCTCATCATCTGTCAAAGAAGAGGTGTCCGCATCGTTTACCGCGGCAAGCGCTTCTTCATAGGCAGCCAGCAGAGCGGTCAGCGTCGCTTTGTTTTCGTCCGAATCATCCAGCGCTGCAATCGCCGCGGCGATTTCATCCGTATCCAGCGCCGGCTGGTTGTTCATGCGTCCGGTTCCGTCGTTTGCTTCTTCCGGTACGCCGTAAATCGTGTCGGTCGAAACTCCCGCGTCTTCCAGCGCTGCGTCCAACGCCGCCTTTGCGGCCGTTACCGCGCTGGTCAGGTCGGTCAGATCGGTCTCATTCGCTTCAATCGCAGTTTGCTTTGCTTCCAGCGCCGCTACGTATGCATCGAGAAGCGCAGTGAGGCTTTCCTGCACGTCGGTGTCCGTCAACGCTGCGATTGCCGCTTCAATCTTGTCTACGTTCACACCGGTCATTTCCACATTGCGGCCTTCGTTGCCGTTTTCCGATTTCATATCGGGCGAAGGCGTTGTGCCGCTCTGCGGATCGTTCCCCTTCGGTTGCTGGCTCTGCTGTGCGCCCGGTTGTCCGCCGGTTTTGCCGCTGTCTGCGAGGGCTACGTTGCTTAAGGCAAGTGTCAAAACGATTGCAATCACCGCAGCAAAGTATCTTTTCGTCCGCGTACGGGTTCCCGTCGCGCGCTTTGAATTGCGATTTTCCTTCATGCTGTGTAATCTCCTTATTTTACGATTCCGCCGGAGTTTTCCCCGGACACTACTCTATTACGAATCCCATGGAAAAAAATCGGGGGTGATTTTGCCAAAATCGGAAATCTTCATGATCTCTTAACATTTTCTCCGCAATGAAAAACGGCGCGAAACCCTATAGGTTCGCGCCGTTTTGCTGTTTTTTAAACGTTAGTCTGTAATTGCCGTACCGTTGACATATACGGTATAACCGTTCGTCACGATGCCGCTCACATCACCTGTAAAGGATGTGATGTAGCTGTCTCCCGTCAGCACCCACTGGCAACCGTCCGCGAGCGTCACGCTGACCGTTCCCGCTGTGCCGTCCGGATTGATCGCACCGGTAAAGACGGAACCATCCCCAAGCTGGAAGTCCAAACCAGAGATGCTGTCCACGATGATGTTGCCCGTCAGCGTCTGTTGCGAAACAATAAATGTGCAAGTTCCGCCGTTTGCGCCTTCCGTACCCCACCCGCGGGAGCTGGAGTTGCCCGCAACGGTCAACAGGTTTTCGTTTGCCAGCGTGAGCGCCACGTTGGTCAGCGAAATGGTGCAGGTCGTGTTGGTCACATAGAACATATCGCCTGCGTTTGCGAGGATGCTGCCGCCGGTGGCTGTAAAGCTGGAGTGTCCGACCTCTGCGTCGCCCGACATACTTTGATAAATCATAATATTTTGCACGTTTTCGCTTGCATCCGTGCTTGCCTGCATGTTGCCCGAGAGAGTAACGTTGTTGAGCGTAACGGAGTTCTGCCCTTCAACCACGACCGCCTCCGAAGCGTTTGCCGTCAGCGTTGCGTCGGTAACCGTAATATCCGCCGTGCTGTAAACCGCCGGACTGCTGGTGCCGTTGGTTACATAGGTTCCGCCGGTCACGTTCACGTCTCCGCCGCCGCGGTCGGAGCGAATTGCCGCCGCAGAGTTACCCTCGGTTTCAACATCGAGATTTGTCGCGTTCATCGTAGCGCCGCCGGTGGTCTGAATACCGCCGGAGTTGTTCATGCTGGTGCGGATTACGGAATCCGAAATATTCACCGTCGTCCCCGTGCCGTAGCTGAACACGCCGTTGCCGTTTACCGCGTCCGTGGTCACCGTTGCGCCGGAGATGGTTACCGTTGCGCCGTTGAGCGCCAGAAGCGCCGCGTTCATGCCGTAGAAGTCGCCGTTTTCGGTGTTGGAGGAAGCGCCGCCCGTCTTGTTGACCGTAATATCGCTGAGCGTAACGGTAGCGCCGTCGATTCGAACCGCGTTTTCGTCGTCTCCGCTGGAAGCATACGTTTCTCCGCTGATGTCGGAATCGGTGTCGATGGTCGTCACCGATGTGCCGTTTGTAACGGTGTCGCTACCGCCGAATGTCGCGCCCGGCTGGCTTGCGGTCATATCCGCACTGCCGCTGGATTGAATGACGATCGTCTGCGCCACATTTTCGCTTGTCAGCGTGAGCGCCAGTATGTCTCCAACCGCAAGATCGGTCGCGGTCGCTTCCGTTGTATCCGCGCCGCTTTGTTTGGTGATGGTCGTCGTATCGTCAATCGTAAAGGTAATCGTTTCTGTACCCGCGGTAAATCCCATCATGCCGCCTGTTGCATCAGGCGCACCTTGCATATCCGGGGCACTTTGTCCATCCGGTGCACTCTGTCCATCCGGTGCACTTTGTCCATCCGGTGCGCTCTGCATGTCCGGAGCACCTTGCCCGCTCGAACTGCTGCCGTCTCCGGAAGGCATATCCGGCGGCGTAGAGGTGTCCCCGGAACCGGAGGCCATATCCGGTGGTGTTGAGGTGTCCCCGGAACCGGAAGCCATATCCGGCGCCGTTCCCTGCGGCGCGCTGCCGTCCGTCTGCGCGGAAGGCTGCGACATGGTGCCAACCAAAGCCGTAACGGTGGTTCCATCGATGCTCTGCACCTGTACATATGTCGTGTCTGTTGTGACTACCGTGGTTTGCGCGTCAGTTGCCGTTGCCGCTGCCGTCTCTTCCGTGTTCGCGGTTGAACACCCGGACAGCGCAAATACGGTAACCATGCATACGCAAAGCGTACCAATCAAAGCGCGTTTCCCGAACCGATTCATAAACGATATCTCCTAATCGAATAAATTTACTCGTGGTTATCGTATCTTGACAGTATGGCGAGATTGTAGCGTTGTTTTGTTTTATTATGACTCCGTTCAAAAAAACTCCGGCTGTTTTGCCGGAGTTTCGCTTTACATCAAAATTTTCTGCTAAATTGCAATACTAATCTTCTCTTTCATAATCAATTCTGCAGGTTTTTTAGTAGATATTTTTCTGCTTCGGCATTCCAAAGCCCGTTATGTGCTTTGACAATTTTGTCGAGTTCGGCGAACATCGGCTCCGTCTTTCCCTTTTCCGCAAAATCGGCAATCGCGATCAGCGGCAGTTCAATCTGTGTATAGATCAGCTTTTTGCCGCCGGGAATATGCGGCAGATTTTTTGTTGTCTCCACGACGCAGTCCAGTCCGCCAATGTGCGTTATCATCGCCGCCGGATTGAGTTTTCCCGCGTTCATCATGGCAATCGCCTCGCGCATGTCGTCCGTGTTGCCGTGGCTCGTCGCCGTCACATGCGTGCGGTTGTAGTGAACATTATAAAAGTTCATCATCGCGGAAAACTGCGTGTCTCCCGGACCGGCAAAAAAGTTCAGACAGCCATCCACCGCGAGGATACCGTCGCTTTGTTCCACAACCGGCTTCACCGGCGCAAAGCAGATTACGTCGTCGTAACCCGTGCCGCCGGAAATTTCCCGCAGCGCGGCGACCGGATTTTCGAGCTTGCCGGTGTTCACATAGTGCAGCTCTACGCCGCATTCTTTTGCATGCTCAACCGTATAGATGCTCTCCGCTCTTGCCAGCCGCGCGTCGTCGATGTCCGTTACCACCAGTAGTTTTGGTTTGCGATCGCAGTGCAGCGCGTAATCCAGCGCGCCGAGTCCCATCGGTCCAACGCCCGCGAGCAGCGCCATCTTTCCGCCTTCCACGATACCCATGTCGTGCGTGTATTCGCCGTCTCTGGTGTGATACATCGCATGGAACGTGCCGATAATGCAGCTCATAGGTTCCGCAAGCGAGCCGTAGAAATAGACGTCGCTGTTGTACGGAAGCAGACAGTCCATATGCAGCGTTTCCCACGGAATGTTGACATACGTCGCGTCCCCGCCGCATTCCCTGTAGGAATAACCCGGCGCGCTGAGAGAGCCTTTGTAGGAATGCGCGGGCTGAATCACAAATCCGTCGCCCTTTTTGAATTTGTGCGCCCAGTTCTTGCCCACTTCGTCCACAATCCCGCAGAATTCGTGTCCGATGATCGTAGGATTCTTCGCGACGTCGTCCGGCACGCGTTTGTGCGCCGCGCCCTGCGAAACTGCTTTATAGCTGGACATGCAAAGGCTGTCCGAAATTACCTTGCACCGCACCCCGTCGTCCCCAGCAGGGCTGAGTTCAAACTCTTCCAATCGAATATCGTTTACGCCATACAGGCGCACCGCTTTTGTTTTCATCTGGTCTTCTCCTTGATTCGTACAATACGGACGACCGTTTGGCCATCCGCTTGCGTAAAAATTATGTTTTTTTATGTGTTATCGGAGCATTACCTGTCCGCCGGTCACGGGGATAGCCTGACCGGTTTCATAGGTTTGTTCCACGGCGTAGAAAATCGCCTTTGCCACATCTTCCGGCAGGCAACCACGTTTGATGAGCGACTTGCCGAGGTAAAACTGCTTCACGTCGTCAATTGTTTTTGCACCCGGCACCTTTCCAGCACGCAGATACTGCACAAACAATCCTCGCTCCGGATCGCTCCAGAGCGGCCCGTCATAATAATTGCCGGGGCAGACCGCGTTAACTTTGATGTTGTATGGCGCAAGCTCCAGCGCGAAACTTTCGACCAGTCCGATGCCGCCGAACTTTCCGCCGGCGTAAGCGAAGTTTTTGTTGCTGCCTTCAAGGCCGGATTTGCTGTTGATCTCTATAATGTCGCCCATCCAGCTATTGTCCGCCGCGAACTGCGCCTTCATGATCCGCTGGGCGTATTTCACACAGGTAAAAAACGCAGTGTAGTTGATGCTGGTTACAAACTCGAAATCTTTTTTCTCCATCTCATCCAGCGAGCCGGCCTTGAGCACGCCCGCGTTTGAAATGAACAGGTCCAAGCCGCCGAATGTTTCCACACAGGCGGCGATCATCCCCGCAACACTCTCCTCGCTGGACACGTCCGCCATAACGGCAACCGCCCGCTCGCCAAGCGAAGCCGCAACCGTTTTTGCCAGCGGTTCGTTGAGGTCGGCAATCACAACGCACGCGCCTTCGCGATACAGCGCTTGTGCAATGCCTTTACCGAATCCCTGCGCGCTGCCGGTCACGATCGCGATCTTTCCGCCGAGTCTTCCCGCAAGCTGTTTTCTGTTTTTCACTTGTGCAGATGCGATTTGCTCCCATTTCGATAGATCGATCATCTGTCTTGTCTCAACCCCTATTAAACGAATTTGCCAATTTGATTATATAGTTTTTCGATGAAATAAAAGATTCCATATTGCATCATGTTTTTCGATCTGTAAACGAATTCCATACTTGGCCGGTCATTTTTTTGATTGCTGAAATGATTTCATGACAAGTGTTTCTATATCTACAATACAGCTTTATGGTCTGTTTTCCATTCTAAACAGAAAAATCAGACGGGTTTTCGTATTATTT
>QKAN01000207.1 GCA_003246365.1 Clostridia bacterium
ATTATGTCAATCAGCGTTGGCTCGGCGGTATGCTCACCAACTTTAAGACCATTCAGGGCCGTATCGCCCGACTGCGTCAGATTGAGCAGATGGAAGAAAGCGGCGATTTTGATCTCCTCCCGAAGAAGGAAGTCATTCAGCTTCGTGCCGAACAGGAAAAGCTCGAGAAGAACCTTGGCGGCATCAAAGACATGAAGAAACTGCCCAGTGCACTCTTCATCGTTGACCCGCGGAAAGAGCACATTGCTGTTGCCGAAGCACGTACGCTCAAAATTCCGATCGTTGCAATCATCGACACCAACTGTGACCCGGACGAAGTTGATTACCCCATTCCTGGTAACGACGACGCTATCCGCGCAGTCAAGCTCATCACTGCCAAGATCGCGGACGCCGTGATTGAGGGACATCAGGGCGAGCAAATGTCCGACGTTGAAGAAGCGGCGACGGAAGAAGAAGTGAAAGAATAACGCTTTAGCGAAGGAGGATATACCATGTTTACCGCCAAAGACGTAATGGCTCTGCGCGAACTGACGCAAGCCGGAATGATGGACTGCAAAAAGGCGCTCACTGAATGTGACGGCGACTTTGAAAAAGCAAAAGATTACCTCCGCGAGAAAGGTCTCGCAGCGGCCGCCAAAAAGGCTGGAAGAATCGCAGCGGAAGGTATTGTTGGCAGCTACAACTGCACAGACAGCGGTGTTGCGGTCATTATCGAAGTTAACTGCGAAACCGACTTCGTTGCCAAAACCGACGAGTTTCATGACTATGTCGCGAAGCTCGCCGAACAGGTTGGCAAGCAGAATCCTGCCGATGTTGACGCGCTGCTCGCACAGGAAGCAATTTATGCTCCCGGCTTAAAGGTGAGCGATACGTTGAACGAACTCGTAGCGAAGATTGGCGAGAAAATTAGCATTCGCCGTTTTGTCCGCTATGAAGGCGTTATTGACACCTATATCCATCTCGGTGGAAGAATTGGTGTTATCGTTGATGTTGATGCGCCGGCGTCCCTCAAGGGAAACGAGGAGCTCAAGCAGGTTGCGCACGACGTGGCAATGCACATTGCAGCTGCGCGTCCGTTGTACCTCACGCGTGACGAAGTTCCCGCCGAAGAGGTGGAGCATGAGAAAGAAATCAACCGCAACATGGCGCTCAACGAAGAGAAGCCCAAGCCTGCCGCAGTCATCGAAAAGATGCTGACCGGTCGTATCGAGAAGTTCTACAAGGAAATCTGCTTGCTTGAGCAGATGTTCGTAAGAGACAACACGATGTCGATCACAAGCGTACTGGAAAAGACCTCGAAAGATCTCGGCGCAAAAATTACGATCAAGCGTTTCACCCGTTATGAAATGGGCGAAGGCCTGCAGAAGCGCGAATGCAATTTTGCAGAAGAAGTTATGTGCCAGACGAAAGCGTAACGCCTCAAAGGAACACGGCAACGTGTTCCTTTTTTTCAGCGTTTTATGAATAACGAAAGGCGAATCAACAGTATGTATCATCGCGTATTACTCAAAATCAGCGGGGAAGCCTTATCCTCGGAACAGTCCATTATTTGTCGGGAAACTGTATTGGCAACTGTTCAAAAAATTAAAATCGTACGAGAAAAAGGCGTGCAGATCGGCATTGTTGTCGGCGGCGGCAATATTATGCGTGGACGAAGTGCGGAAGGCATGGAGCGAAACCGTGCAGACCATATGGGCATGCTTGCTACGGCGATCAATTCGCTCGCCTTACAGGATGCGCTTGAGCAGGCCGGCATTCCAACCATCGTGCAATCCGCCGTTGACATGGAACGCTTTTGCGATTCCTTTTCTGCGCGCAGCGCCAGAAGAGCGCTCGACGAGGGCAAAGTGGTTATCTTTGCATGCGGCAGCGGTTGTCCGTTTTTCTCTACGGATACAGCGGCAGCATTGCGTGCAGCGGAAATTGGCGCTGACGCGCTTTTATTGGCGAAAAATATCGATGCAATCTATTCTGCAGATCCGAAGACAGATCCGAATGCGATTCGTTATAGTAGAATCAGCTATGACCGCGTCGTTTCAGAGAATCTGCGCGCAACTGATTTGACGGCAATCACACTTTGTAAAGAGCAAAAAATACCGATTCGTGCATTTGCTCTTGATCAAATTGAGTTGGTTTTTGATGACGACTCAATTGGAACGCATATTGTAGAAAAAGAATAATATCTATTAATCCCGTCTTTTTACGGCGTGTTTTAGCGTCGTTTTAAGGCGGGCTTTCTTTACTCAAAAAATGCAGTTAAGATCATGCTTGAATCCGATGTATCACCTATAGTAGAATAAGAAGCGTACAGGAGGAATAGAACATGGCTAGCGATATTATTGAAAGCACGAAAGAACGTATGAATAAAACCATCACCGTACTCAAAACTGAGCTCGGTGGTCTTCGCGCAGGGCGCGCAAATCCTCAGGTGCTCGATCGTATTTTGGTCGATTATTACGGAACTCCTACACCGATTCAGCAGCTCGGCAATATTTCCACGCCGGAACCGCGTATGCTCTTAATCGCTGTTTGGGACAGTAAAGCGATTCCCGCAGTTGAAAAAGCGATTCAAAAATCCGATCTTGGCATCAATCCGTCGAACGATGGAAAAGTTATTCGCTTGATGTTCCCGGAACTCAACGAAGAACGCAGAAAAGATCTGGTAAAAGTCGTAAAAAAATACGGCGAAGAGAGCAAAATTGCAATCCGTGCAATTCGCCGCGATGCGAACGAGCAAATTAAAAAAGACGAAAAGGACAAGGTTATCACTGAAGACGACCGTAAGTCCTTGGACGACAAAGTTCAAAAGCTGACGGACGAGCAGATCAAAGAGATTGAAGCAGTCCTTGCCGCAAAGGAAAAGGAGATTCTCTCAGTTTGATCAATGTTCTGGGGCTCCCGTTGGAACTTGCAAAAGAGAAACTCGAACGGGACGGCGTTACTATTTCCACGTTGGAAATTCGATCCAAGAAGGGCGTGGAAGGCGAAACAGAAGCACGTGTAATTCGTCAGGAAAACACGGATGAGAACCATACAGTGCTCTCATATGCGCAGTTTCGAATGAAACCGAATGAAGCGAATGTTTAAGGTGCAGGGTACTTTCGCTCTGCACCTCTATCTGTAGCGGGGGACTATGTCGAAGTATAGCGATGAAGAAATAAAGGCGTTTGGCCTTGTAAAAGAGGCGATGCCGAAGCATGTAGCCGTCATTATGGACGGCAATGGCCGCTGGGCAAAACAGCGCCATTTGCCGCGCAGTGCTGGCCATCGCGCGGGCGTTGACCGCCTGCGCGGAATCATTCGCATGTCTTCCGATCTTGGTATTGAATCGCTTACGCTATACGCGTTTTCAACAGAAAATTGGAAACGACCGACAGATGAAGTCGGAACATTAATGGCCCTGCTAATTGAATACTTCACGAGCGAAATTGATGAACTGCATTCGAATAACGTACGGATTCGCATAATCGGCGCTTATGAGTCGTTTAACGCCCCGGTTCGTTCCGTCATTGAACGCGCGATAAAGCGCACTGAGTCCAACAGCGGACTAAACTTGAACATTGCGCTGAATTATGGAAGCCGAGCGGAAATGATTCGCGCAGCAAACCTCGCTTTTCAACAGGCATT
>QKAN01000228.1 GCA_003246365.1 Clostridia bacterium
CGGACTTCTTCGCCTGCTCCTCGCCGACAAATTTGGTGCCGCAGGCACAGGCCATCGAGAGCGTGAGCACGCAGAGCAGCAGCGCCGCCGCTCGCAAGGATTTTTTCGTCATGACGGTCCATCCTTTCAACCAAAAATAACAACACTTATATGATAAAAGATGGGACCTTTCACACATACTAGCATATTTTACACGATTTGGTTGTGAACCGGCTGTGAATCTCCCGCGAACGGCGGGTTAAGAAATCTGCGAAATATCGTGCGTTATCGTCACAATGCAACAGAAGATTTTCCTTTGTTGAGAATCCGCAAATTGACGGTTTTGATTGACTCTACTGAGCGATGAAATCGAATGTTTCAGCCGTATTTGCTTTTTTCCACAGATATGTCGTAAAATGTTGAGAAATAGTATAGTTCTTCAGAAGAATTCGATCGCTTCACATCGTCTGGTCAGTATTCGGCAGCAATTGCCGAGAAGGGAGTCTGCTCCAATATGTATGATATTCCTGTTTCTCTGCTGCTTGGATATCTGATTGGGTGTATCAATCCCGCGTGGATCATTTCCAGATACAAGAAAATTGAGTTGCGGCGGGAAGGCACAAAAAATCTCGGCGCAACCAATGCATTTCTAACGCTCGGGAAAGTCATCGGCGTGCTGGTTCTGTTCTTGGATATTAGTAAGGCATATGTCGCCGTCATTCTTGCAAAGGCGCTGTTTCCTCAATTTGAGCTTGCGGGCATACTAGCCGGAAGCACGGTCATGCTGGGGCATATGTTCCCGTTTAACCTGGGCTTCAAGGGAGGAAAGGGTTCTGCGTGTCTCGCCGGCGTTGTCATTGCGCTGGACTACCAGCTTTTTCTCGTCCTGCTGTTGATTGGATTTGCGATTGCGTTTCTGGTGAACTATCATTGGGCTTTGCCCGTTTCCGCCGCAGCGATGTTCCCCTTTACATACGGGTTAACAACGCAAAGCAGCCTGAATTGTTCAATTCTGTTGGTTCCCTGCCTGTGCCTGATTCTGAAGCATTCGGAGAACTATCGCCGCGTCCGCGAAGGCACGGAGCCGACGATACGCCGATATCAAAAGAAATCGCATCTGTAAATACAAATCAACCAACCCTTCTAGATTTTTGCAATAAATAGAAAGCCCCGACTCAAACGCTTCTCTCTTTGATGAGTAGAAGCGTTTTTATGTGTTGCGCGAGCGCGAGTATCTTTTTCCACAACTTTGGCGTAAAATGTGGATAACATTGCGAGTTATTTGGAGGAATCCATATGATACACATCTATTGCGGAGACGGAAAAGGAAAAACCACGGCAGCGATCGGGCTGATCTGCCGTCATGTCGGCACGGGCGGCAAGGCGGTGCTCGCGCAGTTTCTCAAAAGTACGCCAACCGGCGAGCTCGCGAGCTTGAAAACCCTTGGCGTGCCGATCTACCGCAACGAACTGCCGCACGGGTTCTTCCCAAATATGAGCGACGAGATCAAGAAAACAGTACGCGAGATGCACGACAAAACCCTCGCGGAAGTGACGCAACTTGCTAGAGCAAACATGTGTTCGCTTCTCGTGTTGGATGAGCTCTGCTCCGCATTATCGCTGGGGTTGATCGACCGGGAGGCGGTGCTGTCCCTGCTGGACGACCACGGCAATGCCGAGCTGGTCATCACGGGACGCGATCCGGAACAAGCCCTTCTTGATCGCGCGGACTACATCACCGAGATGAAGCTCGTCCGGCATCCGTATGAAAAGGGTGTCCAGGCGAGAAAGGGAATCGAGTTCTGATTGTTTCACGGGAAACAAAATGCACCGCTCATCGGTGCATTCTTTTTGCTCGGTTCATCATTTTGCGGTAAAATCTCTTACGTAATCTATGACAGAGGGAAGAAATGTGATGGAGAAGCACCAAATCAAAAGAATCAAGCTGTTACCGGATCAGATCGACAACTGCTTCCGCGGCAAGAAGATTTCGCAATATGCGTTTTTGATCATCACGGTGGTGACGATCGTCCGCAGCCTGATCCATGTATTTGCACCCGACGGCGGCGCGCAGAGCATCGCGACAATCCCGCTGGACGCCTACTCCACGGAGTCCGCAGCGACGGTGATTCTGATCTTCTCCTTCTGGGGTCTTGCGCAGCTGCTGATGGGTCTGGTGTATATCGGCGTCTACGTCAAATATAAGTCGCTGATTCCGGTGATGTATGTGCTGTTGATCATCGAATACGCCATGCGCATCGTCATCGGGCAGATGAAGCCGATCGTCACCACGGGCACCGCGCCCGGAAGCGTCGGCAGCTGGGTGATGGTGCCGGTGTGTATCGTTCTATTGATTCTTTCTCTCCTGCCGGGCAAGGCCGTCAAGCAAACAGAAGCATAAAAACAAAGAGCCGCATCGCACAACGCGAAACGGCTCTTTTATTATTCAATAGTCTCAAACAAACAGGCTATACGTCACAATATCCTGATACTTACCGAACTTCATGCCGACCTCCGGCACGGTACCGCAGAAATCGAACCCAAACTTTTCGTGCAACTTACAACTTGCTTCGTTTCCGGCGGTGATGACAGAGACGACCGTGTGTGTGCGCGGGTCGGCTTTCGCTAGGTCGAGGATAAACGCCATGAGCTCGGTCGCGATGCCGCGCTTGCGGTAATCGGGAGAGATATAGATCGAAAGTTCGACGGTGGACTTATACGCTTCCTTCTCGCGATAGGAAGAAAGGCTGCTGTAGCCCGCGACGCGTCCGTCGATCTCCGCAACATAGAGGGGGTGGTTTTCTACATTGTGCCGGTCGAGCCAAAGCTGCCAGTCGGCAAGCGTGCGTGGATTGAGGTCCAGGGTGGAAACCCCGTTGACCACCTCGTAATTATAGATATTCAGCAGTTCCTGCAGGTCTTTCTGTTCCGCTTTCCGAATCAACATTGGCATTGCCTCTTTTATGCTTTAATTTGTTCCATTATATAGAAAATCGAATCTTTTGCAATCAAAAAAGCCTTTCTTCTCAGAAAAGCTTAGTTTCATTGTTTCAATTCAATTCTAGTGAGAAAATCTTGTACTTTTAAAGTGTAAGTTCTTTTGCCTTCTTTTCTTTCAAGAAAAGAAGGTCAAGAAAAGTATGTCACCCTGCTAAACGGCGAAACGCGGAGGCGAAGGACAGCCTGTATTTTGTCGAAGGGAATGCTGCCGACGGTTTCGAGCCGGCTGTCGTACATCTCGTCTCGATTATCGCCGAGCACAAAGACGCTGCCCGCGGGTACTTCGACGGGTGGCATGTCCCCAACATAGTTGACGGCATAGCTGCTCTCGTCGAGCGGAATGCTGTTGATGAAAACGTGTCCTTCCACCAGCTCCACGGTCTCGCCGGGCATGCCGACGATGCGCTTGATGAACAGCCCGTCCTTGGTAGAGAACAGCACGATATCGCCGCGCTCCGGCATGCGGATGAACTTGCCGATCCGGTCGCAGAGCACCACTTCGCCGCTGCTGAGCGCGGGCGCCATGCTCTCGTCTACAATCTTGAGCGGATAGAGCCAAATAAAAAACACAAGGCACAGGACGGC
>QKAN01000082.1 GCA_003246365.1 Clostridia bacterium
GAAAAATCATCCGGATACAGGATACATGTCGGCCGGTCGGAGAGCGAAAGCAATTCTCGCGTTGCCAGACCGCTGGATTTCGGATCATGGTAAAGCGCCGGCTGAATATAGTATTCCGGCACATGAACGCCAAGGCTGGAACATGTTTTATGAAAACTGATGAGTCGCTTTTGCGTAACGGACGTATCCTCGCCGTGGATCAGGGCGATTCGACGATGCCCCATTTCGTAAACGTAGTTGACGAGCGCGGACATGCCGCCGATATTGTCCGATAGAACAGAGGTTCGATTATCGAAGACAAAATCCAACGTGACGGTCGGGATTTCGCTTGAAACAAGCCGGATGACGGCGGGATCGGAAAAATCGACCGAAGCGATAACTACGCCGTCGCAATTGCGGTATTTCGCGTGTTCATAGTAATCCATCGAAAATTCGCCGATGTCTTTGCTGATAAACGTAATATCGTATCCGCGCCGCTCCGCTTCCACCTTGAGACTGTCGAGAATCGAAGAAAAGTATTCGTGCGTAAGTCCGCAGGCAGTTTTGTCGACAAACAACACGCCAATATTATGCGAACGACCGAGCTTGAGCGTTCGGGCCGTCGCATTCGGCAGGTAGCCCATTTCCTTGGCAACCCTGCGAATCTGCGCGATGGTATCCGCGCCAATATCGGTATGTCCGTTGAGCGCCTTACTGACGGTTGCGCGCGATACGCCGCAACGTTCGGATATATCTTTGATCGTAACCATGTTTACCCCTGCTGCACATGAAAATTACAGACCATTCTGCGAGAAGAACCTGAAAATGATTAATGGATAAAATCGAAAAAAGAATAAGTAAAATTCAAATTGGCTTAAACGATTTCGTTCTTTGATTATAATCTGCAAGATATTGATTGTCAAGACAAGAAGAGTTGAAAAACACTCCAAAGAATTGTAAAATTTTGGCAGATTACGTGTTTGTGCGAACGATTTGTATTGATTTTGTCTCGCTTTGCGAAAGAAATATCAAATTCAAGAGCGTGCCTGAAAAAATGAACGTAAACGATTAAGTTTAATCAAATTAGGCGATTTTCACGTCTGAATGATCGTTTGCGGCAAACTTGCATAATACTTGAGCTGGGTAAAAAACCAGTTCGGCACAGTGTTACTCTGTTTTGTACGGTCGACATGCAAATACTTTGTGACAATACAGTAAGACGGCTATAAACACTGTAGGAACACTCAAATTTCCTGTAAACAAGCCGATTTTTCGTTGCAGCGTAACGCATATCGTGTATAATAGAGGAATTAAGCGGTAAAGAACCGGGTCAAATGAGCCGCTATGATTTAGAATTGTATGGGTTCTGTAGCGAGTATCAATGTGCAACAGCGTTGATTGCCGAATAAGAACGAACGGTTCATTCGCCGTGGCGGTGGACAGCGCGAAGGGAGAGCAAAATGGACTGGGACCAGATGCATATCGAATGGACGGACGACGCGCCTGTCTATCTTCAATTATCAAATTATTTTTCCTCACGGATTTCCTCGGGTGAACTGCGCGAAGGTGATGCGCTGCCGACGGAGACGTCTTTATGCAAAAAACTTGGAATCAGTCGCTCTACCGTTCGGCAGGCGTTCCAAATGCTGGAAGACGAAGGCGTAATCGCTCGCAAAAAACGAGTTGGTACGCGCGTTTGCAAACCGAAACTCAAGCGGAATATCAACAACCTTTATAATTTCACGACGGAGATGGTCGGCCTCGGCCTTGCGCCAAGCTCTAAGGTAATTTCGTTTACAACTGTACACCCGCCGGCGAAAATAGCAGAGACACTTCGTCTATCCTCCGGTGAAACGGCGTTTCGCATCGAGCGGTTACGCATGGGAGACGGAGAGCCGTTGTTGGTTGAAACGGCGTATATACCGACGCGTATTTGCCCGACGCTTCACAAAGAGCAACTGAACGATTCGCTCTATGCGACGATTCGCGAGTGCTCCGGTTCTTCTCCGCAAGAAGCAGTTGAAGTTTACGAGGCGGTTACGCTGAGTAAACGGGACGCAGATTTGCTGCATATGCGCGCAGGGGAGGCGGCGTTCCGCGTTCAACGAATTTCGAAGAATACGGCGGGTGAGATTTTTGAATATTGCGTTGAATTGGCGCGCGGAGATCGGAACAAATTTCAAATCATTTTGAAAAATTCAGGGATTCAATATTCCAGAGTGCTGTAACCGGGGAGAATAAAATTTATTTGCGATCATTTTGTTTAGTTAACCTGTGTTTTCAACTTTTCAGATTAGGTTTAAAAAATATTCTCCAAAACACTGGCATACTTCGTATTAACGGTTTATAATAATAAAAGCCGATGCATGATTGGCTTCGTAACCAATGGTGATTTGCAGATCGATTTCATACAAATCACCTCGCAACCGGGCAACATTGTCCGGCAGAGACGCGAAACGACACGAACTGAATAACGTAAAATACGCCGTATGACAGTAGTCAGCGGCTATTGGTGTTTTTGGGAAAAGTAAAAATTGCGGAAAATACACCGATTATGTATCAAAAAACGGCATACATAATCGATCAATTTTAGATATAAAATCCAGAATTCACAGTGGTTTCACATTTATTTTACGCATTATTGATGTTATGGTAGAATAGTCACAATATAAAGCGGAATAATAGTTGCATTTTTTGAAAATAGATCGTATAATGACAGCGAAATAAAAAGAAAGGAGAAACAGTACTATGATGAAAATCAATGTTACGAATCTGAAGCGGTTCTTCGAAATCGTAAACAACAGCGAAGGCTCGGTCAAACTGATCGTTGCCGAACGTGAACCGGAAGAACTCAAGGGCAACAGCTTTGTGCAGAATCTTCTGCTCGATACGCAGAACGGCATCACGAAGCTTTCCGTCGAAACCAGCTCAGAGCGGGACACAGTCCGTTTAATCCGGTTTATGATGGAAGACGGCAGAAGCCTCGACGAAACCATGGGCTCTTCGCGCATCTACGCGGCGTAACCAATAACCAGCGGAACGGTTCGACCCGATGGAGGCAAAAGATCCACCAGAGGGCGAATCCGGGGTCGAGGCTGAAAAACACAACCGAATAGAACTGCGAAGAGGCTTACAATGACGTAAGCTTCTTTTTTATTCTCTTTTTTAGGAAAGAGAATGTTCGCGCGAAGAGGCTTGTCTTAGTGTAAGCTTCTTTTTTATACTCTTTTTAGGAAAGAGAATGTTGGTGCAAAGAGGCTTGTCTTAGTCTAAGCTTCTTTTTATTCTCTTTTTTTGGAAAGAGATGTTGGCGCGAAGAGGCTTGTCTTAGTGTAAGCTTCTTTTTTATTCTCTTTTTCTGAAATAGAATGTCGGCGCGAAGAGGCTTGTCTTAGTCTAAGCTTCTTTTTTATTCTCTTTTTTGTGAAAAAGAATGTTGGTGCAAAAAGGCTTATTATGTCGCAAGTTTTTTCATTTTATAAGATAAATAAATGCATTCAGATGAATGTGATTTGGAATAAATTGATAATTAATACTATTTTGTGATTTGGTATGGATTTTTCGGGTAAATAGGTCTAAACTGGAATTAATAGTAAGCGGTTTTGATAAAAAGTGAGGAAGGAACGACGGCGGGCAACCGCCTGAACAGAACACAACAATCATCAAATTCATCGGAGGGAGTTACTTATGAAAGCAAACCAGAAACTGATCGACACGTTGAACTCTCTGCTCGCGGATGAACTTACCGCAATCAACCAGTACATCGTCCACGCGGAGATGTGCGAAGACTGGGGCTATGGCAAACTGCATGATATCGCGGAGAAGCGCGCGATTGACGAGATGAAGCATGCAGAAAAGCTCATTGGAAGAATATTGTTCCTGGAAGGGATTCCGATTGTCAGCGATTTGAGAAAGATGCACATCGGCGCGGACGTACCCAAACAGGTTGAAAACGACCGTCTCTCCGAGGTGGACGCGATTAAGGCATATAACGATGCGATTGTCCTCGCGGGAGAGCTGCTCGACTATGCAACGCGGGACATCCTTGTACAGATTTTAAACGATGAGGACCGCCATATGGACGAGATTGAAGAACTGCAGGGACAGATTGAACAGATGACACTTCCGATCTTCCTGCTCGGCAAACTCGGCTAAGAAATATCGACAAAAAAGGCTGTTCCGGCACATCGGAACAGCCTTTTTTAATTTGAATGAAAGAGAATCACATATTAAGCTGATTATCCGCCGATTTGCACTTGCAAGCCTGCTTGTTCCAGAGCGACAGCGAAAGCAGATACATCTGAGTTTTTCATTTGCTTGATGCCGTCAAATGCGTATGGCAGGTTCAGTCTCTGATATTTGCTCTCTCCCAATTGATGGAATGGCAACAATTGCACTTCCTTTGCGCCAAGCGAAGTCAACGTTTGGGCGAATCCCGCATAGTCGGCCTCGCTGTCATTGTACCCGGGAATGATCGGTATACGGACGACAACAGGCGTTTTTCCCTTGAGTGCTGTAGATATGTTTTTTAATATCAGCGCGTTTCCAACGCCCGTACCCGCACGATGTTTGGAATCGTCATAGTGTTTTAAATCGATATAGGCAAAATCCACCGCGGCAAGTACGCGGGCAAATGTCTCTTCGGAAACGCAAGCGGCGGTTTCAATTGCGACATGTACCCCCTCGCGATGGAGCGCTTCCGTAAGCGCCAGAACAAAGTCCGGATGCAATAGCGCTTCCCCGCCGGTGAGCGTTACGCCGCCGCCGCTTTCGTCGTAAAACGGCTTGTCCTTTAATAATTCCTGCACCAATGCGTCAACGGTATATTCGGTTGTTTTTTCGCCGGGTAGCGGTTCCATCGGCTGGCTTTCGGGGTTGGAACACCAACCGCAGCGGAGATTGCATCCCTGAAAAAACACGTCCGTGCGGATTCCTGCGCCGTCGTGGATGGAAAACTTCTGGAGATTAAAGATTCGGGCGGTTAACATTGGCATATTCCTCGTTTCGCGATTATTTTACGCGAATACACATAAAAAGTAAATAGCAGACTTACGAAAGAAAGTAATTATACTTACGTAATAAAGTTATCCCATTGACAGAAAAGCAACCTGCTCCTACAATAGGGGAGAATAAAAAGCGAAACGGAGAGAAAACATGGCGAATCCTACTCGCATTGGTATCATCGGAACGAGTTTTGTGAGCGACTGGATGTGCGAAGCGGCGCTCATGAGCGATAACTGCGTCATTTCGGCGGTATTCTCGCGCGATATGGAGCGCGGGAGAGCATATGCCGAAAAACAAGGGATCGAACACTGCTTCAGCGATGAAGAACTGTTTTTCTCCAGTCCGGAACTTGATGCGGTTTATGTTGCCAGTCCGAACACGGCGCATTATCGCCACACAATGGCGGCGCTTGCGCATGGCAAACACGTGCTCTGCGAAAAACCGCTGGCGATCAACGCCGCGCAGGCGGAAAAGATGATCCAATTTGCAAATGAGAAAGGGCTCATATTGCTTGAAGCAATTCGTCCCGTGCATGATCCGTTTTTGACCGCGCTCAAAGAGAATCTGCATAAGGTTGGGCGTATTCGCCGCGCTACGTTTGAGTTTTGCCAGTATTCCTCGCGATACGATAGGTTTCTTGCCGGGGAACGGCCAAATGTGTTTGAATCTTCGCTTGGCAACGCCGCGTTGATGGATCTCGCGGTATACTGCCTGCATACATGCGTTGCGGTGTTCGGCGTGCCGAAGGCAATCAGCGCACACGCGAGCTTTCTGCCGAACGGAACAGAAGCATCGGGGACGATGCTGCTCGACTACGGTGAGCAACAGACGACGATTTCCTATTCCAAGGTGACTAGTTCCGTGCATCCGAGCATCGTGCAGGGCGAAGCCGGAACACTCGTATTCGATACGCTGAATCAACCGAGCTATCTGAGGATGCTGTATCGCGACGGGCGAACAGAAGAGCTTTTCACCCCGGTCAAAAACAACATGGTGCATGAACTAAACGATCTGTCTCACATGATTGCGACAAGCGCGTCCACGGCGGCGTTTGATGAACAGAGTCTTCGCGTAATGCGCCTGCTGGACGAAGCGAGACGGCAAATTGGCATTGATTTTGGCGCAGGGGAAGCATTGTAATCTATTGAAACACAAAAAAGCCGCTCATAAGAGCGGCTTTTGTTGCTTGGATTGTTTATTCGTATTCCGCGAATAGTACGGCGGTTGCCGAATTGCAGGCAGTGCGCTCAATTTGTGTGAGTTGACCGTTATGCTGATCAATTCGATAAAGAATCAGCTCGTTGGAATCCTGAAAACCGGAGAGCAAGAATAGACCGTCCGGTGTGATGTTGAAATCGCGTGGTGTTTTGCCTTCCGTTTTCATGATGCCAAGCGGGGTCAGCGTGCCGTCCTGATGGACGCGGTAACTTGCTATGCTGTCATATCCGCGGTTGCTTGCGTAGAGAAATTCGCCGGTTGGATGCAGTTTGATGCAGGCGCTGATGGTATCTTCCACGCACTCGTTCGGCAGGGTGGGTAATGCTTGCAGGAATTTTGCAATTCCGCTCTCGCTGTCATATGCATAGACGCGCACAGTGTTGCTTAATTCTGTTACGACATAGAGAAATTTGCCGCTTTTGTCAAAAATGAACTGGCGCGGGCCGTCGCCCGGATCCGACATAATTGTGGGGGCAGCATTGATACCGACGCAACCACTTTCCCAATCGATTCCATATACCTTAATCTGATCCGTGCCGAGATCGGCAACAAGAACGTGTTTTCCCTCAGGATCGGGAGAAATCTGGTGCACATGCGGCGCGGCCTGCCGCGCGGGATCATGCCCGTGGCCATAATGTTGAATAAAGCAGGAGGCGGTGGCGAGACTGCCGTCCGGCGCAATCGGTAAAATGGAGAAACTTCCGCCGTTGTAGTTCGCAACCATCAGATAGCGTCCGTCGGCATCCGTGGTGAGATAGCAGGCGTCTGCGCCTCCGGTCATGCGTCGGTTCAGAAATGTCAACTCGCCGGAATCGGGATGGATTTCATATGCCGATACGGCTGCGGACGCTTCTTCGTGATATTCCTTTAGCTCATTGACCGTGTAAAGAAAACGCCGGTCCGGGCTCAGCGCAAGATAGGTCGGGTTTGGCTTTCCCATTGCGAACAGCCGCGTGAGATGTCCTTCTTCGTCCATGCGAAACACGGTTACGCCGTCTCCGATGCCTTGCACAATCTCTCCGGTTCCGAGCACGAGGGGCTGCGAATAGCTGCCGATAAATACCAAGCGGTTTTTCATGATTTCAATCTCCTGTCGTAATAGTATAGTCACGAGATTACTTTGAAATGGTGGCGTCAACGCGCCTTTAAAATTTGCTGTATCGCCCAAACTGCGCCGTCCTGATCGTTATGTGGCGCGACCAGATTCGCACTGTCGCGCACCTGCTGCTGCGCGTTTTCCATCGCGATGGAGAGCCCGACTTTGCGAAACATTGCAATATCCGCCATGCCGTCTCCAATCGCCGCCGTTTCGTCCGGCGAAATCCCCAGATAATCGCAAAGCGCCAGCAGTCCGCTGCCTTTTTCAACACCTTTTTGATTGACTTCTAGGCCGTCATGAATCGAAACGACGAGGTCTACCGGATAGTTTTTGCAGAACGATTCCAGTTTCGGAAGGTCGGCGACGTGTTCAAAGGTGAAATACAGCTTATCGACATCGTCTGATCGCGCTGCGAGAAAATCGCCGACATTCTCAATCGGAACCCGGCCGGAAGCGAGAGACGGATGATGCAGAAACTCCGCAGTATACCGCTCGCAATGCTCCCAGCAACTTTTGTTTACATACGACATGCCGTCTGCGTATATCTCGGTCATCACCGAATACTTGCGGGATTCGCGCTCTACAATGCGCGCGATTTCAAGCGGAAGCCGTTTTTCATAAAACGTAATATTGCGCTCCGCGTCCAAGGCCGCGGCGCCGTTGCTGAGCACAAAATATCGAATCCATGGCAATTGCTCGCGAAACAGAACCAGCTCGCCGAGGGTGCGGCCCGTAACTACGGCAACTTCCATGCCGGAATCTTTTAACGATTGCACCGCCTGAACAACGGCGGGAGAGAGGGAAAGATCGCTTCGAACGAGTGTGCCGTCTACATCCAGTGTGGCAAGTTTCATTTTTGTCATCCGTTATTCCTTTGACGCGGGGTATTCGTTGCAGAGCAGACGGTAAGCCGGTTCATCTTCTTCTACGGTGGAAAATCTGCCGAGCGGTTCGAGAAAACGGTTGTCGTTTACATCGTCGTTACACATGCTTACTTCGCCGAGCAACACCGGACCAAATCCGGTTTCTACGTTGAAATCGTGATACAGATATGGCTGAATGGAGATGCTTTCGCCGGGTGTCAGCCGAATTTGCGTGCCTGCGGGTACGGTAAACGAGCGGCCGTCGCAATGCAGCGTAACGTCGGTGTTTGCTAACTGCTCGTCCGGTGTGGAATTATAAACCGTGATGAGCACGTTTCCGCCGCCGCGATTGATGATGTCTTCCATCTTACTCCAATGGAAATGCATCGGCGAATACTGCCCTTCTTCAATATACAGCAGTTTCTCTGCATATGGTTTCGGGTATGCGTCCCGCTTGGAAAAGTTGCCGTTCCGGATGGTGACAAGCGAAAAGCCCATCTTGGAAAAATCGCCCGCGCCATAGTCGGTTACGTCCCAGCCGAGCATATTGTCCCGGATTTCGTCGTACTCATGGCTCTTGGTCTGCCATTCTTCCGGCGTCCAGTTGCAAAACGGCGGCAGAGCAAACCCGTGCTGCGCGGCAAACGCCTCCATTCGGCGAATGGCCTGGTTGATTTCGGAACGCTTCATTCTGAAATACCTCTTCTTATTATGATTCGCCGCCGGTGTTTTCGGCGGCGTATAGTGCCGGATGAATCATGTGAATTGCACAACGGGTAAGGGTTCCGTGCGCTAACATCATAGCGCATTGATTCAAATTATGCAATCACAGCGAGAATAGTTTCATATGAAAGTAATATAATTATAAACAGAACACTTTTTGTTGACATTGCATGCCGACGCGACTATACTGAACATGGCTGAAAACCAGCAATTCTGTGCATTTTTCGAAAGAGGAACACGCAATTATGGGAAACGGATACGTAATCGGAATCGACGCGGGCGGCACAAAAGTTGCCTACGGACTATTTAATCCAGCGGGAGAGCGAATTGACCGCGCGCAGCATCCAACGGACATCTGCGCAACGGGAGAATCGTTTTCCGACACGATCATTGAAAATATTCGCGCGATTCTGGACCGTAACGGAATGAAGGACACGGACATCAACGGCGTAGGCATCTGCATGCCCTCGTTTATCCTGTTTGACGACGGGGTTGTGCTGATGACTTCGGCAATGCCGGGCATCAAGCAGTTTCCTATGCGGGACTATCTTTCCAAACGCATCAAAACGCGCATCGTACTGGACAACGACAGCAACGCTGCGGCGCTTGCCGAATACCGGCGCGGCGCGGGCAGAGGCAGCCGCCACCTTGTGTACATCACGGCGGGAACGGGCCTCGGCAGCGGAATCATCATAGACGGAAATCTCTTTCGCGGCAGCTACGGCTGGGCGGGCGAATGCGGGCACATGCTCGCAACGCCGGACGAAGGTCTGATGTGCGGTTGCGAAAATCGGGGCTGCTTTATGAGCTATGCATCCGGCCGCGCGATGAGTGCGCATGTTCGCGGACAGATGACCTATTGCGCAACCACGATTCTTTCGCCGGAAACGGCCGACGGAGAACATGTGCTCGAGGCGTATCACAAAGGCGACGCGCTCGCCATCGAAACCATCGAAACCACCGCGCATTATCTGGCAGTCTGCGCGTTTAATGTCTATCAAATGCTCAACATCAACCGCTTTGTTTTCGGCGGCGGGTTGACGAACTTTGGAGATGTGTTGTTTGACCGCGTGAAAGCGGAGTTTGACAAATATAATCACATACCGTTGCCGGTGGAGTTTCGCCTTGCCGAACTCGGCGGGGACATCGGACTCATCGGCGCCGCGGAGTTTGTCCGCGAAGGTTGATTTGAACAGAAAAAGAGAATGATCACAGACTCAGGAGAGGTTAAGAATATGGAAGCACTGATAAAAGCAAAAGAATACGGAAATCCGAACGAATACTTTGGTTCGCTCAACGAGCGCACCGCGCGTATCCGCGCGCGCCTGCTCGACACACAGCCAACGGTGGACGTTGAGCGCGCCCTGCTCACCACCGAAAGTTACCGCGCGCACGAGCAGGATCAGGTGGTTCTGCGCCGCGCCTATATGCTGGATAACGTTCTTCGGAATATGAGCATCTATATCGATCCGGATGCGCTTCTCGCTGGAAATCAAGCGTCGAGCGACCGCTCTGCGCCGATTTTCCCCGAGTATGCGATGGATTGGGTCATCAAAGAGCTGGATGCGTTTAACAAACGGGACGGAGACCGCTTTACCATCACGGAAGAAAACAAGCAGGTTCTGCGCGAAATCTACCCGTATTGGAAAGGCCGCACCCTGCAGGACAAAGGGTATGCGGCGTTTCCGGAACGCGCGCGGCTCTTTTATGACCTTGGTATCATCAAAACGGAAGGCAACATCACCTCCGGCGACGCGCATATCGCCGTCGACTACGGCCGCGTATTGCGCGAAGGACTGGAAACCTATCGCAAACGCGTTCTGGCGGAACAGGACAAGCTGGAGCTTGCTGCGTTTGAAGACTTGAAAAAGAGCTATTTTTACCGTTCGATTCTGATTGTACTCGATGCGGTGGAAGCGTTTGCCTTGCGTTATGCCGCGCTTGCGGAAGAACAGGCGAAAACGGCTTCTCCTGAACGCGCGAAGGAACTGTTGGAACTCGCGCGCATTCTCAAAAAAGTTCCGATGCAACCGGCGGAAACATTCCACGAAGCCCTACAGAGCGTTTGGCTGTTGCATGTCATCCTCCAGATTGAGAGCAACGGACATTCGCTTTCCTACGGACGCATGGATCAATATGTCTATCCGTATTACGAAAAGAGTCGCAAGGAGGGCATGAGCGAAGAGCAGGCAAGTGAACTCCTGGAAAATCTCTGGCTTCGTACATTCACGGTCAACAAAATTCGCAGTTGGTCGCATACGCGCTTTTCCGCCGGCAGCCCGCTGTATCAAAACGTTACCGTCGGTGGACAAACCGTGGACGGACGCGACGCGGTGAATGAACTGAGCTATTTGATTTTGCGCTCGGTTGCGCGCTGTCATCTGCCGCAGCCGAACCTGACCGTACGTTATCACAAGGGACTCAGCGACGAGTTTATGCAGGAGTGCATTCAGGTGATTCGCTGTGGATTCGGCATGCCGGCGTTTAACAGCGACGAGATTATCATTCCGTCGTTTCTCGACATCGGCGTCAAAAAAGAAGACGCCTATAATTACAGCGCCATCGGTTGTGTGGAAGTTGCCGTTCCCGGCAAATGGGGATATCGCTGCACGGGCATGAGCTTCCTCAACTTCCCGAAAACGCTCATGATTGCGCTGAACGACGGCGTAGATATCGACAGCGGAAAGCGCGTGTTCGAGGGAAAAGGACATTTCCTCGATATGGAAACGTTTGACGACGTGATGCATGCCTGGGATGTTTTTGTGCGCGAATTCTGCAAACAGGCGGTCATCCTCGACTCCAGCGCAGATATGGTGTTGGAACAGGAGGTGCCGGATATGCTCTGCTCGGCGTTGACCGAGGATTGTATTGCCCGCGGCAAACACCTCAAAGAAGGCGGTGCAGTCTATGATTTTATCAGTGATTTGCAGGTAGGAATCGCGAACCTTGGCGACTCGCTGGCCGCAATTAAAAAGTGCGTTTACGAGGATAAGAGCGTAACGCGGGAGGAACTCTGGAACGCGCTGCTGAGCGATTTTGCAGGCGAACGCGGGGAAGAGATCAGAAAACTATTGCTCGCCGCGCCCAAATACGGCAACGATGACGATTATGTGGACAGCCTCGTTGTCAAAGGCTACGATAGCTATATCGACGAACTGAAACAGTATAAGAACACGCGTTACGGACGCGGACCGATTGGCGGGTGCTACTATGCGGGCACAAGCTCTATTTCGGCAAACGTGCCGCAAGGCGCGGGCACCTGCGCAACGCCGGACGGACGACACAAGGGCGATCCGCTTGCGGAAGGCTGCTCGCCCACGCACGCGGCGGATGTTAACGGACCGACCAGCGTGTTTAAGAGCGTCAGCAAACTGCCGACGGATAAGATAACCGGCGGCGTGCTGCTCAACCAGAAAGTTTCGCCGAGCATGCTGGAAAACCCGCGCGATCGGCAAAAGCTGCTGATGCTTCTGCGAACATTCTTCAATGCGCTGAAGGGATTCCATGTGCAATATAACGTGGTTTCCCGGGAAACGCTTCTGGACGCGCAGGTACATCCGGAAAATCATAAAGACCTGATCGTGCGCGTTGCGGGATATTCGGCGTTCTTCAATGTGCTTTCCCGCCAGACGCAGGATGATATTATCGCCAGAACGGAGCAAGTCCTGTAACAGAATCGCAAAAAAAGAATAGCGGTTTATGCTGCGACGGTATGGACAAATTCGAGTTTCTTGCTTTCAGGCATACTGGAAAAGCGTTTCGGGTACTGTTATAATGGTGTAACAACAGGTTTCGAATGATCGGCAATCAGCCGTAATATGAAACAGAATAGCGGAGTAACGATATGAATCAACGTTGTCTTACCATTTTGGACATGCTAAACCGTGAGGAGACGCTGGACGTAAACGATCTCGCGGAGCGGCTTTCCGTTTCTGCCGTTACGGTGCGAAAAGACCTTGCTCTTCTAGAGAACAAGGGTCTTTTACACCGGCAGCATGGCTTTGCCATACGGGTTTCGCCAAACGACGTTGGTTACCGCATGACGTTCGATTATGAGGTGAAGCGGCGCATCGCGCGGCGCGCTGCGGATATGGTGCAAAGCGGCGAGGCGGTTATGATAGAATCCGGCTCCACCTGCGCCATGCTCGCGGAAGAACTGGTACGCAAAAAACGGGATGTGACCATCATAACGAATTCCGCTTTTATCGCGGGATATGTTCGCTCTGTTCCCGGAGCGCGCGTGGTTCTGCTCGGCGGCGCATACGATCCGGATGCGCAGGTGATGAGCGGCCCGCTCGTCGGCAAATGCGCGGAAGAGTTCTATGTTGATAAGTTTTTCATCGGAACCGACGGATACGACCCGAAACAGGGTTTTTC
>QKAN01000121.1 GCA_003246365.1 Clostridia bacterium
ACAACGTCCAAACCACAAGTTATGATGCGCTTGGACATAGCTATACATATACATATGACCGCAATAATCGCCTGATTAGCGCGACCGACGCATGTAATCATATTGAAAGCCAGACCTATGATAACGTTGGTAACATTGCGAGCAAAACCGATGCGGAAAGCAATACGACATACTACGAGTATGATGAACTGAATCATCTGATCAACGTGACGAACGCGAACAACGAAACGACGTCCTATACCTATGACGAAAACGGCAATATGCTTACCTTCACGGACGGTGAGGGAAATGTTACTACCTATGAGTATAACGTTGCCAATCTGGTATCGAGATTAATTAAAAACGGCGGTCGAAGCGGAACAGAGGGAAACTACACCTACGTTGCCTCGAAAATTGAAAGTTATACCTATGATGCGAATGGTCTGCAACTCACACAAATTGATCAAAATGGTGTGACGACGGAATATACATATGATATTCACGGCAGACTCATTGCGGTGGATGCAGGAAGTCAAACTATTTCGTACACATACGATAATAATAACAACCTATTAACAATAACAGACGGGACGGGCACTACAACCCGCACATATGACGATTTCAATCGAGTTATTACGAAGACCGTTCCTGAATTTGGACAGAGCATTTATGCCTATGATATAACAACTGGACTTCTAACCGGGTATGTTGCGGAAACAACGACCGATCCGCAAAATAACGTTGTCGAGCGAATTTATGACCGCAGCGGGCGACTTGTTGAAGTAATCGCAGACGGGAATTCGACTGTATACGCATACAACGCAAACGGGAGTTTGCAATGCATAACGTATGATGACGGATCCAGTGAGACGTATACCTACGCTGACGATAATCTCTTGAGTACGCTGATCAATAAAAAAGCGGATCTCACAGTGATTGATTCCTATACCTATACCTATGACGCTGCGTATAACCTTATTAGTAAAGTTGACTCAAAAGGAACCACTAGTTACACATATGATGCGCTGAACAGACTAGCGACAGTGACCGAACCCAGCGGACAAGTGACATCTTATACGTTTGATGCTTCGGGTAATCGCGCGAGTCAAACTGTCATTTTAAACACCGATACGACGGTAACAACATATGTATATGACGACCAGAATAGACTAACTGGTGCGTTAATTCAACTAAACAATGAGACGACCCAGAGCATCGAGTATACATATGATAACAATGGCAATCAGCTGCAAACAATTACAACAGACTATATTAATGGCGTTCCGCAGACTCCTGTCGTGTCTGTTGCAAACACTTACGATGTATTCAACCAGCTGATTCAAACTATCACAGCACTCGGATATACCATAATCAACGTATATGACGGTCAAGGACTCAGAGTGTCGAAATCTGTAAACGGCGATATCACGAACTACCTCTATGAATATCGAAATGTTGTGCTTGAACAGGACGATTTGGGCAATCAGACAGCTTGGAACGTTTATGGCATAAACCTGATCATGCGCGAGGTGGGAACGGATACGCTCACCTATATGTACAACGGTCACGGAGACGTGACGGCGTTGCTGGACGGCAGCGGAGCGCTTGTTGCGACATATTATTATGACGCATTCGGCAATATTCTGGAAAAAACCGGAACAGCGGAGAACAGCATTCTGTATGGCGGTTATCAGTATGACGAAGAGACGGGATTGTATTATCTTGACGCGAGAATGTATGATCCGGTCACTGCAAGATTCTTGCAGGAAGATACCTATACCGGGCAAGCAAACGATCCGCTAAGTCTGAATCTCTACACCTATTGCTCCAATGAACCACTCATGTATCTAGATCCATCAGGGCATCTTCAGATGAGTATTGCGGGGGCACTTGCATATGCATGGGAAGTAGTGGAAGAGACGTTCAAGAAACTATTTGACATGGATAAATTCGACGCAGGTGATGTTGCTGGACTATATTCTGCAACGGCCAATAAGGATATTGCGCAAGGAATATTCAAATATGCTGCAGCTATGGCAGCCGAAGGGGTTGCAATTTCCGCATTCGGCAACCCAATATTTGGGTCAGCTATTATTTGCTATTCAATTAGTTTAACATTAACTGCGGCATTGGATTTAGTGGATGATGGGGTTTACAATACATCTATTGCAACCTATGTTGAAGCGGGCGTTTTTGGATTAGCAACTGGAGGGTTTTCATCCGCTGTTCGAGCTGCTACAATATTGACACCGGTAGAGAAAGTGGTAGCAATGACTTTAGCGGGTGCTACTTCTAGCGCGATTAGCCAGCAGACGGCGTATGGATCTGTTGACCTACAAAAAGTTATAACCTCTGCACTATTCTCCGGCTTTTTGGAACTTGGGTACCAGTCTTTTACCGGCGCATTCAATCAAAACATCGGCTCAACTTTGGAATCGACTGGATTCACCAGCACGGCATTTGATTTCGATGAGGCGGCGGGGATGGGAACTGCCTATGAGGGTGGGACAGGCGTTGTAAAAACACCGTATGGAGATGCTGTCCAATCACTTAGCAAAGAAGCAAAAACTGTAAGAACTAGTATCGAAAATGGATGGACTGTGTATCGTGGTGGGACACTTGGAAGGTCTAATGCTGCAGAGGGACAATTCTGGGCACCAGAAAATCCACTAAACCCAGGTTATGCAGACCGATATGGAGTAGATTTTAGTAAAATTGATTTTATTATTGGTGGTAAAGTCAAACCGAATTCAAATATTATCACAAGACCAGCACCTGGTTTAGGAACAAACGGTGGTGGAGCTATTGAAATGGTAACGGATCCTATTAATGTGATACTCGACTTCTTCTATATGCCGTAATGAAAGGGAGACCAATATGTTTAATAGTAACCAAGAACTGAGAGATTTTGCGTCAGTTTTATGTGAAGAATTAAAACTCAATGATGAACTTGAACTAGCTAATGAATTGAAAATGTGGAATGAAGATGCTTTTACAAGTTCGACTGAATTTCTTGGTGAATTAATGCTCATTTTAGAAAAAGTTATACTATCTTCAAAAATATTGAGTATAAAACCACAGATCGAAGAGTGCCTTGCGACAATTAAAAAGTCACTCGGATAAGCCAAGTTGTAAATCTCACTGACACAGTTAAAGCAACCCAACATACTGCACATTGCTGCGAATTTTCGGGATTGCCGACCACCTACCTGACACACAAAGGGGCATTTAAACCACGTACTAAGCATCTTTCAAACAAACGTCGGCGTTGCCGGCGTTTATATTGTGCTACAGTCATAGGCGACTAAATGTATAAGTTCCCCTGAAACACAGTTAGCGGATGCTTGCTCCATATCCATAAAACGTGAATGATCTTCAAAACACTCTCGAAATCAATCATAAATATAGGTACAAGAATGTATCAGCTTTACTCGACAAAAAGGCAACCAATGGCATCATATTGTTGAGCAAAGCCAAATTGGAAAATCCGGATTTTCCGCACAACAAATAAATAACGCAAACAATATTATTGCGGTCGAATCTAGTGTGCATAGAAGTATTAGTGTGTATTACAGTAGCATTGATCAAGGTTAATCTGAATTAATGATTGTTAGAAAGTGGCTTGTAGGACAAAGTTTTGAAAGCCAATATGAATTCAGTATCAACGTATTAAAACTGTTTGGAGTGTTGAAATGAAAAAAGCAATGACCGTCTCAGAGATGATGGATCAATATCTTGAAACAGGCACTGTATTGGCAGAAACGGGAATGAAAGGTGATTACAGGAGAGGTAATAAAATTGCTATTAAGAATCGAGAAATATTTAATATGTTGAAACAAGATAATGTTATAGGAAAACAAGTGTTGCAACTAGTAATGAGTTCCAATTGCGAGAAAGCACGATCAATTGCTGCGGCAGACGCTCTAAGATTGGGAATTTTGATTGAGCAAGCATCAGCTATTTTGGAAGAAATATCATCGCGTGATGATATGATTGGTTTTGAAGCTAGGATGTCTTTGAAGATATGGAGAGGCGAAGTGCCGGGTAAAACCTTGTGATCAATCAATGCACGAGTACTGTGTTTTGGGATTATATCAAGATATTAGCAATATTCATTTAGCTGCCATGTTCTAGTGCTGCCAGCTTCATTGGTCTACTCTTGATTCTATATTACTCTAAGCAATGTTAGCGTTCGGATTCTAATTTTGTGGCGCAAATATCAAATTTGTTTTAAGTCGACTAATTAATAATTTAATCAATGATTGTTTTTTATGAAGAATAATAACGTGATGAACAGGTTGCATTGGAGACTGAATTAACAAAAAGAGAAATACAAAGGATTCGTAACTTAGTCGGAGGAATACCTAATGAATTAGACGGTGTTAATTTTGCAAATGACGCATGAGAAGTATATTATTACGAAAGAGGTATCAAATCCGAATTAAAATGTTTTTTCAGAAGATAAGGAGTGTAATTACACACTTGGAATAATGAAATGATAAAGCATCACTATTAACTGTGAGGGCTTATTTCAATAGTAGCCTAATCGAAGATAAACTATGTTAGGGTTCATCCCAACAAACATCAAATAAACAGCAGCTAGTAGGTTTTATCCCGCTTCTGTACAAAAATTCAACTCCTTTGTAACGCAAAAACCGCCCGCTTCGGGCGGTTTTTATTGGTTGCAGTGGATGTGCTTGAACCAACGACCTCCGGGTTATGAGTGCGTACTTATGCGAAATATCGATATTATTATACGGCGATAAATGAGGATAATAGCCGATTTTGCGGATAATTCAGAATGCATTTTGACGATTATTAACGATTATAAGCCGGTATTGATGGCAATAAAAATCAATTAAACATCAGGTAGCAGGTACATTTCAACAAGTTGTTTTCAGCAATTAAGAAGGCTCGATTTCAATATATGAAGCAGCAAATTTCCTTAATAAAATACATTCGCGAGAATTGTTGGAACGCATGTAAAAAGCTCTATTGTGCGCAATTGAGATTCTTTAAATCACGACCCGACCATCGAGAAAGCAACTTCGCCGTTTGGATTACTGTGGTTGAGAACCGTTCAGAAATCAAATCGGTTTCACTGCTTCTTCGGTTAGAAATTCATGTTTGAATGCAGACGATAAAATGGGATTCTATCACGCATTCCGACGAAATCTATTATGCAAGTACTGCAAGAATTTTTTGTATATTATACAGGAAATAATAAATCTTTTTGTTTTTGCACTTTCCTGCTTGACAAGGGTTCGTAATCTTGCTATAAATAATATGTCAGTTAGAAAACATAATTACGTAACAAAATAATTCATCTCGGTGTAATATGAAAAACGAAAACAAAACTTTACACGGACTCATCTACGGCAGTTGGATGATTCGTTCCAATCTCTGGGTGTTGTCAAACGGATGGCAAAACTTTCAATATTTACTTGTTGGTAAGGAAAAAGCAGTTCTCATCGATACCGGATATGGCGAAGGAAACCTTAGAAGTGTAGTAGAGGAGATCACCTCTCTTCCGGTGATGGTGATCAACACACATGGACACTTTGACCACACTGGCGGAAACGGGCTGTGGCAACAAGCGTGGATGGGAGAAGCATCAACAAAGGATTGCAAAAATGCATTTTCACTTGAGCAATCCCAAATGGCGGCAAGCAAACCTTATCCAAATTACGAAACCCATATATTGACAGACGGAGCGACGATTGAGCTTGGAAACGAAACGCTAGAGGTGATGATCATTCCCGCGCACCACGACGGCAGCATTGCCATTCTGGCACATAAGAATCGTTTGCTGTTTACCGGAGATGAGTTGGAAAGCGGACAGGTATTAATTCTTAAACAGCGGTCCGATCCGGATTTTCTGCCGACGATTGCCCGTCATCTTGCAAATACCGAACGATTGTTGGCTCGACAGACTGATTTTGACTACTTATTTCCAGCGCATAATGGGTACATGCTCGACCCTGATCGTTATCTGAACGATTTTATCAATCTTGACCAACAAATCCTCAACGGAGTAGCCGCAGAGCGGCCGGATACGGCAGGGTTTAATTATCCAGCTGATCCAGTGATAAGCGGTTCCGTCTTTGGGAACTTTGGCAGACAAAAGCGTGTGTTCTATGGCGCGGCATCAATTGTTTATCTCGATGGCGAGTCCGGCATATCCGCAAAAGAAACTGTGCGAGAGGGATAACGAATCGTTCACGCGCGGTCTGGACAAATGAGAAACCTGCTTTAAAGCGGGCAGGCAGCCTGCTAGAATAAAAACAAATACGGAGGAGAAAGTAAATGAAAAAAGTCGTAGCTCTGGTATTGGTTCTTGCGATGTGTGTTGCAATGGTTGCATGCAAGACCACTACACCGACCGAAAGCACGGAACCCACCGCAGCAGAGTCGGCGGCCGCAGACACAGCAGTTGCATCGGAAGAATCTGCTGCAGCCGAAATCATGCCCGCAACCGCCGGTGTTTGCTGGTATAACTTTGCCGATACGTTTATCTCCAGCGCACGCCAAACGCTGGAAGACGCGGCTGGCGACAGTGGCTGGTTAACGCTTTCTTCCGCGGACAGCGCGTTTGATGTGCCGACGCAGGCGAACAATGTCAACCTTTTTCTCACGCAGGGCGTAGATTACTTGCTCGTCAACAACCTGGACACAGCGGGCACGGCAAACCTGATTCAGCAGGCGAAGGATGCCGGCACGACAATCATCTTCCTTAACACCAACACGCCGACAGATGAAGAGTTTGCCATGTATGACAACGTATGGTTCATCTCCTCTCTGGCGGATCAGTCAGGCACCATCATGGGTGACTATGTTGCCAAGTACTGGCAGGATCATCCCGATGCCGATCGCAACGGCAACGGCATGTTAGACTATGTTATGCTGATCGGTTTTGAATGGCACTATGATTCGACAGCCCGCCGCGATTATTCGATCAAGGCTGTGGAAGACGCCGGCATCACGACCAACAAGGTTTATGAAGCGGTCTGCAACTACAGTCGTGCGGACGCAATGAACACCATGCAGTCGATTTTAACTTCTAACGCGGATGACGTGGAAGCCGTATTTGCGGCAAACGACGACATGGCACTTGGTGCAATCGAAGCCATGAAGGCGGCCGGTTGGTTTGACGACGATGGCCCGAGCATTCCTGTGGTCAGCGTAGACGCAACCGCGGTTGGCTGCGAAGCGCTTGCGGAAGGAACACTACTTGGTACCGCGTTGAATAACCCGGTAACCCTGGGTAGCCTGGCTTATCGCCTCATGTATTGCCTCCAGAACGGTCTGGAAGTGAATGCGGAAAACCTCGACTATAACGCTGGATTCAAGGTAGAGGGTCATCGCATCTGGATCGACTATATCCCGATTGACGCGAGCAACATCGCAGACGCGAAGTACTAATGCCGTAATCAGCCGCCGGCGGCCGGTTTAACGGCCGCCGGCGCTTCTTATATCTGGTAGTCTATCGAAGGAGAATAGCATGGACCAAAACAACATTGTTCTGGAAATGCGGAATATCAGCAAGCAGTTTCCCGGTGTCAAGGCGCTGGACAAAGTGTCTCTGGCGGTGCACGCGGGGAGCGTTCATGCGGTTATGGGTGAAAATGGCGCAGGGAAATCTACGTTGATGAAGTGCGCTTTCGGCATCTATCAGCCGGACGAGGGCGAAGTATTCGTCGGCGGAACGCAAGTTCATCTTTCCGATACGCGTGACGCAATCGATGCAGGCATTTCAATGATCCATCAGGAGTTGCAGGTTGTGCGCAGCCGCAATGTCATGGAAAACGTCTGGCTGGGGCGCGTTCCTTATAAACGTGTGCTGGGCGTCAAATGGGTAGATCGTAAAAAGATGTACAAAGATACGATAGCGCTCTTTCAAGGGCTTGGTATTGAAATTGATCCCAAGGCAAATCTCGCGCGGCTTTCCGTTTCGTATTGTCAGTTGATTGAAATCGTTCGTGCGGTTTCATGCGACGCAAAAGTCATCATTATGGATGAACCCACATCGTCGCTTTCCGAAAACGAAGCGGAGCTCTTATTTCGAATAATCCGCCAACTGACAAGTAAAGGCGTTGCAATTATTTATATATCGCACAAGATCGAGGAGATTTTGCAGATATCCGACGAGGTTACCATCATGCGCGATGGTATTAAGGTTGGCACTTGGCCCGCAAAGGAGCTGGACAATCGAACCATCATCAATCGTATGGTTGGCCGTGAAATGACAAACCGGTTTCCGATTCGAAACTATGCGTCAGGAGAGACGCATTTGGAGATTCGACAACTGACCTCAGCAGATCCAAAATCCTTTCAGGATGTCAGCTTTTCTGTTCGTAAGGGAGAGATTTTTGGTATTGGCGGGTTGATTGGCGCGCAGCGAACAGAGTTGATTGAATCGATCTTCGGGCTTCGTGCTGTGAAATCCGGCGAAATTATAAAGGACGGAATAACACTCCACAACACTTGCCCGAGAGACGCAATCCGAAACGGGTTCGCCCTACTGACCGAAGAACGGCGTGAAACAGGCATCATTCCGATGCTGTCTATCGTTGAAAACATGGTAATTGCAAATCAGGCCATCAACCGCAGACGGTATACGGGGAAAGCAGGCTTTTTGCGCTCCAAGATGCGCAAAGCGGATACCGCAAAGTTTGTGGATGCGCTCTCGATTAAGACGCCCGCGATCAGCACGCAGATTAAATATCTGTCGGGCGGTAATCAGCAGAAGGTTGTATTGGCGCGCTGGCTCTTAACAGAACCGGATATCCTGATCTTGGATGAACCGACGCGAGGTATCGATATCGGTGCAAAATATGAGATTTACTCGCTGCTGGTGGAAATGGCAAAGCAGGGCAAGAGCGTCATCATCGTCTGTTCGGAGATGCCGGAGCTTATCGGCATGTCCGACCGCGTGATGGTTATGTGCGAAGGCAGAGTTTCCGGATTCCTGGAAGGCGACCAAATTCAGGATCAGGCGATTATGCACCTTGCCAGTTCGTATGAGAACAATAAGGAGTAACCGATTATGAAAACGAAAAGCAAGTTTGATTTCCGACTGTTTATGATGAACAATGCGATTTATGCCATCATGTTGGTGATGATCGTATTGGTTGTTGCAATCAAACCGTCATTTTTCTCGCTGCGCGTGATGCGCGATATCTTGATGCAAAGCTCCGTTCGCATTGTCGTTGCGTTGGGATGCATGTTTGTCATCATATCCGGCTCTGCGGACCTGTCCGGCGGGCGTATGGTAGGACTCACGGCGGTCATCGCGGGTTCGCTTGCAGAGCAGAGTACATATTATCTCAAGTATTATGCCAATCTGCCGGAGCTGCCGGGATTTGTTCCTCTGCTGATTGCGATTCTGGTCGGACTTTGCTTCGGTCTGTTCAACGGCCTTGTAGTTTCTAAATTGAAGGTTCCTGCGTTTCTGGCAACGCTTGGTACAGCGATGCTTGCCTTTGGCATAGCAAACCTCTATATGGACGCGGAGCCGAATAATTCGCAGCCGCTTGGCAGTTATACGGATGGGTTCAAAGCGATCGGTTCAGGATCGTTTCATGATATTCCCTATATTTTGCTGATTGCGCTGGCCTGTGTTGCTCTGGTCTGGATTCTCCAGAACAAAACGGTACTGGGGAAAGAGATATTCGCTGTCGGCGGTAATATGGAGGCAGCAAAGGTATCTGGTATCAACGTACTTAAAATACAGCTTTTTACGTTTGCCATCGCGGGCGCCCTTTATGGGCTTGGCGGCTGCCTGGAGGCGGCGCGCACCGGCAGTGGAACCGCATCCTATGGAACCGGATATGAGCTGGACGCAATTGCGGCGTGCATCATAGGCGGGTGCTCGGCGGGCGGCGGCATCGGCGGCGTCGGCGGCGTTGTAGCAGGCGTGATCATCTTCAACATCATGAGCTACGGATTGACGTTTATTGGCCTTAGTCCTTATTGGCAGTATGTTGCGAAGGGGCTTATCATCATTGCCGCGGTTGCAATTGACGTTAGAAAGTATACACGAAAGCATTAAGGAAAACGAACATGGCATTTTTTGACGGAACGATTTACTCGAAGTCGCTGCAAATCGATACACGCCTTGCCGTGATTCTGCCGCAGGACAGTAGAGAAGCGCGGGTGGATGCACCTGCGCAAAAGGTGAGCGGGGCGTCCCAACGAACGATGATCTTGTTGCATGGGTTATCAGACAATGCTTCTGCCTGGTGGATGAGAACCTCAATCATTCGCTATGCGGAGTCGCATGGTATTGCGGTCTTGATGCCGCAGGGGGAGAAGAGCTTCTATCATGATATGGTATATGGAGACAAATATTTTACCTATCTGACAGAGGAACTGCCTCAGCTGGCAACTCAGATGTTTGGAATCTCAACCGCCCCTTCTGACTTGATGATCGCCGGGTTATCCATGGGTGGATATGGCACTCTCAAATGTGCGTTGACCTATCCGGAGCGATTTTGCGCGTGTGCTGCATTTTCCAGCGCATGTGATATCAGGGGGATCGCGGCCGATACTGCGTTAGTTGAGCAGACAAAGGGAATCCATCACACCTTTGAAGCGATTTTCGGCTTGCCGGTTTACATACCTGACGACAGCGATCTGTTCCAGCTCGCCGATAAGAATGCTGACCGACTGAATCACTTACAGCTGTATTTGACTTGCGGCAAGCAGGACTTTTTACATGAATCCAATATTCAGCTTGCCAAAAATTTGCAGGAGAAGCCGTTCAAACGGTTTTGCTATGAAGAGTGGGACGGAACACACGAGTGGGGGTTCTGGGACACCGCAATTCAAAAAACGCTGAACTGGATCGAATAACAACGCATGGCCCGCGATGAATATGCAGTCGCGGGCCTGTTGCATCAATTGGTAATTTGAGGCTCTCCACTGTGTTGCAAACACGTTTTTTGTTGTTTATAATGAGGTTACATAACATCTTATCGTAACTAGTATTGTCTGAAAAGGGGCATTATGGAGAATGGAGACCGACCATCGCAGGTTGCGATTCCAAAGGAACTGAAGGTTAAAAATCGCCAAACTGTTTTGACGTCTTTTTTACGTGGGGAGCCTTTGACCGCGGTTGAGATATCCGAAAAGACGAGAATCAGCCGACAGACGGTGCAAAAGAGCATTGATCACTTTCTGGGAAACCAGCTGCTTGTACCGTTTGGAAAGGGAATGTCCGGTAGTTTGGGCGGAAAAAGGCCGGAGCTTTATGTGCTCAATCCGGACTTGTACTTTCTTGCGATTCAAAACCGTGAAGGCGGCTTTGTGTTTTCCCTGACCAACTTAGCAGGAATGAGTTTGAAGAGCGGACTTTGCCCGCATGGCGACAGCAAGTCGCCGGAGGATATTTACCGTTCATTGGCAGCATATGCAGAGTCGTTTTTCTCGCAACAGGAACGAGAGAATCTGTTGGGTGTATGCTATTCCCTTGGCGGGGTAGTTGATAAAAGAACAGGGCGTATTCGCTATAACCTCACTTACATGACAATGCCATCCGAAGAGGACTTGGATTATCAACGGTTGATTGAGATCTTTCCTACCGCCCGATATGCAATTGTGGAAAACGATGCGCGGATTGCGGCGTTTGCATCGTTGAAAGAGCATGCCGAACTGTTTGAAGACATGCAGGCAATCACGGTGTTTGCAGGCGTTGGTATTGCAGGCGGTTTCTTCAGCGATGGGAAAATGATATTTGGATGTCATTCATTGGTTGGAGAAATTGGGCATATTGTCGTTGACCCGAGTGATGCAGAATGCTGCAAATGTGGAAATCACGGTTGCCTGGAGCGGCTGGTCAGCATTCAGCGCATTCGTGCCTTATTGAAGCAAGACTCCGAACGATATGCACAGAGTGCGCTTGGCGGACGGCCCATCGAATCCATCGAGTATACCGATGTGTTTGAAGCATCCGGCGCCGGCGATGCGCTTAGCCGGGAAGTTTCTGTTTATATTGCGCGCTGGTTTGCTGCCGCTCTCAAGAGCATATTTGTAACGTTCGATCCACAAATCATCGTATTTCAAGGATATTTTGCGTTTGCAGACGAATATTTTAAAGCAGCATTGCTGGAAGAAGTGCGTAAATTTCTTTATTACCCATCAAACCATAAACTAGAGCTGTTCTTTGATCGGCGCAGTTGGGCAGAAGTGGAAACTGTTGGAGCAGTTGCGGCACTGAGCACAAAGATTTTGGAAGACATTCATGTGTTCACGGATTGAAGCAATATGAAGTTCGTTTCTGGATGTTGCAAATTCTGTTTAGCGCATGTCTCGATAGTAGTTCGCGACTGATTACAGCGCATTGTTAGATACTTTTTCTTTGTTTACCTCGAGAATATTCTTTATGTAATTACTGACTTGTTTGATGATATCGACGTCATGACAAGTTTGATGATCATGGCGGTTATGACCAGTAGTTAGGTCTGATTCAATAAGCGTATAGAGAAGATCGGATGGAATAATTCTGTTGTGTCGGTTTTTCCAATGTCAATAGCAAGACATGCAGAATAATTATGAACCGCCTATTATTCCAACATCACCAGATATGCAAAACTACTAGATATTTACCCGAATTGTGCTAAATGGAATCCGCAAGCAAGGAAAAACCGTCCGAATCGGACGGTTTTTAATAGCGAATAAGCTAAATATTCTTTCAGTTCTCCTTGGCATACGGCACGCCGAGCTTGGCGGGCACGCTGAGGTTGCTGCGTGCAATTGTGAGCACGATGGTCAAGATGTATGGCAGCGCAATGATCAGCTCATTGGGGAAGATCGTATGTCCGCTGACAGCCTGAATATAGATCGCAACCGCATCGGCAAGGCCGAAGGCCAGCGTACCAAATACCACGCCTTTGGGATTCCAGTTGCCTAAAAAGCAAATCGCAAACGCAATCCAACCGCGGCCGCCTATAATGCCGCTCGTAAACATGCCAAGATAACCCACGGTGTAAAACGAACCCGCAAGCCCGCCAACTGCGCCGGCAACAAGCACGGTAAGAAAACGGATGCGGTTGACGCTGATACCTGCGACGTCCACCGCCTCGGGGTTTTCGCCCGTCGAGCGGAGGGTCAGCCCCAGCGAAGTTTTATATAAAACGAACACCGCAACAGGGATCAGTACATACGCAAGATACGTCAGGATGTTCTGCTGAAAGAAGATTGGACCTAACACAGGAATTTTTGAAAGCAGTGGAATCGCGATTTTGGGGAGCGTTTGAATCTGCAGCGGCGTGGTCGGCACACCGAACAGCACGCGTTGGAAGAACGCACAAATACCCGCGGCTAGAATGTTCAGCGCCGTGCCTGTGACCACCTGCTGCTGCTTCATATAAACCGTCACGACACCGTAGAGTGCCGCCATGGTCATGCCGCAGAGAATCGCGATCAGCAGACCGACAATGAGACTACCCGAAAGATACACGCCAACAAAGCCACCCCATGCGCCGATGAGAAAAATACCCTCGATGGCGCAGATCATCATGCCCGTGCGCTCCGCGTAGACTTCCGCCAGCGCTCCGAGGAACAAAGGCGTACTCATCATGATGGCTCGAGTGAGAAGATTTACCATGCTATTTTCCTCCTGATCTCTTCAGTCGCCGTTTTTCGCTGCGGGTTTCTGCCGATCTACGCATAAAATAGGACATGATCACACAGATCATCACGATGCCTTCGATCAGATCGATGATGCTAGCGGGGATATTCAGTCCCGGTAGTCGGCCCATCGTCGTACCCATCACGTTGAGGAACCCGAACAGGATAGAAGCAAAGATACACCCGATTGGGTTGCCGTTTGCTAGAATCGCGATGCCGATGCCGAATGAACCGATGGATGTATTAAAGTTTTGCAGCAGCATGTGCTGCACGCCGTTGACCTCCGTGAAACCCGCCATGCCGGCGAGTCCGCCTGCGATTAGAAACGCGGTAACATAGATTCCGCCGGAGCGGATACCGCCGAGCTCCGCCGCATTGTGGTTGTAGCCCACGGCTCGGATGCGGAAGCCCAGTGCAGTTTTATAGAGAAGCACCCAAATGAGAATCGCTGTCACAACCGCAAGCAAAAAGCCGAGATGCACACGCGTACCGGGCACAATGACGGGAAGATACGCACTTTTTGCGATAGCATCCGTCTGAAGATATTCTGCTTTGGTCTCCTGCAGGCTTGTACGCAGCAGAAAATCCATTAGCGCGCTGACTACGTATGTGGACATCATACTTACAAGAAACTCGTTTGCGCGAAACTTGGACTTTGCAACGCCGATCAGGCCGCCAACCACGGCCCCGGATGCAAAAGCCGCGACCAGCACGATGAGCAGCAGCAGCGCCTGCGGGATGCGATCTCCAAGCGCAAGTGAAAGCGCGATGGCGGCGATTGCGCCTGCATAAAACTGTCCCTGCGCGCCGATATTGAATAGGTTTGCCTTGTAGGTGAACGCGAACGCAAGCGAGGTAAAGATTAGCGGCGTGGCCTTCACGAGGATTTCGCCCATCGTGTAGCCGTCCGATGTGATTTTTTTCACGGCGAGCGCAACAACCTCGATGGGGTTGAGTTTGAGGAACAACAACAGGCTTGCGCTAATAATGAGACCGACAAGCACCGCGCCGATGTTGTAGAGCGGGACACCGAGTCGCTTTTTCATGCGTTCACCTCCTCTTCTTTCGAAATGCCGGCCATCAACAGGCCGATTTCAGCGGTCGTTTTTTCGCCGTTGTGGAACACGCCCATCAGTCGACCGCGATACATCACCGCGATCCGGTCGCAGAGTTCAAACAACTCGGTCAATTCTGTTGAAACAAGGAGAACCGCTTTCTTGCGCTCCTTCTCCTCCAGAATTACCTTGTGAATGCGATCGACCGCACCCATATCGAGGCCACGCGTCGGCTGGTTGAAGATTAAAAGCTTATGACCCAGATCAACTTCGCGTGCGAGTACGACCTTTTGCTGGTTACCGCCGGAGAGGCTCCGCGCCGTGTCGCTGGGTCCCGTTGCCTTCACGCGGTGCTCGGCGATCTTTTCCGCGGTGTAGCGGTTCAGTGTTTTTTGGCGGATGAAACCGCGACGCTGCCAGCGGGAGGAGAAGCTGCTCTTGAGCAACATATTTTCCGCAAGGGTCATGTCCATGACCATCGCATCACGGTAGCGATCCACCGGCACATAGCCGATGCCCGTTTCAATGCGTGCACGTATGCTTTCGTTTGTAATATCCCGGCCGAGAAAGTGGATCTCTCCGCAAGTGGGCTGGCGAGAGCCACACAGGATGTCGCAAAGCTCGTCCTGCCCGTTTCCGCTGACGCCCGCGATGCCAAATATTTCGCCTTCGTGCACGGCAAAGCTAACACTATCCACACAAGCGGAGGTACCCTTAAGCGCGAGGGAAACATTGTTGAGTTCCAGCACTGCTGCTGCGTGCTCATAATCGAGCGTCTCATCACGCTCGGGCGGAACGATTTCCTGTCCGATCATGAGCCGTGCGAGCTGCTGTTCGTTGGTCTCCGCGCGATTTACGGTGTCTACCACCACGCCGTTTCGCATGACAACAATGCGATCCGCAACCTCCATTACTTCCTTGAGCTTATGGGTGATGAAGACCACGCTGTTGCCTTGGTTTGTGAAGTCGTGTATGAACTGCATCAACACCTCGGACTCCTGCGGCGTGAGCACCGCCGTAGGTTCGTCCATGATCAGGATGCGTGCGTCGATGTAGAGCGCCTTTAAAATTTCTATCTTCTGCTGAACGCCGACGGCAAGCGCGCCGACCTTTTTATCCACAGGAATATCGAAGCCATATTTCTCCGCGAGCGAGCGAATGCGGCTGTTACATTCGTTTAAGGGAATATAACCATGTACGTTGCCGAGGATGATGTTCTCGGTCGCTGTATGGGTTGGAACAAGCGAAAAGTGCTGTTGAATCATTGCGATGCCGAGGTGCATCGCGTCCGCGGGGGACTTGATTTGCCTTTCTTCGCCGCAAATTTTGATCACGCCTTCGTCTTTTCCATACAGACCGTACAGAATTTTCATGATCGTACTTTTTCCCGCGCCGTTCTCGCCGAGAAGAGCGACTACCTCACCCGCATTCACAGAAAGGGAGACGTCCTTGTTGGCAACGACTTTTGCGAAATATTTCGAAACGTGCGAGAGTTCAACGACGGGGACATCCGGTGCACAATTGACCGCACCGTTTTGAGTAAGAGTGGATTTGACAGGAGCAGACATGTTCTTTTGTCTCCTTCATAAATACGCCGAACGCCGGCGTGCGCGCCGTCTTGGCGAATGATCGCGAAAGATGGCTTTGGCAGCCGGCGTCCGGATGATGATACGTTTGATTGTCTATGTGTCAGTTATGAGCAAGTCTGACGGGGATCAAAATCAATCAAACATCGCCTTGAGGTCGACCGAACCGGCCTTGAGGGCTTCGACTGCCGCGTTGCAGGCGTCGATGGCTTCCTGCGGGCAGTTATCGGTGTAAACAGGGAAGTAGATGCCTTCGGCAACGCCGACTTCGATGGTCTGGTGGCCCTTCAGGTTTCCCTGCAGCCAGTTATTGATGGCCCAAACATACATGGTGGCATAGTCAAAGTTGATGGACGCAACGACAGTTGCAGGATCAATCGTGGTTTGGTCGGAAGAGAAGCCGACGACTTTGGCACCCTTCTCGATTGCGCCGTTGATAACGCCGAGGCCGAGCTCGTTGGCATAGGCAAACATCACGTCTGCGCCTTCGTCGATCATGTTTTCGCTCATCTGCTTGCCAAGCGCGATATCACTCCAGCTGTTGGCGTAAGCAAGGTTGAAGGAAGCGTCAGCAATGCCGCGCTCCTTTGCAATGGAAACGGCAGTCTTACCGTACACAGCCATGAGGTCCTGCATCGCCTGATTCGGGTCGCCGCCGATCATGCCGAACTTACCGCTGGTGGTGATGTAGCCTGCAATGATGGACGCGAGATAGGAAGCTTCATACTCTTTCGGGAAGAGCGGGCAGAGGTTGTCGCCGTCGTTGTTCGAGCCATTGACCAGCATGAACAGCGTATCGGGATAGCTTGCGGCAACGGTTGCTGCTGCTTCGTCAAACTGGGAGCCTGCAGCCATGATGATATCGTAGCCGCGCTCTGCGTATTCACGGAAGGTGGATTCGAAATCGGCTTCCGCAACGGCTTCGACGTATTCCATGTTTGTGCCGAGCTGTTCATTGCAGGCGACCACGCCAGCGTAGTTGGAAGCATTCCAACCCTGGTCGTTGATCTGACCCGGGAGCAACAGGACGATTTTCACATCCGCGGCAGTCTTTTCGGCAGCGGGTGCATCGGTTGCGTCTGCGGCCTCGGTTGTTGCGGCGGGTGCGCAACCGACGAACAGTGCGGAGATCATGAGCAGTGCAAGTACGAGTGCAATAAACTTCTTCATTTGGATCCTCCTTAATTCTCTCTGCAAACTATAGCCAGTCGCTTCGCTGTCCGGCTACAAATCGATTGTACCTTTTTGAAAATGTGATTCTCAATGCCGCCAAATTACGGTTTTGTTGAAAATACTACGCAAATACACAGTTTCGACACAATCAAGACGGTTTGACAACATGTCGCCGCCTGATAAGGCGGCGACATGCGGGAATATGTGCATTGTAGCGCTATAAGTTTATCTTTTGATTTTCGTCGGCTGCGGCATACTTATTGCGATAGTCCAACGGCGTCATACCAAATTTCTTACGGAACGCGCTACTAAAATATCTTGCATCCGAAAAACCTACCAGTTCTGATACGTCGCCGACTTTCCGGCTGACATCCGCGAGGTAAACGCGTGAGTGTTCCATGCGCACATCGTTGAGATAGTCTGAAAAATTCTGTCCGGTCGTTTTTTTGAAAAGCTCGGAGAGGTAGTTTGGCGAGATGTAGAGCGCACTTGCAGCGTCTTTCAGCGAGAACTTGGTTGCATAGTTTTGCTCAATATACTCTATTGCGCGCAGAATTAACAGGTTCTGCACAGGCGCCGACCCATCCGGCGGCGCGACCGCTTCGCGCAGCGCCTCGGCATGCGCAAGCAGCTCCTGTTCAATTTGTTCGAGTGTCTGTGTGATCTCCTCCGGCGAGGTGGGTTTGGTAATGTATTTTCGAACACCGAGCTCAATGGCGCGCTGGGCATAATCGAATCGACTGTAACCGCTGATGATAATTACGGGAATCTCACGGTTGACTTCACGAATCTTGTGCACCATGTCAAGTCCCTGCATACCCGGCATTTGGATATCCGTGATAACAACGTCGACCTCATTTTCATAGAGAAATGAGAGCGCACTCTGCGCTTCCTCAAACGCACCGGAAACCAGCCAGCCTTCGTGCAAACTTAATAGCCTTCCTAGACCCTTTCGGATCTTTGGTTCATCGTCTACGATAATGATGTTCATATGAGAACTCCTTCTGAAAGGAACATGTTTAAGCGGAAAACCATGCTCATGTTTGCCCCTCCTCGCTGATCGGAATTGTGATGTCTTCCGGCAACGCGCCTTCGTCCAGCGGCAATACGATGGTGATGGAAAGCCCGCCACCGAGCGTATTGTCTACCACGAACTCACAGCGGTCGTTGAAATGCAGCTGTAGTCTTCTCGCGACATTGCGCACACCTATATTTTTATACCCGATGGAATCGTTGCACAAAAGCCGCTTGAACTGAAACAGCTCGTCCGGCGTCATGCCGCGCCCGTTGTCGCTGACGGTGATGTAAACGCGGTTGCCCGCGCGGGATGCATTGACGCGGAGGATGCCCGGTCGGCCGGAATGCTGGATACCATGGTCGATGGCGTTTTCTATGAGCGGCTGCAAAATCAACTTAGGCACTCGGAATGATTCGAGCGAGGGATCAAAGTTTAGGGAAAATTCCAGCCTGTCTTCCAGACGGAACTTTTGAATGAGCAGATAATCCCGCACGTGCCTGCATTCTTCCGTGAGGGTAACCATCGAGGTTGATGTGTCCATGCTATACTGCATAAGTTTGCCAAGCGCGACAACAATTGCGCTGACTTCCATCTCGTCGCGGTCAATCAGCATCCAGTTGATCGTGTCAAGTGTGTTATAGAGAAAGTGCGGATTGATTTGCGCCTGCAACGCCTCGATTTCCGCGATCTTTTGCGCGATTTTCTCCTGATAAACCTGATTGACGAGGATGTGGATGCGGTTCACCATGTAGTTGAACGTCTCGGTCAGCTCGCCAATCTCGTCCTTTCGGTCGTTCTCCAGCTGCAGTTCAAAGTTCTTGTCCTGCACTTGCTTCATGCCGGTTTTGAGTCGCGCGAGCGGTTTTGTGATCGCGAGCGCCTGAATCAAGAGAAATACCGACGCAAGCAAAACGGAAACGGCAACCAGCACGACAGTGTATTGCTTGAGAGAGCTTGCCTCGGGGAAAAGCTTGTTATCGGGTATCATCGTAAACGTGACCCATCCCGTTAGACCGTTGTATTGCGAGCAGACATAGTATGTTGTGCCGTCCAACTCTATATTGGATTTCCGTTCGCCTTCTTTGTAGCGAAGCAGAATCGCTTCTCGCCAATCATCTCGAACGGCGTTATCGCCGCAGATGACAGCGCCTTCGCGATCCGTAATAAACGTGGTTTGATAGCCCAGTATTTTCTGCTTCGTGAGGATATAACTGCCGAATGTGCTTGGATCGACCTCCGCCACCACGAGCCCGACTGTATCATCGGTATCGCTGCGCAAACCGGTATAGATCAAAAGCCCGTCGCCAGATGTTGATTCGCTATCATATAGCCCTGTCATCAGGTCGGACCAAATCGCCTTGCCGGGATAGCTACTCGCGCGCTCGTACAGCATCGCGAGAATATCGGGATCGAGCGTGGCGTCTTCTGTACGGCTCGTGTAGATTACTTGTTCCCCAAAGAGAATGTTAACGTCGCTAATCTCGGCGAACGGGTCGAATAAATTCTGACAAAGCTGGGCAAGCTCCGTTGTGCCCACTATGGCCGGCGCGTCCTTTTCGCTTAAGTTTGCAAGTCTCTGCGCCTCGGCGCTGCCTGCAATGGTCTGCATCAGACTGTCGATCTGACGCACCTTAACGTTGAGGCTGACGTCAACGCGGTTAATCGAATCCGACAGCACGCGCTTCTCGCTCTGGCGAACCACGTTATCCGCCTTTTGATAGGATAGCACACCGATTACAACACCAAGCAGCGCGAGCGGAATCGCGCCCATGATGAGCAGTTTCTTCCAGAATAAGATGTTCTTGAAAAAGTGCATTTGCTACGCCTACCTTCCGTTGAGACAAATGCATTGTATCGGATTGATAATTATTTTACAATTATTTTGCAATGATGCAACTCACAAAAATCGGACTAAACCCCATTAATAATAATGTATCTGACATCTTTTAGAGACATAAACTGTTTATCTTCAGCCAACAGTGCGAGAAGCGATCTTTGAAGGATTTAGTGTGTGGACTGTTTGTCGCAGGGGAGGAGTGTTTTGTTCGATTTGATCTGAACAGACATTATTAATAGTTGATAATAACTATGATGTGGTCAAATGGAACTCTCAAGTAACGCAAAAACCGCCCGAATTGGGCGGCTTTTTACTGGTTGCGGAGAATTGACTACTTTACTCAAATCAGACATGTTTGCTTGTGCTTCACGCTACGCAAGCGGTCTTTCTCGCAAAGCCTGCCGCTAAAAATGCTGACATTGCGGCGTTTTTGCCGCCGCGTGGCGACGGCGGCCGCGGCTTCAAGTCCATTAAAATCATATGCGAAATAAACAAAGACCATCCGATTGAACTGCACCCCGTTGATTAGACACAAATAAAAACCCCTACCGCTCAATCGCTGCAAATTTGATCTCTGGTCTCACAAACTTCCAGCAGTTTGAAGAAAAGACCGTAATAAGTCATTTTCCATCTCCGATTGTTTGATTCTCTGCTGATACTCCTCTTCCGTTGAGATTGGACGTTTTCGAGATCTGCTTCGCTTTCTGGAAATCGAAACAATCCGTGCTGAATTTACCCTTTAATGATAGAGAAAATTCTTTATTGATGTTTTTGTGCAACCAAGCTCTTCTCCGATCTTTCGAAGCGTATAACCCTTTGTTTTTAGTTCCAAGACTTTTGGAGCGATCTCTTTCCCAAATTGATTTCCCATTCAAAAATCTCCTATCGCTTTATCCTACGAAAGGAGGCTCTTTTCTTGCAATGTCCTTTTTGGGGGTTCAGTTCACAACAAAGAATAGATTTTTTACGCGACAGATTTGCAGTTGATGAATCTTACAATATCGCGAATCGGCATTTAGAAGCGATTTTGAGGTGCTGCAGGGCAATCGTCAATCAAGCGCAAATAGTAACGGAGATTTTGGCAATGGAAAACAGTCCACGACACAGTTGCGGATCACGAGACAAGGTTCAGTAGACATGAGTATAAAGGCGAAAACTAACCCCGTTAGAAACGTTATCATGATCAGAGGAAAGGGGAGACGGAGTGATCGAGCAGCTCTTGCCGATCGCCCTCCGGATGAGAGAGTAATATTCGCGATCAGATGTATTTGGCCTGTTTAATCTAATGGTTTTATATATCATCAGCTATTCGTGACATCGTAAATGCGTTTTATACCATCTGCAAAAGAAACAAGAACAAAAAAAGCATCATGATATAAAAAAGATAAGCATCAACATGAGCAAATAGGAATCAAAATTACAAAGATAGCAATCAAAAAACATTTACGCGTTGTAATGATCAATCCGTGTTTACATGTATTCCGTAACGCATAGCATACAGATGAAATTCGTGCAGAGAAAGGTACACTATTTTACGAGAAAACTCATACAGGCTTTAATATTGTTTAAAAAACTGTTAAAATACTAGAAATGCCTTCATTTGCATGAAGTTCAAGTAGCTTTATGAGTTCTCATCATCCTCGAAAAATACAAAAAATAGTTTTATAAAACAAGTAGATTTAAAAAGATTTGAGCCAAGGAGTTTATCAAATGGTACGTATTCGCAAGATCTTGGGTTTAACGTTGACGTTAGTAACGGTACTTTCATTGTTTCCCGTGCATGCGCTAGCGGAAGAAGCACAACCGTATGAATCAGTTGAAACCCTTGGATCGGGCGTGACGCTTTATCACAACAAGGATGGCACGGATACACTTGTTGTGGAATCGGAAACGACAAACAATGCAACAAATACAGATCCTGATCGACTTATGAACTCTGGCGGATATCTGACCAATGAAGGAAGTATGGTCGATCTGAAAATTGAGAAAGAGTTTAACGAGGGCGATACGCTAGTTACGGTTGGAATTGATGGCGCGAGTGTTTCATTTTATCCCCTTGTGCAGGACGCGCCTGCTGAAACAAATGAATCGACAGAGGAAGATGATGAGGAAATTTCAAGCGGCATTATCATTTCGTTCGTTGATCGAAAAGATAGCAGCACGCCAATCAAAGTGATTTCCGTTTCCTCGGGAACAATGTTAGAAGATATTGAGTTTCCAAATTCGCTGAGAGTGAAGCTCGAAAGTATCGAAGAGACTTTCAGTTTACCAGTTAAGAATTGGCATGCGCTATTCGGTACGTATGGGGATGAAAGCGGAGCGTGGCAGTTTGTGCCAGATTGGGATTACGATGCTTTCCGGCTATCGGAAGCATTGCAAACTGACATGGAGGGAGATCCTTCCACGGAAACGGATAACGATCCATTCGTGATTCCATATGTGTTGGTCGAAATGGAAGCGGAGATACCTGAGGCAACGGAAACGCCGCTGCCCTCAGATACGCCCGAGGCAATTGAGACGCCGCTACCGTCGGACACACCGGAAGCAACACTGACGCCACCGTCGCCGGACATACCAGAAGTAACGGAAACACCGCTGCCATTAGAGACGTCAGAAGCAGTGCAAACACCGTTTCCAACAGAAACGACAGAGGATTATACGGATCCGGAATTGACAGCAACGAAGTCAGAAAGCGGAACGCAAACGGTACGTTTATGTTGGCAAAAACCGACTGGTATCGTTTTTGAAGAAACGACTGCAGAACCGATAGAAATAACGGAAACAGCAACGCCAATACAACCGGAGGTTACTCCAACATTACAACAAGAGACATCCGAACCATCCGAAAAACCTGCCGAAACGCCAAATGTGCCTGAAACCGCAACTCCTGAATCGGTTGAGACAGAGAATTTACCCGAACCGACTTGGGATGGCCCGGGTACGGTGGACGGAAGATTGCGCGGTTACTCGGAGGGGACATATTCGGCTGTCGTATATGAAGGTGTCTTTAGCGAAAACACGGATATTGAATTGCGCGCACTCCAGTCCGGCGTGAAAGAAAATGTCTTAATCGGCGAATATACGGGAAACCACGTATATGCCTATCGTATGAATTTCAATGGGCTTACACCTGTTCTAAGCGGACGCACTGTAAAACTGTATTCCGCGGGCAAACAGGTGGGTTTGATCGATGCGCCGTATATGTCCGATGCGAGAGGAAGTTCCTCGACAGACATTGCAGTATCGCTCAATTCGATTGGTGGAGGGTCATATGAACTGACCTACACGCCGTCCGACGAATGGCTCTGCTCGGATAGACGAGTTTATCCTGTTGTAATGGATCCTCAGGTTACGTTCACATCAAGTAGTTCAAGCAGTATTCGAAATAATTACGTTAACTCTGCTGCACCGAATACGCTTTATAGCGCCACGGCTTCCGGAAATGTACTACTAGTTGGAGGAACCTATACCGGGTATATATTGCCGGTATTGAACAGCACCCTTGTAGACGACCGAAACAAGGTGCTGATTCTTTCTGCCGGATTGACTGCAAACGGAGAAAGCTCAAACACAAACAATATATCGGCATATCAGGTGAAAGGCAATTGGGGCGAAGCATCTATTACATATAACAATTCGCCAGGATATTACGACACAGTGCTGGATACCAAACTGGTTGCTTTTAACGTGTTTGTCACATGGGACATTGCAAAGGCTTTTTCTAGTTGGTTTGACGCTATCGATACGCGTACGAACTACGGCATTGCTTTGGCTGGCCCGACGCAAAACGCAGTTGCCGCATCAACGGCATATCACCAGATGAAGTATACGGTCACATACTACCGTATTGACGAAGAGAACACGTTAACTGCGACACCCGTTGAAAACGCGGATGGAACGGGGACAGTAAACCTGACTTGGGATGCGATACCGAATGCATCCAGCTATTATATAGGCATATATAACGGCAAAGAATATGAGTATATCGATGTTGGGAACGTGACAAGCTGGTCGACAAATGGAAACGGCGTTTGGCCGACTTCGGAGGAAATCGCAGAGGGGCGGTATGCACTTCATTTAGATGGAACTGGGGGCGAATTACCCGCATCTCCTCTTAACACATATAAAAACGCAAATGCTTCCAATACATCAATTTCATACTATTTCACGGTACTGCCAGCGAACGCATTCGGGCAAGCGGCGAATCCGGGATTTACCGCATCGGCGGTTATGCCGCATGCACTGGTGCCTTCGCAACCGACGAGTGTGCTTGTTTCGCCGAACAGCTGGACGAACACAGATCAGGTGAGCGTATCCTGGTCGGGAGTTGTGGATTATCTGGAAGACGGAACAGAACTAACCACTTTGGAAACCGGTGGAAGAATCGAATACAGCGTTGACGGAATAACGAATTGGCAGACAACGGGGCAGGATACTGCATCCGGTACATATTTATTTGATACGTCCGCGCTGGCGGATGGTACGCATACGGTCTATATCCGCGGCGTTGATAAAGATGGAAACGAAGGCGCTCCACGCGGCGCACAAATTTTGATCGACCGGACGGGACCGACTCAGCCGAGTGTGGAGGCGGTACCGGAAGATTGGACGAATGCGACGAGTGTAATCATATCATGGACAGGGATCTCGGATCTTAGTGGAATTTCAAGGGTCGATTACAGTGCAGATGGTTTGTCATGGACCGACAGCGGCAGCGTACAGGACAGCGATGTGATGACGCTGGATATATCGACGTTCTCTGAAGGGGCGCATGATGTTCGTATAAGGGCGGTTGACCTCGCTGGCAACACAGGAGAAATTGGCGAAACATCGTTCTATAAAGATTCAACCGCGCCGGCAGCGGATAGCTTCGTTGCAAATCCAGCAAACTGGACAGATGGCAACACGGTCAACATTGCGTGGACGAACCTAGCAGATGCGCATGCCGGTCTGGCAAGTCTGGCATATAGCGTCGACGGCAGCATATATGCTGCGCTAGATCACACTTTGACAAACGGAACCGTAGAAATTGACGCGAGCGGAATGGCGGACGGAACACATATAGCGGTTTTTCGATATACGGATTACGCGGGTAACACAGGCTCGACAACGGTGACGTTCTATCGGGATACGGAAGCGCCCGTTATTTCGCTTGCGCAACCGCTCGATGGTGACCTAGTCAACGGTATAGTCAATATATCCGGTATCGTTGAAGACCGATCGTTGAGTAGTTGGACGCTGACTGCGGAGGGAACCAGCACGCTGCTGACAGTGGCAAGCGGTACATCGCAGGTATACGGGGCGCTGCTTGGTGTACTGGATACCAGTGCGTTTGCTGATGGTGAAGAAATCTCACTAAAACTGACGGCAGAGGACGAGGCTGGGCACGAAACGATTGTTAACGGTGTCATCGTCAAGGTAGATCGCAGTCTGCAAAACATTGAAGGCAAGGTCGAAATTTCTGATCCTATAAATGGCGATATACTGACGAGCGCGGATACGCAAGGAAATTACTCTAAAAAATATTACAATTCAGAACAAACAGGTTATGTATATTTAGACGGAAAATTGCTCTGCGAAGCAAAATACGGAGCTTTTTCATTTTCCAATATCTCACTGGCAGAAGGATCCAGCCATACGCTATCGGTGATTTCAGAAGACACCGAAGGAAATATTTACTACAGTGACGGCATGGGATTGTATGGTCTGGGTTCCGGTGCGCCGGAGGCAGCAACAGGTACGGTCGAAAGCGGATCTCTTTCATCTCCGAAAAACATACTTGCATTACGTCTGACGACGACGCAAAGCGAGACAACTGGAATTAATTACTCATTTTCCGAGGATAACGGAGCCAGTTGGAAAATTATGGAGCCGGATGTCGATGTTCGGCTTGTGAATGAAACGAAATCCGTGATGTTTAAAGCGGAACTGGACGGAACGAGCATATTACATGGCTGGGAGATGTCGGCAATCGTTGAAAAGAGCCCGATAACTTTGACAGCGCGTTTACTTGGTGATGTGACTTCGTTTAATATTACAAACGGGGATCCGCTGACACAGGAACCATATGAAACAATCACAACGGATCTGCCGGAAAGCGGAATTACCACTTATGCAGTGTATGCAGATGGTAGTAAAACAAACAATGCGCTGGAATATGAAACACTGCTCACATCCGAGGGTGCGAGCGTAACCATCAGCGCACTCGCGCTAGACGATGAAAACAAGCTATACGGCAGTGGAACGACCAATGTTGAGCAGTTATTGAGGACTGATATTTCCGAGTCCGATTCGACCTATGAGAGCGGAGAACTCATCAGCGCGCAGCCAATTTATGCAATTCGCTTTCTTACAACAACGACAGGTGGCGATTGTTCGTATTATTATTCGTTAAACGGTACAGACTGGACCAGCGCAACACGCGGGCAATATTTGCTGCTGGAACATTCTACGACGAAGCTTTACTTTCGTGCAGAACAAACTGCAAGCGCAAAGATTACGGGCGTCTCCCTGGAAGGTGTTTCTGTAACAGGCAAGAACATGACCGTTCAACTTTTGGAAGCACCGAGCAACGTGATTGCAAGGGATTACGGCAAATACACGGATCAGCGTTACGCTTTGAGTTGGAGTGCTTCTGCCTCAGCGGGAACAGATTCAAAATACGTAGTTTACCGTAACGGCATACAAATTGGCACCACATCATCGTTGAGTTATACGGATTATGATTACCAATCCAACGCAGTTTTTACAGTGAGTCTAGCAAAGACATTTATAGCGCCGGATGTAATCGCGGATCACACGCATTTTCTGGATCGCGAAAGCGAGAAGATTGCCGCTAAAAAGGTCGTTATGACGCCATCTTCAACAACCAGCGGCGAGACAAACGATCTGATTGATTTCAGCGATGTGGATACTTTGCGAGAACTGTATGGTGACACATATTTATTTACGCGGGATATGCTCACACCGCCGGAGGCGGATACAGTAAGTGAGAAAACACTTGGAAGGACGCAATATTGCGCGCTTGGCTATGAGCCGATCAACTTCAATACGGGCAACTTTTTCCTTGAAGCGAGGGATTATGCGCAATCGGATCTTTCAGGAACATTAGAAATTTTACGAACATATAACACGCAGACAAATGTAGAAGACGGACCGTTCGGACACGGTTGGGAGTTTGCTTATTCGCAGAAACTGGAATTGTATGCGGATGGCAACATCGGCTATCGAGCAGCGGATGGAGCGCTGACGGTGTTTCGGCCAAACGGTGACGGAACCTATTTCGGCAGCGATTTTGACAGAAGAACACTGACAGTAGATAGAGTTAACCGAGAGTATCAGGTTTCAGAACAAGATAAAACCGTTTATGTGTTTTCGATGAATCTCGGCTGGCTCCTGCGGGCGGAAGATAAGAACGGTAACGCCGTGAGGATTGAACGCACTGAAAACGGATACATGAGTGCGATTATTGCAAAAAGCGGAGTTCGTTTGCCGCTGACGATGGACGAAAATGGACATATCACGCAAATTACATTGCCGAATGGACGAGTGCTAAATTACGCTTACGATAACGATAATCTCGTGACTTATATCGACGCGCTCGGAAATGAAACAAGGTATGAATATGATGAGCTCGGACGAATGAAGGCATGGTTCGATGCGGCGGGGACACAACAGGTTGAGAACATCTATGATACGAGCAATCGTGTGATTTTTCAAATTGACGCGCAAAAAGGCGAATATACGATCGCTTACGACGACGGTGAAACGATCATGACCGATGCGCTGGGACAGACGAGCCAAATCTATTACGACGAACAGTTCCGCACGACAAAAGAAATTGACGCTCTTGGAAACACGACGCGTTATTACTACGACGAGGCGGGCAATCTTGTCGGCACGACGGACGCATATGAAAAATTGACCTCATCGGAATATGACGAACACGGGAATCAGGTGAAGAATATTCTTCCGGACGGTTCGACAGGGGTCAAGAAATATGACGAGAACAACAACCTCACGAGCTATACGGACGGAAACGGGCACACGAGCACGTATACTTACGATGAAAAGGGCAACCTGCTCACTGCGACGGGTGCAAGCGGCGGTAAAACGTTGTATGCCTACAACGAAAAAGGGCAGATGCTCTCCGCGACCGATGCCGCCGGAAACACGACAAAATATGAATATGACGGCGCGAACCTAATCAAAATGACTGACGCGCTGGGCAACGCGACCCTGTTTGAGTATGATGCGCTTGGACAAGTGGTTCGCTCCACGGATGCGCTCGGGAATATGACGCAGTACAAGTATGACGCGAATGGAAATCTGATTGCGATGACATTGGCAGACGGCGCGGAGACGACCTATGCCTACGATGCGCTCAACAACTGCATCTCTGCGACCGACCCGTTGGGGAACGTGACGACTTATGAATATGACAAACTCTCGCGTCTCGTGAAAGCCACGTTTGCTGACGGCACAGCGCAGACGATGGAGTACGACTTCAATTCCAACATCGTGAAAGTTACGGACGCGTTGGGCAGCGTGACGAGCGCAGCATATGACAAGTCAGGAAATCGCATCAGCGCGACAGATACGGCAGGAAGTACAACAACGTATGCATATGACAAGCTGAACCGAATCGTCAAAGAGACTTTGCCGACGGGAGCATTCCGCAGCTATGTTTACAACCTTGAAACGGGTTTGGTGGACGAAAGTACGGACGAATACGGGATTACGAAAAAATACGACTACGATAAAGCGGGCAACCTGATCAAATACACGCTGGAAAACGGCGCGGTGTACGAAACCGAATATGACGCGGAAAACCGTACAATCCGACAGACCGATCCGCTTGGGAGCACAGATTCGGTAGAGTATGATCTATCTGGGCGTATGGTTACCGCAACCAGCGTGCTCGGCGGCACGTCACGGTTTGAGTACGACGCGGTTGGCAATCTCATTATGGCGACGGATGCACTCGGCAATATAACGCGCATGGAATATGACGCGCTAGGTCGCGTGGTCAGGACGATTGACGCGCTGGAAAATGAGACGAGATACGCCTACAACGCGGTCGGAGATCTCCAAACGGTTACGGACGCGCTTGGCAACGTGGAATCGTATCAATACGACAAAAACGGAAACCTCTCCCAACTCACCGACGCGCTGGGACGGAAGATGACGTTCGGCTACGACGCGCTGGGCGACATGACGAAGGCGGTACAGAAAAACGGCGCAGTCACCGTCAGCGAATATGATGCGGCGGGCAGGCTGACGAAGCAGACGGACGCGCTCGGCAACGCGACGGCGTATACCTACAACGCGCAGGGGCTTGCCGAAACGATCACCGATGCGCTTGGACAGGTGGCAAGAATTGCATATGACAAGCTCGGCAACCCGCTGACGATCACTGCGCCAAACGGCGGCGTGACGAAGTATGAATACGCTGCCTCCGGTCAGCTGCTTTCCACGACGGACGCGGTCGGGTTGAAGACGGCGTATGCGTATGACAACGTCGGCAACGTGACAGAACTGACGGTGAACGGCAATGCGACAGCTTATACATATGACCTTGCCGGCAATGTCACCTCGCTGACGGATGCGGAAGGGCGCAGAGCAGAGTTTACCTACGACGCGGCGGGGAACCTTCTCACAACGACATATCCCGACGGGAGCCAATCCACAACGGAATACGACTTGCTCGGACGTGTTGCGAAGCAAACGCCGCGCGGGAGCCTGCCAACGGCGTATGAATATGATGCGGCAGGCAATATACTAAGCGTGACAACCGGGACAAAAGTCACCTCATATACGTATGATGCTCTGGGTAACCGCACGCAGATCACCTATCCCGACGGGACGAGCGATGTCTATGCATATGACGCGCTGGGCAACCTGATCGACAGCACGGACGCGCTGGGGGTTGAGACACAATTTGCCTATGACGCTTCGTCGCTGCTATCGCAGGTGACATATGCCAACGACGCAACGCTTTTGATCGACTATGACAAGGCGGGCAATATCCTCGCGGAGACGGACGCGCTGGGAACTGTGCAGACCTACGCCTACGATGCCGTGGGTCGCATGACCGCGGTCACAGACGCGCTAGGGAACGTGACGCAATACGCCTACGATGCGGGGGACAACCTGACGCAGGTTACCGATGCTCTTGGCAACGATACGGGCTATACCTATGACCTCAACGGTAACCTCACAAGCGAAACGGACGCGCTGGGCAACACGATTTGCTACAGCTATACGCCCGAAGGATGGCTGAAGGAAATTGCCAAAGCTGACGGTGAGACGATTACCTATGAATACGACAAAACTGGAAACCTCACGAAGGAAACAACTTCGGACGGGGCAGTGACGGTGCATGCGTATAACCAGATCGGAGAGCTGGTGACGACCACGGACGCTGACGGTGAAACAAAATATCAATATAACAGCAAAGGTCAACTTTCTTATGTTGTCAACCCCACGGGAGACGTGGTACGGTATACCTACGACGATTATGGTCGCAAAACCGTGCTCACTTATCCGGACGGTCGGACGGTTGCCTACACTTATGACGACATGGATCGTCTTGTTGGCGTGAAGGGGCTAGACGGCACAAAGACAAACTACAGTTATGATGCGGACGGACGCAGGATAGAAACGCAAAGCGACACCTTGACAACGACATACGCATATGACGATGTCGGCAACTTGACGAATCAAGAAACGACAGGAAAGACGGAGCTTACGCTTGAATATGTGTACGACCTGAATAACCGCATGACGAGCGAAACGCGCACCGAAAGCGGCGAAACCGTCAAATCGACCTACGTCTACGACAAGCTGGGGCAGCTCACGGTGTTCACGAAGAGCGATGGATATAGTGAGAGCTATTCGTATGATTCCGCGGGCAACATGCTGGAAAAGACGGTGAACACCCAGAAGATCGCTATGACCTATGACGCGGCAAATGAACTGAAGACCATGACTGCGTCCAATGGAACTGTGAACTACGCCTACGACGCAAACGGCAATCTCACGCAAATGACGCTGAACACATATACGGACACGTATACCTACAACGTCAAAAACCAGCTGACGAACTACAGCGGTTACGACGGCTACCAGCAGCGCTACAGCTATAACGCGCGCGGACAGCTCACGCAGAAGCAGACGAGCGGAAACGCCGAACGCCAAACACTGGAAGCAATTGCAGCTGACGGGGGCGAATCTGCTGCCGCAGCCACCGAAGACGGAGGTAGCGACGACGACCCCGACCCCGACCCGTACGCATCGGCAGCCACGAACGCAACATGGCAGATAACGACATATATTTATGATGACACGGCGGTATATTACGAAGTTTTGACCGAGACGACCGACGGCATTACCACGGCGTATGAATACGGGGTAGAGCGCATCTCAGCGTATACAAAAGACTCGCTGAGCACGCAAAAGACCGACTACGTCTACGACGGACGCGGTTCTGTTGCGCAAACCCTGACGTATAACAGCAGCTGGTACACCTTTGGCGGATTCCTCTCTAGCAAAGGCGTGAACAGCTATACCTATACGCCGTTTGGCGAATTGCTCACGGGCGAAGGCGCTGGCTTCCGCTTCAACGGGGAATACTACGACAGCGCAACGGGGATGCTCAATTTGCGCGCAAGGCAGTATGAGCCGGGGGTGATGCGGTTTGTTCAACGCGACCTGCTCAAGGGAGATCAAGCCGCGCCGCTGTCGCTGAATCGCTATCTTTACTGCGAGAACGATTCGGTGAACTTTGTCGATCCGAGTGGCCGTTCAATTGCAAACTTGTGGAATAAAGCGAAAGCCACGGTAAGCAATGTGGCCACAAGAGTTGCCACAACTGTATCGAAAACAGCAAAAACCGTTGCTACAACAGTGACAGCTGCTGCAAAAACCGTTGCAACCACGGTGACAGCAACAGCGAAAACCGTTGCAACCACAGTGACAGCAACAGCGAAAACCGTTGCAACCACAGTGACAGCAGCAGCAAAGACCGTTGGAAATGTAGTAAGTAATGCAGTAACAACAGTTTCGAATTCGGTAAAGCAAGCTGCAACCGTGGTAAAGAGCGGTGCAATCAATGCGGCTGCAAAGATCACTTCGGCGGCTACAACATTCGCGAATAATGTAAAGACAACCGTTTCAAACACGCGCACAAGCGTTTTGGATTGGTACGGAAGAAACGAAGAGACGATCAATAAGTGCCTGACGACAGCGGCAATAGTACTTGGAACAGTAGCGTTTGTGGCGCTCACAGTAGCCTCCGCAGGAGCCGTTGCGGCGGCGGCGGGTGTCATGTTCGCGGGGACGGCACTGGCAGGATCGGCAGCAACACTTGCGACAATCGGCGTATACGGGCTTGCAACGGTCACGGCACTATTCGGAGCAAGTAATATTGGAGAAATCTGGTCAGGTTATAACGTAATTCGCGATATGGTTTTTGGCGGCAACCAAATGGCGTACGACTATGCGCAAGCTGGGCTAGCCGTATTGAACATGGAAGTTATGCAATTTGGCAGCTACAATTCTGGATTAGTCAGAACCCCATCAACGGTAGACGACCCAACGGATGAGGTGGTCGGCAATTCGGCAGGAGAATACGCAGGCAAGCAAGCCACTGGAGCGACGCAGAGCGGGAATGCGGAGACGACGGCGTGCACTTCCGGGCAAGGGTCAAGTGGAGCATCTGAGTGGACTAATCCTGATGGGTCTGTAAAATGGCCGCCAAATAACGGGTTTCAGGAGAACCCGACAAGCATTACCTTGGAACCAGGGACAATAGTTGATAGATATGGTGGAAGCTCAGGCAAATTTGTTTCACCTATAGGAACATCCTATGTGGAGAGGTCATTACCAATAGGATCGGATACACGCCCATATAACGCATATCAAATTGTTAAGCCTATTGAAGTGCAATCGGGTTTTGTAGCTCCTTGGTTTGGACAGCTAGGTGGTGGGGTCCAGTATCAATTTTCGAAAACAATAGAAGAACTAATAGAGCAAGGATACATTAGGAGGATACCGTAAGTGTGGAAATTTATTATAGCTGGTTATGAAGGGAATTGCGAATTGTTCGGAGTCAATATATTCGATTTCCCTTGGGAGAAAAAAAATACAAAAATTATTGTATCAGATCCAATTTATAACCAAAGACACGAAATGAGTATTTATGAAGTGACAATAACTGGAGAAAAGCATTTGTTTGCTGCAGGAGAATTTAGTAATGGAGTGTTTGGGTTTTATATAAACGACTAGTATCTATTCGAAGAACCCGTTGCCTGGAGATTTTGTTAACCCAAGACAACTACCTTGAGGAGAATAAATGGATGGAAAGTAGCTTTAGTAGAAATATGTTAGTAACGGAACAGTTCGAATTGGAGTTTGTCTTTCCGATTTCGAAAACTATTTACGTAGGAAATGTATATATAGTTCTACTAGAAATACCGCGCAAATCATCCGAAGTGGATAATTTGTACGGAGTAGACAATAAAGGGAAAATAATTTGGAAAGTTGAGAGTGTGCAAAAAGCATTCGGACTTGTAAACAGCACGCCGTATATCGCGGTAAATGTAGTTAGCGAAGAGGTTGTAAGTGTTACGAATTTTTATGGGATGCGCTTCTATGTACGAGTTGCTGATGGTACTTTATTTGATAAAGAAAATTTAAGATGGTAATGACTATTAGAAATCCTCTTATTCTATGTCGACGTATTTCGTGAAGCTGCATTTGACGGCAACCAAACGGCGTACGACTATGCGCAAGCCGGGCTAGCCGTATTGAACATGGAAGTTATGCAATTTGGCAGCTACAATTCTGGATTAGTCAGAGCCCCATCAACGGCAGACGACCCAACGGATGAGGTGGTCGGCAATTCGGCAGGAGAATACGCAGGCAAGCAAGCCACTGAGCGACGCAGAGCGGGAACGAAGGAATACAAAGTAGCTCTTGCGGCCAAAGGCCGGACTTCTATGTGAAGCCGAACGGAGAAGTTGTGCTAGCAACGGGGTATCGGTATATGGATTCAGGACATGCATCAGGAGCACTGACCGAGGGCAAACAGTATTCTACTTATTTTGGGTTCGATAAGTATGGATCTGCTACTAGCGCAAGAGATGCATACCAGATTTCACCCAATTGGAGTGATGCAAGGGTATTAGGTGAGTTTGATACCTTACAGGTGATCGATACAATGTATGTTCCAACTACTTATGGAAATACGACGTGTATCCCTGAACCTTTTGCCGTTAGTTATCCGGAATATGGAGTAGGCGGAGCTCAACAGTACAGAGCAGACAGCGTGCTAGATTTTTTCAATGTTAGTATGATAGGAAACTAATATGTGTGATTTTCAGGTAATCGAAGCTATTAAAAAAATGTATGTCGAATATGGTGTAGACGTTGATTTTGTTAAAAATATGACGGATGAAGAGATTATAAAAGGCATGAAAGGGGTATTGGCGCGACTCGATATTAATAAAAAGAAAGAATACTCAGTGGAACATAGAGCTTTTATTAAAGAAGTCTATGCGCGGTTCTGCTAGTGCTAATTTCGCTTATGGTATGGGATGCGATAGCCGATAAAAAGATTTGAGTTGTGAAGAGGACTGAAGAAATGGACAGGTTACTTGTTGAAATAGTATATCAATGTTGACAGGAAGGGAACAATAACTATTCGAAGTGCATAGAACTACACAAGCAAGGGAAATATAGGTTAGCTTATTTATTACTAGTCGAACTCTTTGAGGAGACTCAAAATGAAGATATCAAATCATTACTCGAAAAATATTGGTGGACTTATGCGAACTAATAACTGTGTTATATTTGATTCGAGTGATATCTGAATACGCAATAACATACTTGAGGAATGTTTTAAATTCAGATATGGCGATCAAACTTCAACAACGTTCAAACCTCTTTATCGCAGGGCGCTCTTGTTGTGCTTTCACGATAAATCTGTATCTTTACTAAAGGAGTAAAATTTGAAACCTGATTTTTTTCTGACAGATGTTGAGTCGCGTGAAACACCTGTTGTTCGAGCGTGCTATGTTCAGAAATTAGTACATATTCGCGATTCAAGAGATGGCCTTTTTATAGTTCTCGATACGCCAATAAAATTGAGAACAGATAATAGCTCTCTGGACAAGGTTGTATTAGTAAATAGATATTCTGGGGATTCGCTGTCGCCGATTAACTGCTGGCCGATGAACGTCTATGTTTGTAGCTTAAAAGGAAAAGGTGAAGTAGACTTTGAAAATATCTTAGTAGAAGAGATCAGCATATTATTTTGGGGTCAGATTTTTAAGGAAAAAAATGAAGCTAATAATGTTGCTACTGCTTATGCAAACGGATTACGAGTAAATAAATAACAATTGATTAAACAACTCCCGATCCATATGCAAACGCGAGTACCAGCGACAGCTGGAGCACGACGACCTACGTTTACGACGTGACAGCGCCGTATTATGAAGTGCTGACCGAGACGACCGACGGCATTACCACGGCATATGAATACGGCGTAAGCGCATCTCCGCGTATACAAAACAATCCCTCAGCACGCAGAAGACCGACTACGTCTACGACGGGCACGGTTCTGTTGCGTAAACCCTGACGTATAACAGCAGCTGGTACACCTTTGGCGGCTTCCTCTCCAACAAAGGCGTGAATAGCTACACATACACACCCTTTGGCGAGCTGCTCACCGGCCAAGGCGCAGGCTTCCGCTTCAACGGCGAGTACTATGACAGCGCAACGGGCATGGTGAACTTGCGTGCACGCCAGTATGTGCCGGGTATGATGCGGTTTAACCAGCGGGATGTTTGGCATGGAACGCAAATAATTGCAAGCACGCAGAATCGTTATCTGTATTGTATTGATGATCCGATCAACCTGTATGATTACAGCGGAAAAGTAATAATAGGCAAGAATGCAGGAGTCAGACTTCCGATTTCAAAGCCGATGGTTGATATAACGAAAGTTAATCCTGGACTAAAAAAATCAGTTGCGGAATCTATCTCAAAGCTATCTGCGTTGATCAGCATCGGAATTGATACAACCGGATATAATGACGAGCAGAAAAAGGTTATTGAGGAAGCGGAAAAGAGATTATTAGAAGAGGAATTAAACGGAACACTCACAGAGGAAAAACGAAAAGAAGTCATCAAGACAGCATGTTATGAGTCTTTCTGGGCAGGCGGAGACGATTACTTCAACGGAAACTGGTGGCAAGATAAAACAAAGCATGATGAAGCATACCAAATGCTTCTCTTGGAGGCACAGTCAACAGGATCGCTTAATCTGATCGATATCGACCAAGAAAATGCCACTGGAGAAATCAACAATAAAATGCTCGGCTTCCAAGCCATAATCAATGCAGCAAGAACTGGCGTTTGGGATGAAGGGACACTCAGCGCAATTGAGAATGGTCTAGTTGCGAGCGGAATTGCCGGGTCATATGAAGTTACTGCAGATGAGCTGGCAATATTATACGGGCGAGAGATTATCGGCAGAGAGACCGGCTATTGGCTGGAGTCTGCTGGATACCCGGAAATGCTGAGCAATGCTGCGCTCCTTTTATTGCTGTTTGATATTGCATTGGATAACAATCTGGGGACAAATTCGGGACAGAATGTTGAAAATGCGATTGGTGAGACGAAAAACGAATATACAAGAGTCGGTAGGTGGATGTCGATTGATGAATATAATACAATGAAGAGTACTGGTAAAGTACAGATGTCAAGCAACGGTGTAACCTCTGTAGCAAAGCCTGCGGATCCGAGTGTTTTCTCAAGTCAAGCGAAACCTGGTACTATCTATGTGGAGTTTGATGTTCCTATAAGCGCTGTTCAACCAGGAGGGAAAGAAACTTGGGGATTAATATCTGGACCCGGCTCACTGTGGGACAGACTTTACCAAAGCAAGGGGCTTCCGGCGATAACTGAAATGCCAGATGCCCAAAACATTCAAATTGCAGGAGGAAAATGAGATGGATTCTACTTCATTTACAATGATTCGTGATGCTGTTGCAAAAGTTATTCGAGATATCAGCTTAAAATACTCGCAAGAAAACGTTATGTTTCAGACTCTGAGAGACGACGATGCATGTCTGCGTATTGAACTAAAATACGAGAGTTACTTGGGTGAAGTAATAGTTGAGGAACCCTCGTTTGCTCCGTATCGCTACGTATCATTACAAGTACTCGGATTAAGGAATGGGATACCTGACTTAATTCATTATTGGTACGATCAGGAAGGAATGAGCGTAAAAGAAACTATTGATGGGTTAAGCGATGCATTAAATCGTGCTTTAGAAGACAATTGCGTAGATTAATTCCTTTGTCTATGAGTCGAGTGATTCTAACTCAACAACCGCATGACGAGCGAAACGCGCACAGAAAGCGACGAAACCGTCAAATCGACCTACGTCTACGACAAGCTGGGGCAGCTCACGGTGTTCACGAAGAGCGATGGATATAGTGAGAGCTATTCGTATGATCCCCAGGGAACATGCTCGAAAAGGTGCTCAATAGTCAGAAGATCGCTATGACTTATGACGCGGCAAATGAACTGAAGACCATGACCGCTTCCAATGGCACGGTGAACTACGACTACGATACAAACGGCAATCTCACGCAAAAGACGCTGAACACATATACGGATACGTATACCTACAACGTCAAAAACCAGCTGACGAACTACAGCGGTTACGACGACTACCAGCAGCGCTACAGCTATAACGCGCGCGGACAGCTCACGCAGAAGCGGACGAGCAGAAACGCCGAACGTCAAACATTGGAAGCAATTGCAGCTGGCGGGGGCGAATCCGCTGCCGCAGTCATCGAAGACGGAGGCAGCGACGACGACCCCGACCCCGACCCATATGCATCGGCAGCTACGAACGAAACATGGCAGATAACGACATATATTTATGATGACACGGCGGTATATTACGAAGTTTTGACCGAGACGACCGACGGCATTACCACGGCGTATGAATACGGGGTAGAGCGCATCTCCGCGTACACAAAACAACCGCTTAGCACGCAAAAGACCGATTATATCTACGATGGGCGCGGCAGCGTCGCACAAGAACTGACCTATAACAGCAGCTGGTACACCTTTGGCGGAGTCCTCTCTAACAAAGGCGTGAATAGCTACACCTATACGCCGTTTGGCGAATTGCTCACCGGCGAGGGTTCCGGCTACCGCTTCAACGGCGAATATTACGACAGCGCGACTGGGATGGTGAATCTGCGTGCGCGCCAGTATGAGCCGGGTGTGATGCGGTTTAATCAACGCGACCTGCTCAAGGGAGATCAAGCCGCGCCGCTGTCGCTGAATCGTTATCTTTACTGCGAGAACGATTCGGTGAACTTTGTCGATCCGAGCGGTAAGACACTGTCGGATTTATGGAACAAGGCGAAGGCGACCGTGTCGAATGCAGCGACAGCGGTAAAGAAAGTTGCGACAACCGTATACAATGTTGCCAAGACGGTTGTAACTTCTGCTGTACAGCAAGTTGCAACGATCGTTACGCCGGTTGTCAGCAAGATTGTCAATACGGTTAAGGAAGTTGCAACTGTAGCACAAACGCAAGGCATTGTGGCGGCAGCGAAGACACTGGCATCCAACGCTGCGTCGGTTTCAGCGTATGTAAAAAATGTAGTAACAGAGACCGCAGCGCAGCGAGAAGCGATACAGGCATCGTCTGCGGCAGTTGTTACGGATACTGTTGACGACATGAAGAGTGATTTACTGAATATTGCGAAAGATACCTACGGAATACTTTCGCCAAGAAATCAGGAGATCGTAGATAATGCAATTGAGAAAGCGAGAGAGATGCAAGCAAGCGGTGCTTCGCAGCAAGAGATCAATGAAGTGCTACTTGGTGCGTGCAGGGAGATTGCGGGGAATGTTGGGGAGACTATTGTTGACGAATTTGGGAAAGGTATAGCGGCACTATCACAACTGGGGACGTATGAAAACCCGGATGATGCGGCACTTGCATTCGGGAAGATTGCACAACCCTTGACAGATGCTTCCGGCAAAGAAAACATGGCGGCGATAACAAAGACAAAAGTATTACGCTTCGAAGATGGCAAATTAGTTTTCGATGATGCTTACGAATTAGGTGGGATTAAAGAAGGGATGCATAATAATGTGATTATCCCTGTTGTGGGTGCTGCAATACAGAACCTATTCGGTGCAAAAGAATACTATATTGCACATACGCATCCATACTGCAATGGGCATCAAAACGATCAATTCTCAACCGGACTTGGCGATCAAGCAGTAGTGGATCAGCTTGGTGCGAAGGGTATATATTTGGTTGAGCCTACGACGGGGAATATATATTTATATGATGAGACGATAGAAGACATTGATCAACTAAACATTGACATTCGTTCGGGTGCAGCATCATTTATTGGACCAACAGGCTATATTAATAGTAATTATTATATTGACTGAGGATTGCAAAATCATGGAAGAAGGTGGAAGGCTTAATGAAAAATGCTGGGATTAAAATTCAGATAACTTTACTTTTAATTATAGGACTACTCTTTTCCTTTGGGTGCCAAAGAGAATATGAGGATTTGCCCAAATTTCTGATGAAACAGACTGGAGTTCGATCATATGAAATATCCATAAATGGAAGGATCTATTCTACTATCGAAAACCCGATCTGGTATCCAGAGGAGTATCGTCAGGGCGAAGCAATCGGTACTTCTGATTTTAACGGAACCGTGCTTGTTTACCGAACGTCGACTGAGAATTGCGTTCATGTAGAGAATCAGAAAAGTTCGCTGACGCCTACGGCAGAATTATTTAGTAACGACTTCATACAACCGAAGTTAGGCGAAACAGAGATTACCTCAATCCGCTATGAAACATACGCAAATCGATATCAAGACACAAAAGAATACATCGAGATAACTGACGCGGCTACAATCAAAAAAACAGTCTTATGTATCACTGATGATGAAGCGGTTGAAAAAATCAATACGAGCGAATCAAAATTAAAAATTGAATGGGTGGGTGTCGTCGAATTTCGAAGTAGTTCTTTACTCGGAATGGTTGCCACCTTTCGAATTATACAAAAAGACGGAAGAAACTATTTTGTATTAGGACAATCCGGTTCAGATTTGATTTGCATTGATGGGCAAGAAATTATACCACCAAATGAGTAAGTAATGTGCTCTATCCATTATTAAACCCAAATATAGAGCGAAGTCACCGATACAACGTCAAAACCAGCTGACGAACTAAAGCGATTACGACGGCTACCAGCAGCGCTACAGCTAAAACGCGCGCGGATAGCTCACGCAGAAGCAGACGAGCGGAAACGCCGAACGCCAAACACTGGAAGCAATTGCAGCTGACGGGGGCGAATCCGCTGCCGCAGCCACCGAAGACGGAGGCAGCGACGACGACCCCGACCCCGACCCGTATACATCGGCAGCCACGAACGAAACATGGCAGATAACGACATATATTTATGATGACACGGCGGTATATTACGAAGTTTTGACCGAGACGACCGACGGTATTACCACGGCGTATGAATACGGCGTAGAGCGCATCTAAGCGTATACAAAAGACTCGCTGAGCACGCAAAAGACCGACTACGTCTACGACGGACGCGGCAGCGTCGCGCAGGAACTGACCTATAACAGCAGCTGGTACACCTTTGGCGGATTCCTCTCCAACAAAGGCGTGAACAGCTACACCTATACGCCATTTGGCGAGCTGCTCACCGGCGAAGGCGCTGGCTTCCGCTTCAACGGGGAGTACTACGACAGCGCGACGGGCTATTTCGCTCGAGAGATAGAGTATTTAAGAGAAGCAGGATATAGTTTTACGAAAAACGGCGACATATGGGATATAGTAAAACCACATTGAAAAGGAGGCAGAGGATTATGAGTAGTGAGCGATATGTTGAAGCAAAGAAAATGTTTGATAAATATAACGGGAGTTATTTCCAAATGGAAAGGGAGGGAGAGTACCGCAAGTATAAACAGTTTAGCATTCCCCCAGAAGTTGAGGGCAAGTGGAATCACGAACTAAAAATGCGTTTAGTTAATTCACTTCAGTCCACGATTACTGAAAAAGAGACGGTATTACTGTTTTCTCAATATGGTGATTTAGTTAGTCAAACGAAGGATGAACGCGGCTTATTGTTCATGCGAAAATTCGCTTCAGAGAATCAAGGCAAATTGGATACTTATACAAATGTGAGAATTGTAGAAACAATTTTAAATTCAGTAAATAGATTTAATCTCGAAATGAAACAATCGACAATTAGAGAATCATTGAAACTACTCAAACTCACTGCAAAATCAACATTTTACGTGTCGGACAGTTATAAAGAAAATGGGAGCTTCCCAAATTTTACCTCGGAAAGTATTGTTATCGACAGAATAAATCGAAATATCTTATACTGGGAGCAAGAACTAAAATCATTGTAAAATTTCATTTGACTTGACGTTTTTCACCAATTTGGGTATGACACAAATTTATATGGAGTATTTAATGAGATCGTGACTTAAAAGCAATTATTGTAGATTTTTGACGCATTGAACCGTTTGACCTCTTATATAGGTTATAACGGTGTTACACCTACAACGCACAAAGTATGATGAGCGCGAAGGAGAGCAAAGGCAACCCCACCCGCCAGACAATGGAAGAGATCGTCTCTGGCAAGAAGGAAGAATCGTCCGCAGAGAACGACGACCCCGACCCCGACCCGTACGCATCGGCAGCCACAAACGAAACATGGCAGATAACGACATATATTTATGATGACACGGCGGTATATTACGAAGTTTTGACCGAGACGACCGATAGCATTACCACGGCTTATGAATACGGGGGAGAGCGCATCTCCGCGTACACAAAACAACCGCTTAGCACGCAAAAGACCGAATATATCTACGATGGGCGCGGCAGCGTCGCACAAGAACTGACCTATAACAGCAGCTGGTACACCTTTGGCGGCTTCCTCTCCGGCAAAGGCGTGAATAGCTACACTTATACGCATTTTGGCGAGCTGCTCACCGGCGAGGGTTCCGGCTACCGCTTCAACGGCGAATATTACGACAGCGCGACTGGTATGGTGAACTTGCGTGCACGCCAGTATGAGCCGGGTGTGATGCGGTTTGTTCAACGCGACCTGCTCAAGGGAGATCAAGCCGCACCGCTGTCGCTGAATCGTTATCTCTATTGTGAGAACGATTCGGTGAACTTTGTTGACCCGAGCGGGATGTCGATTGCGGAACTGTGGGAGAAGGCTAAAACTGCAGTCTCAAACAGGGTTGCTGCGGTGAAAAAGGTCGCAACGGCTGCATATAGTACCGTAAAAACATATGTCAGTTCGGTGGTGCAGCAGGGGGCAACGGTGATTAATCCTGTAGCCAACAAATTCACTAACACCGTGAAAGAAATAGCGACAGTAGCTCAAACGTAAGGATTAGTAGCGGCGGCGAAGACATTGGCTACCAATGTTGCGTCTGTACCCGCTTACGTGAAAAACGTTGTGAGTGCAACTACTGCAGAACGACAGTCGATTCAGGCAAAGTCAGCGCAGCAGATCACGGGCATTGCCAACAACCTAAACAAGGATTTGGCGACAATCGGGAGAAGCACATGTGAAATGCTTTCGGCACGCAATCAGAAGATCATAGATGATGCTTCAACAACGGTTCGGTACATGCAGCAAAACGGCGCGTCTCAAGCTGCGATTGACAGGGTGATTATCGGAGCATGTACGCAACTCGCAAAGAACGTAGGAGAAACAATCGCGAAAGGCGTTTACGAAGCAGTTGTTCCTGAAACGATTCGAATTGATATTGCCAACTTTGATCCGAACAATACGAGTGAAATAGTTAC
>QKAN01000044.1 GCA_003246365.1 Clostridia bacterium
TGTTCATATAGCCCGGACAACGACCGATAGAGCTGCTGATATTGCGAAAACAGATCTTCATAAATAGCCTTATTTTCCGCATTCGGCTCAAACGTCGCACTCACGCGCACAAACTTCTTTGCCGCCGCAAACGAGGGCAGTTCACCGAGTCCGATGAGCGCGACAGCCGCCGCGCCGACCGCACCTGCATTTCGCGGGTTCTCTACAACGCTGATGCGCCGCCCCGTCACATCCGAAAGAATCTGCATCCAGCCTTTGTCCAGCGCGCCGCCGCCGATAATGCGAACATTTTCGCAGACGATGCCGTAATCCTTGCGGAAGTTCTCGAGAATCCAGCGGATGTTGTAGGCAATCCCCTCATACACCGCGCGCATCAGATGTTCGCGCGTATGCACCATCGTGATGTTAAACAGTGTCGCCCGCGTCGTCGTGCTGGAAACGGGGCAACGCTCGCCAAGCATCCACGGCGTGCAGATCAACCCGTCGCTGCCCGGCGGAATGGTGGAAATCACCTCATCCATATAATTGAACACGCCGCTGCCGTATTTTTCTTTTTCGTGGTAGAAGAATTGATCGCGAATCCATTCGATGTTCGCGCCCGCGCTCTCCGTGATGCCCGCAATCAGGTTCATTTCGGGGTCTGCGCTCTGAATTGCCGCAGCGCCGTGCTTAAACGCGTCGCCGGTTCTGGTTGCCGCCGCGACCCAGGCAGAGGTGCCGAGGTAAACGTGTACATCCCCGTCCTCCTGCTGACCCGCGCCAACCGCCGCCGCCTGCACATCGTCGCACCCGCCGAACACGGGCATCCCTTCGAGGAGGCCCGTCTCCTGTGCGGCCTGCGCGGTCAGTCCGCCGACCATATCCGTGCTCTTGACGAGCGGCGGGAGCTTCTTCATGTCGATGCCTGCCAGCGGCAGCACGCTCATCCACGTTTTTTTCTTGAGATCAAAGCCATATCCGCTCGCGCCGGAAAGCTCCGTCACCATCTTCCCCGTACAACGAAACTTGAGGTATCCGTTGACATCGAGAATCCGGTGCGCGTTTTGATAGATTTCGGGACGCTCTTCTTTCAGCCAAATGATTTTTGCAATGCAGTCCTTGCCCATAATCGGCGTGCCCGCAAGCATCGTAAAGAGGCGCTTGCCGCCGACTTTTTTCATGATCCCCTGCGCCTGCTTCTCCGCGCGGCCGTCCACCCAAGTAATGTTTGGATAGAGCACCGTGCCATCCTCGGCAACGGGGATTACTCCCTGCGCCTGCGTCGAAAACACGATAGCCGCAACGCTGTCGGGCGAAATGTCGTTGTCTGTCAGTACGCGGCGGCTTGTTTCGCAAACCGCTTTCCAGTAGTCGGCGGGGTCCTGCTCCACCCAGGCGGGGTTCGGATAATGCGTCGGATACGGTGCGCTTGCCGTCGCGCGGATTGATCCGTCGAACCGCACGAGCACCGCTTTGTCGGAACTGGTGCCGATGTCATGTGCAAGGATATATCGTTCCATTTGGCTGCCTCCCGTCAAATAGCCTGATTATGATGCTTAGTTCTTTCCGGTGTTCACAACGTGCGAGAACACTGTTTCAAAGCGCGTCAGCGCGTCCGCAATCACCTCGTCGGTGTCCGCCAGCGAGGTATACAAGCGGCTGCCCGCAAGCGTCACGATTCCGTTTGCCATATATGCTGCGCCCATCCGTTCCATGGCTTCCTTGCGCCGCGTCATCATCGCTTTGTTCTTCAGCAGCCCAATGGCGGACTTGGCGAAGCTCATGCTGGAGTAGTCATAGCTCATTGCGCCGGTGCATTCCAAATGCACGATCGACCCCTGGTTATACACCACGAACGGTAGGCTGTATTTCTCGATCAAGCCTTTGAGTCCGTCTGCAAGTTTATCACCCTGACGTCCCGCAACTTCGCAGGCGTTGGTACGCTCGATCTCGCGAATTGCGGTGTAGCCAGCCAGCGAGGACAACGGATTTGCCGCTAGCGTTCCGCCGACATATGCGCGGTGCTTGCCGGTTGCCAGACCCGCCGCCATCAGCGAGGCATATTCTTTTTTGCCGCCGACGCCGCCCGCCGCGGGATATCCACCGGCGACGATTTTGCCGAATATCGTTAAATCCGGCACGACATTGAAAAATCCCTGCGCGCCGGACAGCGCGACGCGGAATCCGGTTACAACCTCGTCAAAGATGAGAAGCGCGCCGTATTTATCGCAAAGCGCGCGAACGCCGGCGTTATAATTCATCGCAACGGGGCGCGTGCCGCTCTCCGGTCCGACGGGTTCAACGATGACCGCCGCCGTGCCGCCCTTTACGCGGTTTAAGCGCAGCATGGTTTCCAGCATGCCGAGATCGTTCGGGCGCACTTCGTCGGTCTGCGCATAGCAGGCGTGCGGAATGCCGTGGCTTTCTAACAACGCGCGGCTTCCGGGAATCTTAAGTCCGTATACCATTTGATCCGACCAGCCATGGTAAGCCCCGCCGATCTTGATGATGCGCTTTTTACCGGTCGCAATGCGCGCAATGCGCAGCGAAGCCATAACCGCCTCCGTACCGCTGCCGAGCATGCGGAACATTTCAACCGCGGGCATATGGCGGTGAATTTCTTTTGCAATGAGCAGCTCCGCCTCGTGCAGCAATCCCGTGACCGGACCGCACTCTTCAATCAGCTGCATTGCGGCCTTACGAACGACTTCGTTGTTGCTGCCGAGAATGGTCGGGCCGCCCGCCTGCAAAAAGTCGATATAACGGTTGCCGTCCGCGTCGTTCATATACGCGCCGTTTGCTTTTGTCACGCAGATCGGAAACGGCTGGTTGAATGCAAGGTTATGTTGCACGCCGCCGGGAATATAATCCCTTGCTTCTTCATAAACGGCGCGGGAACGCGCGCATTTTTCGTTGAAATGGCGCAACACTTCGTTTTGATAATATTCATCCGATACTTCAAAAATCGGTTCACTCGTCAGTTTTTTGAGTTGATCGTTGATTGCCTTGGGGTCGTCCCAGCGGCTGATTCCGCAGTTTTCCATAATATCCTCCATTATCGGGGTGGATTACCGCCCTGTTATTTGATTTCGTAGTTGCTGTTGATGCCGCGCAACAGGCAATTTAGCATAGCGCGCAATTCTTTGCGCATCATCGCCGCATCAAACGGCATGCCATAAGCAAGCAAGTGGTTTACCTGTCCGTAATACAATCCTAATGTCATCTCGGCGAGCTGCTCCGCCGTCACCGGAGCATCGGGGGAAAATGCGCCGAATTCAAGTTCATACTGTCGCGCAACCATACGCTCAATTTCGCCGACCCGTCCGCCTTCGCCGCCCAGAATCGTCGCGTTGGTCAGCCGCGCCATCACGCGCGGATAGTTTGCCGTGTCGTCGATAAGTTTGTTCAGCAACGCCAGAACAAGCGCAAGCCCGCGCAGATCTGATCGTTGCCCAAATTCGATGATCTCTCCGATTTCCGCAACGGCAAGGGCCTGCTGCAATTCCGCCGCATCCGCAAAATGGTTGAACACCGTTGTGCGGCAAACACCCGCCTGTTCCGCAATGTCGTCAAACGGCGCGTTTCCTACGCCTTGTTTTTCATATAGCACTTTAGCGGCGTGCAAGATCGCGCGCTGTGTTTTTGTTCGCTTCCGTTCGCTCATTCCGTTCCCTCCTGCGGTTGTGTTTGCTCAATTTCCATGTCCTTTTTTGCCCGGGCGTTTGTGTTGATGCTGTCGCGATACACCACAAGACGCCAGAAAAGGAATTCCGTTGTCAGGTTGATCAGCATTGTTCCAAACAGAACGATATACGCGTTCCAGCCCTCATTGGTCAGCGCCGTTCCCCAGAGTGTGGACAGCGGCGTAAAGACGCAATAGTATCCAGCAACCATCAGCATTGCGCGCGGAATATTTGCCGCGCTCTTAAACGTAAACTCGCGGTTGAGCGTAAAGTTCCACAAAACACTCAGAATCAACGCGATCAGGTAGCAAGGCCAATATGGCCAGTGGACAATTTCATGCAGCAGCGTGAACGTAAGCGACTGAATCAGCCCTGCAGAGGCGGAAAACAGCACGTATTTCACAACGCGCGCAATTTCTTCCCGTTTCTCATGTTGCATTTTTCTTTTCTCCATCCGCGAAACGCATTTCGTATTTTTTTGTATTTCAATTTGGACTTTAGTACATTTTTAAATTAGCACGTTTTTGACACACCGTCAATAGACCTGTCGTCCAATTTTGCCTGTTTTATCGTGCATTTTGATTATTTTAAAAACCAAACGTATAGTTGATTGTTTTTTGAGGTGTCATCTGATAGGATAGCTGCGTGTGTTATTCGCTTCATACACCAAAGAACGGAGGACTCAAGTGCTGAACACCGGATTTGATCTGGATCGATACCTGACAGAAGGCGTTGAATTAATCGTTAAAGACGCCCTTGCCGCAAGCTTAAAAAACCCAAAGGAAACAGCTTTCCTGCTCTCCTACGCGTTGTCTGCAAAACGCGCTGCATCCGCGCGCGGCAAACACGCGGCAAACGGAACGCATATCCCTTCTTTTTTAATTGCAAGCATCACGAACCGCTGCAATCTGCACTGCGCCGGCTGTTATGCGCGCGCAAACAATCTCTGCGACGACGGCTCCGCCGAATCGTTGCTGACGGATGAAGATTGGTCCGGCATTTTTTCGCAGGCGGGTGAAATCGGCGTTTCGTTTATTTTGCTCGCCGGTGGAGAACCGATGCTGCGACGCGGCGTATTGGAACACGCGGCAGCGCACCGGAATATTCTGTTTCCTGTGTTCACAAACGGCACTCTGCTGAGCGAGAGCATGCTTGCGCTGCTCGACGCAAACCGCAATCTCGTACCGATTGTAAGCATTGAAGGCAACGAAGCGCAAACCGACAAACGGCGCGGAGACGGCACCTATCAGAAGCTCGTTGCCAACATGGAGCGCATGCGGGATAGCGGCATCCTCTTTGGCGCGTCTGTCACGCTGACCACGGAAAACATCAACACCGTAACAGGTGATGCGTTTTTGAACTTAATCCGCGATTATGGCGCTAAGGTCGCGTTCTATGTGGATTATGTCCCTGCAGACCCCGGCACAGAAGCCCTCGCCCCCGGCGATGCGGAGCGGGCGTATCTTGCCTCGCGTCTGGAAGAGCTACGCCAGGAGCAGGACGGAATGATCTATGTTTCTTTTCCTGGAGATGAGCAGTTTTCCGGCGGTTGCCTCGCGGCTGGTCGCGGTTTTTTCCATATTAACCCGACCGGCGGCGCAGAGCCATGCCCCTTTTCTCCGGTTTCGGACACCAGCTTAAAGCAGGTTTCGCTGCTGGATGCGCTGGATTCCCCCCTCTTTTCGCGGCTTCGTTCAAGCGAACTACTCAACAGTCACCACAACGGCGCCTGCGCGCTGTTTGGCAAAGAGGAAGAAGTCGCTTCCATGTGCGAAAAACGCGCCTGATTTCATCACAAATTCATTAATAAAGCGGAGTATTCATGCGAATTCCTTTAACTGACCGTCTTTTACCAAATTATTCCCGCGCTGAGGAGATTTTTCACATGGTGTCCCATATCTCCGGCGCTGTATTTTCGTTTGTGGCGCTGCTCATGTGCGTCATCAAGTCCGCGCTCGGTGGAAATATCTGGGCGATTACCGCCTCCGTCGTGTATGGTGTTACGATGATCGTGCTGTATTGTCTGTCCAGCATTTACCACGGGTTAAAACCGTCGCTCGGCAAAAAAGTGCTGCAAATTCTGGATCATTGTTCGATCTATTTCATGATCGCCGGCACCTATACGCCAATTTTACTCGTTGCGCTGCGCCCGGCGTATCCGGCGCTTGCGTGGTCTGTATTTGGCGCGGAGTGGGCGCTGACTGCGCTCGCGGTCACCCTCACAGCCATCGACCTGAAGCAGTACCGCATCTTTTCGATGTTTTGCTATCTGTTTATGGGATGGGCCGTCATTTTCTTTGCGCCTATTGCCGTGCGTGTCATGTCTGCGCCTGGATTCTGGCTTCTGCTTTCAGGCGGCTTGGCTTATACAATCGGCGCGATACTATACGGAATCGGTTCCAAGAAACGCTGGTTTCACGGCATGTTCCATGTGTTCGTTCTGGCGGGCAGCGTACTCCAGTTTCTTTCAATTTATCTGTACGTCATCTGATCTAGCGCAAAACAAAAATCTCCCGACAAAGGGAGATTTTTTGTTTAAACTGTGTTATGCGCCAATCTCGCTCTTAAGATGGAAACTGCTTCTTTCGAATGTCAGCAATCCTTCGTCCCGCATTTTGCAAAGTTCGTTGCTCATCGCGCTGCGGTCTACGCAAAGATAGTCCGCAAGCTGCTGCCGGTTAAACGGAATTTCGAACACATCGCTGCCCGCAGCAAGAGACTGTCCCGAAAGATAGGAAAGCAGTTTATCCCGCGTGGTGCGCTTGCTCATATGGGAAAGCTTTCGCGTTAGCCCAAGATTTTTTCGCGCAGCTTCCGCAAGAATATTTTGTACGAGCCGCGTGTGAAAACGACACGCGCTCCCGCATATTTCCAGCATGCGCCGCGCATCGATCATCATAATTGAGCAGGGCTCCGCGGCAACCACGCTGACGCGAAGCAGTTCACCGGGTAGAAACGCGTAGGATTCCCCGAAAAGATCGCCCGGCCATGCATCTGCAATGATATTCCGATTCCCCCAGAAATCTTCTTCTATGATTTGCGCCCTGCCGGAGAGCACTAATCCGACCGATGTGATATCCTCTCCCTGCCGCAGGATAAATTCGTTTTTTTCAAAATCGCGATATCCCGGCTCCAGACAACCAAGCAGCGTTGGCAGTTCCGCCTCCGTCGTGCCGCGAAAAAGCGATGTTTTCTTTAAAAACCCATATGAAACCTGCGTGCTTCCCGCTGTACTCATGTCGCTACACACCTTTCTGTGCTCTGTATGTGTATCATACCGCAAAATTCATGGTTCATTCGTTGTTTTTACAACATACCCGTTGTTAAGATCATAGTATACTGCGTATACACCGTCAAGCGGAGCAATGCGCCCGCTATACGTGATCCAGAAAGGAATTGACTATTATGATTCGACAAATCATTCAAATTGATGAAGAGCTCTGCAACGGCTGCGGCGCATGCGCAAATGCCTGTCATGAGGGCGCAATTGCCATGGTAGACGGAAAAGCAAAATTGCTGCGGGACGATTATTGCGACGGGCTGGGCAATTGCCTGCCTGCATGTCCCACCGGCGCAATCACGTTTGTTGAGCGCGAAGCCGCCGCCTATGACGAAGCCGCTGTGAAAGCGAAACAGGCGAAAACGCAGGAAAAACCCGCGCCTGCAACGCATGTTGCAAGCCACGCCTGCGGCTGTCCCGGCACACGCAGCCGAACCATCGAGCGGGCAAAACCCGCCGCGGAAGAAGTTTGCGCCTGTTCTGGCGGCGAAGAATCGCTGTCTAAGCTGAATCAATGGCCGGTGCAAATTAAGTTGGTTCCGGTCAACGCGCCGTACTTTAACCGCGCGAAGCTTCTCATCGCGGCGGACTGCACCGCATATGCGCGCGGAGACTTTCACGAACGGTTCATCAAAAATCATGTAACGCTGATCGGTTGTCCGAAGCTGGACATGACCGATTATGCGGAAAAACTGACCGAGATTTTCCGTAACAACGACATTCAGAACATCACGGTTGTGCGCATGGAAGTGCCCTGCTGCGGCGGAATGGAGCACGCGGTGAAAAGCGCGCTGATCAACAGCGGTAAGATGATTCCCTGGCAGGTGGTCACCATCGCAACCGACGGAACGATTCTGGATTAAGCAAATATCAGAAACGCATCAAAACGCCGGATTCGCCCCGGCGTTTTTGTCATATGTTATTTCTCATCATATTTTAATTTTGTGTTGACTATTATCGTGTTATACTGTTATTATTATTGAACCTTGTTTTGGCAAAAATCGCAGAATTGTTTCTTGACTTCAGTACATTTTTATGATTTCAGTAAACTATTGCATTTTTTAAAAACAGTTATATAATGTAATTATCTTGTATAGACAAGAAAACAGAGAGGGGGTGCAATACAATGATAACAACAGGACAGCCTATTTTTCGTCAGATCATCGACCACATCAACAGCGGAATCGAAAGTGGCGAGTATGTGCGCGGGCATGTCATACCATCAGAACCCGAACTCTGCAAGCAATTTCACACCACGCGCATGACTGTCCGCCGTGCGATTGACGCGTTGGTCAACGAAGGCAAACTCTACCGTGTGCAAGGCCGCGGAACCTTCGTTTCCCAAATCGAGTTTGACAGAACCTACAAAAAGCAAGGTTTCACCAGCAACATGCTCTCTCTAGGATTACAGCCTTCCAGTCAGGTATTATCCGCTGGGCCGTGCGAAGCGATTCCCGTGGTACGCAATCATCTGGAAGTAGGGCCGGAAGAACCGCTCTTTTGTCTCAAGCGTGTCCGTTTAGCCAATTCCGAACCGGTTGCCATAGAGCGGGTATGGCTTTCTCTAAAACGTTTCCCGCATATTGCGGAGTTCGACTATGAGAAAGAGTCTCTCTACGATGTTCTACACCGTGAATTCGGATTGGACTTGTCAAGCAGTTACTCCAAACAACGCATCAGCGCCGTAACGCTCACAGGCGAAGACGCACAGACTCTGTTCGGCGCAAAAAAAGGCGTGGCTCTGCGCATTCGTAATGTTGATTACGACAAAACGCATCGACCGTTTGCCGCAACAGACGCATACTATCACGGCGCAAAATACACGCAGGACATTCTCATTTAACACCTGACCAATTGGATCATAAAATTGACGGCTGGCTTTTTTGCCAGCCGTCATATTATTTACCAAGCCTATTGAATTGCGTTCAACATTTGATAGAGAAGTTTATAAAGCGTTTTTGCTTCATCGCTGCTGATCGGCAGGCATTTCCCGATTTTATCAGGTATATCTGCTGCACGCGCTCTTAACTTCTCCCCCGCGTCGGTAACCGAAACAATGACGCTTCGTTCATCCGCCGCATTTCTTTGTCGGGTTACAAAACCCTGCGCCTCCATCTTTTTTAACAGAGGCGTCAATGTACCGCTGTCGAGATATAAATATTCGCCCAGTTCTTTTACGGTGACGGAGCGCCGCTCCCAAAGTACCATCATGGCAATATACTGCGTATACGTCAATCCGATTTCGTCGAGAAATGGTTTGTAGAGGCGAACAACCTCTTTAGACACAGCATAGAGCGGAAAGCAAAGCTGATTTTGCAGCAGCAGTGCGTCGTATCTGCCGTCATTCTGCTCTTTCCCGCTTATGCCGGATAAATCACTGTTCACGCCCATTTTAATCGCTTCCTTTCTTCTCTATTTCTTTCTTTGGTTTTCTTTCTTCGTTTTTCTTTTGAAAACTCCTGCTGAAAATAAACGTTTCATTTACAGCAGCGCAACGATGTCCTTTTCAATGCTTTCCGGTGTATCCGCCGAAGCAAAGCGCTTCACAACATTTCCCTCGCGATCGATCAAGAATTTGGTGAAATTCCATTTAATCGAAGAACCCATCGTACCTTTCTTTTCCTTTTTGAGGAATTTATAAAGCTCGCTGGCGTTTCTGCCGTTGACGTCGATCTTTGCAAATCTGGGGAACGTGGTCCCGTAATTCAATGTGCAAAAACTCTGTATTTCTTCAATGCTTCCAGGCGCCTGATTCGCAAACTGATTGCAAGGGAAATCAAGAATTTCAAATCCTTTGTCCTTATAGGAATCATACAGCTTTTGCAAACCTGCATACTGTGGTGTAAATCCGCATCCGGTTGCCGTGTTCACGACAAGGAGCACCTTGCCTTTATAATCTCCAAGCGAAACATCTTCGCCCATTCTGTCTTTGACTGTTATATCGTAGAAACTCATGGTTTTAATCTCCTTTTGTTTTTTACAATTTGATTTTATCCAATATTTCTATGTTTGTCAAGAATGATTATCAAATATATTATTTTTACCAGTATCTATTGATTGTTTTCTATCGGTTGACTATGTAATCGGCGTCTTGATTGTTCTCGTATTTAAAAGCGCCGCAGAAGCGGCGCTTTTGTTAATTGCTCAATAGCGAAATTCTATATTGATTTATAACGTCGTCATACGCGAACGATATAGTTTTCCTTGCGCGGCGCGGGCTCCGTCGGATCGCCTGCCCGATAACCAAGGATGACATGTCCTATTCCTTCATAGTCGCCCTCGATGCCCCATTTCTTCAGCAACGCTTTCCCTTCTTCGCTCTCAAACTCTTCCTTTGCCCGGTGAATCCAGCAGGAGCCGAGGCCAACCGCGTGCGCAGCGTTGAGAAGCGTGGTAATCACAGACGCGCCGTCGAGCACATATGTTCCGCGCGAACGATCCGCCAGCACGACCAATACGGTCGGAGCGCCGTAAAACGGGTCGTTCTTGTTTCCGTTTACGGCGGCGTTCATGCGTGAAAGCTGCCGAACCGTATCCGGGTCCTGTACCGCAACGATAACAGGCGTTTGCCGTCCGCCTCCGGTCGGCGCAAACGTGCCCGCCTCAAGCACTTGCTCGAGTAACTCCTTTTCGACCTGTTTGGTTTGGTAAGCGCGCACACTGCGCCGTGTTTTCAGGTTGTTCAACGTTTCATTCATGCGATCAGTCTCCTCTTCTTCCGTTTTGTTTCGTCGTATGTTCGCTGTCTTTCTGACGTAGCAGTTCAATGTGTGTTTCCTTCGTCGCAAATAGGAGCGTGTCTTTCACGCGCCGCCAAAGCGGAGGCGTTCGCTCGGCATGTGCCGCATATGGTAGGCGAAGGATTCGATATAATCCATAATGCGGTTTCAGACGGCGCAGAAACCCGCGGTAGGAAGCTCCGCCGTGCTTGCACCAACCCGTTTCCGCCGTGGCCGCCAGTCGCGGTAAAATATTGAAAAACAGTTTTTCCTCGGAATCAACCCATTCCGTCCAAAGCGCCGCCTCCACGCCAAGGATGTTTTTCTTGTTCGCCTTTCGGACACCCGGCAGCATAGGCCTATATCGAAATGTTTTTTTCAGCGGTGTCATTGCATACGGATAATCGTAATACAAGCGGGTAAAGGGGCTAAAAATTGCATTGCCGCCGTTGTTGATATGCCGCACCGTTCGCCTAGGTCCTTCTAAGAACCACGGCGTCCAATGCTGACTGACCGCATTCTGATTGAGCGTGTTGCAAAGTCCATCGTTCCAGACGATAGCGCGCCGCCCATGCTCATGCAGATAATCAATCACCCGGTTGAGAAAATATCCCTGCAACTCGCGTTCGTTTTTCAGCGAATGCTCGCGAATTACCCCTTGGCAGCGTTCGCAACGTTTCCAGTCGTCTTTTACCGCTTCGTCCCCGCCGATATGAATATAAGAAAACGGGAATACTTCCATGATCTCATCCAGCAAGGCGAAGATAAATTTATATGACTCCTCGTTGCCCGCGCAGAACAGTTTCTTTGAAAAATCGGTGACGCCAAACCGCGTTGCAAGTTCTACTTGTTCGGAAAAACACGCCAATTTCGGATATGCGGCGATGATCGACAGCGCATGCCCTGGCATATCGAGTTCCGGTACAATTTCAATTCCCCGCGCTTTGGCATACCGCACCAGTTCTTTTAACTCTGCTTTTGTATAAAATCCGCCGTGCGGTTGTTCGTCCTGTCGCTTTACTCCGTTGTGAATCACAAGCGTGCTCTTTCGCCAGGAACCTATGCTGTTGAGCAACGGAAACCGTTCGCTCTCAAATCGAAATCCCTGGTCTTCGCTCAGGTGCAAATGCAGACGGTTGTATTTGTAGTAAGCGAGCAAATCGACGATGCGATACAGCGTTTCAATCGGGAAAAAATGTCGGCAAACATCGATCAAGAATCCGCGCCATTGAAGCGTCGGCTCGTCTTCCACAAGGCAATACGGCAGGCTGCCTCCGTTTTCCAGCATGAGCTGGGATATTGTTGCCGCAGCGTAGACTGCACCAGCGGCTCCGCCTGTTTCAACCGAGGCGCCGCCCTCTCCAACGCTAAGAATATATTGCTCTTCAGACAACGCTTGATTCAATTGAAATTGAATTATTGTGCCGTTTACAGCGGCGCGCCGTTCTCCGAGCGAAAGCATAGCGAGCACACCCTCGCGCGCATTCTCCAATAAAGCATCCAGTCTGGCAGAGGAGCGATCTACCGCTAAACTCCCCTCATATTGCTTGATTGACCGAACCTGTGGAATCGGCATTTGTTCGTCCTCCGAATGCATGTTTTTTCGTGCGCATTCTATACTATGATTTTTTATTATACGCCCGGTGGTGCTTTACTTCAACGCTGCGTGCGTGATACACTGACCGCAAAGCGAATCTCGTTTACAGGAGGCATCATCGTATGTTCAGCGGTATCCTCAGGCGTTTCGTCCCGATTCCGGATCTTTCTTCATTTGACCGATATCTGTTTGTCGGTCCGCATCCGGACGATATTGAGGTTGCCTGCGCGCCGACGATTCGCGCGTTGACAGCGGCGGGCAAACATGTCTCCTTTGTCATTCTGACGGATGGGCGAATGGGTTCGCCCGATCCGGCGCTCTACGGAGACAAACTGGTTGAAGTTCGAAAAGAAGAATCGCTCGCTTCGGCAAAGCTACTCGGCGTAACGGACGTTACGTTTCTGCCGTTTCACGATGGGGGCATGTATCCCATGGAGGACGCCGCTTGCGAAGTTGCTAAGCAAATCGTTCGGCTCCAGCCAGATGTTGTCTTCGCGCCCGACCCGAACGTGATCAGCGAATGCCATCTAGACCATATCAAAGCCGGACAGGCGACGAAAACGAGCATGAATATGGCTCCGTTCGAGAGCGTCATGAGAAGCATCGGTTCATCCGGCAGCCATTCTGTTCAGGCGCTGGCGTTTTATTATACGGACAAGGCAAATACCTATATTCCGGTTAAAAAAACATTCGCCGCCCGCGCGGAGGCACTCGCCCGCCACAAGAGTCAGTTTGACGAAGCGATGATAAAAGACGTTGTTATGTATTTTAAAATTCGTTCTATTCGATTCGGTCTGCGTCGTTTCAAGGGTATGTGTGACGGATATCGCACGCTCGCCCCAACGCATATGCATTGTTTCCCGGAAGCGTCGGAGTGGGTGAGGTAATTCTCTGATTT
>QKAN01000214.1 GCA_003246365.1 Clostridia bacterium
TTTGGAAATATTAGTTGAGTTAGTATGTTTATCGGTTGAGACCGTTTCGTTTATATCATATCCTAAGAAAAAAGAAAGGCCGTCAAACAATGATCTACGGATATGCGAGATGTTCAACCGATGAGAACAAGCAGGACATTAACCGACAAGTCCGCGAGCTTAAGCAACAAGGCGTTTCAGAAGCCAATATTTTTCTGGAATACCAGAGCGGTATGAAAGCAGACAGAATTCAACTAAATCGTCTCCTCTCCCTCATCCAACCTATGGATACCATCATCAGCACAGAAATCAGTCGGATCACCAGAAGCACGAAGCAGCTGTGCGAAATCATCGAAAAAGCCAAGCATGACAAACTGTGTCTCATGTTTGGCTCATTTATTGTAGACCGCCGCAAGGATTTAGACCCTATGACAGAAGGAATGCTCAAGATGATGGGTGTGTTTAGCGAGCTTGAACGGAACATCATAAGCCAGCGCGTCAAAAGCGGTATGGCAAACGCCAAAGAAAAAGGTGTAACAATCGGAAGGAATAAATTGACAATCGATACTCTACCCGAACCATTCTTGAAATACTACCCTCTTTATACATCTGGAAGCATCAATAAAGCAGAGTTAGCAAGACTTTGCAAATACACTTACCCCACGATTTTGAAATATGTAGACCTTTGTTCTAGAGCTGAAAAATAGTCTTAATTGTAAACATGATATTCACATTATTGTCACAATTTATTATTGAAATAATTGGTGAATTCCACTATTCTGAAAGCAACGGTTTGAAGAAAATTAATTTGCTTCCGAGCAATGTAAGCCATCCCGCTATTGTAGCGAGGTGGCTTTTTTTATTTTTCTCGACCATTCGAATGCAGAAAAGGAGGAAAGCATTTATGGTGTATACAGTAAAGGAAATTCAGCAAATACTCAGAATTAGCAAAACGACCGCTTACGCTTTGATTGACGAACATCTATTCCCCGTCAAATACATTGGTCGTAGCATAAGAATCCCCAAGGAACCCTTCGACAAGTGGCTGAACGATTTTATTAATGGTAAGGCGGTATAAAATGGCAAAGAATATTATACGCCGCAAGAACGGAACCTATTGTTGCATCGTATATGTGAAAGACCCGCTGACTGGAAAGACCCGCCCCAAATGGGCGGGCGGGTTCTCCAGTGAGAAAGAAGCAGAAAAAGAGCGCGTCCGATGGATGAACGAAATCAATGAAAACCGATTCAGCGAGGATGCTGATATGAAACTCTCCATATATCTAGCGTCGTGGCTCGAACTCAAAAAGAAAGTCCTGAAACCGGGTACATGCCAAGGCTATCTGCTCAATATCGAGAAACATATTGACCCTAACATCGGTTCGCGGCGTTTGAAAGAGATAACGACGACCATGTTGGAAAAGCACTACGACCGTCTTTCTAAGATCAATATCCCATCATCTGGAAGCGATCCCAAGTATCTGTCAAATTCAAGCATCCGCTATGTACATGCAACCCTTCGAGCCGCGCTCAACGATGCCGTCAAAAAGCGTATCCGCAATTATAATCCAAGCTTGGCAGTCACATTGGCCCCCAGAGATAAATACGAAGCGCGAACTCTTACTCGCGAAGAGATAGTCACTTTCTATAAGGCATGTGTTAGCTCGCCCGTCGGCATAGAGTTGCTGTTGATGCTGATGCTTGGATTACGCCGCGGCGAGGCACTGGGTCTGAGATTCAGCGATTTGGACTTTGCAAAAAAGAAGCGCATATACAACAGCAGTTTACAACCCGCGGCAAAGATGCTTCTGGAAAACAGCTTTGGGGATTCAGCACATTGAAAACAAAAGAGAGTGACAGAATCGTAGGCATCCCAGCCCAGTTAATCGACTTGCTGGTAGTGCGTAAGAAAGCCGTAGATGAGCTGAAAGCTCGCGATACATCAATCTATCATGACCATGACTTAATATGCTGTAATGACGATGGTTCTCCAAAAAAGATTGTCACGATTGAGCACACATACAAGCGTCTGTTAAAAGCGAACGGACTGCCAAATTTCAGGTTGCACGATCTGCGGCACACATACGCGACCCAATTGCTAGACCTTAACGTCGATTTAAAATCAATATCACAGGCACTCGGTCATACATCGATTAAGACAACAGCCGATATCTACATCGGTAAAAATAATGCCGCGGCCTCAAGGACAGCAGCCGCATTTGATACTCTCCTTTCCCAGGCAGTATCATCCAGTCCTACTGAATCCAGCATTAGCCGCAACATTATCACACAAGGAAAAGTCTTGAAATTTCAGAAGTCAATTGATGAGCTTGAAATGAAAAAAGTCCCCTAAGTCGGGGACTTTTTTGGCGGAGAGTTAGGGATTTGAACCCTAGTTACGGTTCCCCGTAAACACGATTTCCAATCGTGCGCCTTCGACCGCTCAGCCAACTCTCCACAGCGTTTTTTCTCGGACGCAATGTGTATCATACACGAATGCGCTCAATTTTGCAAGTCTTTTTGCGTGTTTGGCGGTGCAAAAATTTCATTTTCAGTGACTCGCTTTGCTATAAAACCAAACATACTCTTCATAGTATCGTCTTATCGGAATGCGTGTGTTAGAATGAATTAAATACACCTTCCGCCGTCGACGCAGAGCACCTGCCCCGTGATAAACGAAGCCTCGTCCGACGATAGGAACAGTACTGCGGCGGCAATATCTTCCGGCGTGCCCGCGCGCAAAAGCGGTGTCTCCTCGCAGATGCCGGATATGACATCCTCTTCAAAACAGCGCGTCATATCAGTCAGCACAAAGCCTGGCGCCACGCAATTGACGCGGATGCCGCTTGGAGCAACTTCTTTGGCGAGCGACTTTGTGTATCCAATCACCGCCGCTTTGGAAGCGGAATACGCAACCTCGCAGGAGCCGCCCATTACGCCCCACATGGAAGAAATATTCACGATCGCACCCCGTTTTTGCGAGACCATCTCCGGTAAAACGGCATTGGTAACGAGAAACATCCCCGTCACATTTGTGTCCATCACGTGATGCCAGTCGGAAAGCGACGTGTCGGTGACGAGCTGCGGCGGTAACGCAATACCGGCGTTATTGACCAGTACGTCGATAAAACCGAATTGTTCGCGCACACGGGATACGATCTCCCCTGCCTGCGCCTCGTTTGCGATATCACCCGCGACGAGCAAGACGGAGCATCCCGCTTGCGCGAGCTCGTCATACAGCGCGCGCGCCTGAGATTCGCGTTCACGATAATGAATCGCGATGCGGTGCCCTTCCTTGGCAAACCTGCGCGCAATCCCCGCGCCGATACCGCGCGAGGAACCGGTAACCAATACAGTATGCTTCATACGCACATTCTAACAAACACAGCGCGCCAACGCAACGCGGCGCGAAAGAAAGAATCGAGAAATCATGCATCAACAAACACTATTCTTAGGCTGTCATCTGAGTAACGCAAAAGGTTATGCGGCCGCGGGTCGCGTCGCGCTTTCCATCGGCGCGAACACATTCCAGTTTTTTA
>QKAN01000069.1 GCA_003246365.1 Clostridia bacterium
AAAGAGAAGTTCAATAAAATATCAAGTATTAAACATTATATTTTTACAGAACGGTTTCATTTGTAAAGACGTTCTGATATTATGATATTTGTGGGATTTCGGTTAGGGGGTATTATATGACCATATTTAACCTGCTTTCATTGTTTGGCGGATTGGCATTGTTCCTTTACGGCATGCATTTGATGAGTACATCTTTGGAGAGCATGTCGGGCGGCGTATTAGAACGTACGCTGGAACGATCGACTAGCAGTAAATTCAAAGCGTTGTTGCTTGGAACAGTTGCAACGGCAATTATCCAGAGTTCTTCCGCTACAACGGTTATGGCTGTAGGCTTTGTCAACGGCGGCATCATGACCCTCAATCAGGCTGTTGGCATCATCATGGGCGCCAACATTGGAACGACGGCGACGGCGTGGATATTGAGCTTGACTGGCTTACAGGGAAGTTCACTCATCGTACAGCTCTTGAAACCGACTTCCTTTACACCGGTTTTGGCGGTAATCGGCATAACGCTGATTATGTTCTCGAAGAAAGAGAAAAAGAAAACGATCGGTGCTGTGCTGTGCGGATTCGCTGTCTTGATGTATGGCATGCATATGATGTCCAGCGCGGTTACGCCGCTTGCGGATATGCCGGAGTTTGTGAGCATCATGACGGCGTTTAAGAACCCTGCTCTGGGTGTTTTAACGGGCGCGCTATTAACCGGTATCATCCAAAGCTCTTCCGCCTCGGTTGGTATTTTGCAGGCATTGTCGATGACCGGCGGCATTACATACGGAATTGCAATCCCGATCATTATGGGTCAAAACATCGGAACCTGCGTAACAGCGTTGCTTTCCTGCATTGGAGCAAGCAAAAATGCAAGACGTACTGCGATGGTGCATCTATACTTTAACATCATCGGTACGGTAATATTTTTACTGATATTCTACGTGCTGAACGGAATCATTCATTTCTCATTTATGGATGATGTTTTGGATCCAGCGCACATCGCGATTATTCATACTTCTTTTAACCTTTTGACCACTGCAATGCTGCTACCGGCGTCGCAACTGTTGGTCAAACTGGCGACCCTCAGCGTCCGTGAAAAACAAACCGCTGAAGAAGAATGGCCGCTTGATGAACGCTTCCTTGACATGCCTGCGTTCGCGTTGGAGCAGTGCAAAAACGTGACGGGAAGAATGGCGGAACTTTCGCGAGAAACGCTTCTGATGGCTCTTGGTACCATCGAAGTGTATGACGCAAAAGTCATAGCAAAGGTTATTGAAAACGAAGATATAATCGACCGTTATGAGGATCGTCTTGGCACATATCTGGTGCAGTTGAGCACAAGAAAACTCATGGAGCAGGACAGTAACGAAATTGGCATGTTCCTGCATATGATTGGAGACTTTGAACGCATCAGCGACCACGCGGTCAATTTAACAGAGGTAGCGCAGGAGATGCACGACAAGAAGATCAGCTTCTCGGAATCTGCGCAGGCTGAGCTGAAGATATTTGCCAGCGCGCTGACCGAAATTCTGAACAATTCCATCGACGCATTTCTGCGTGAAGATCTCGAAGAAGCTCGCATGATTGAGCCTTTGGAAGAGGTTATTGACGCTATGCAGGCGGAAATCCGCGCGAGACATATTGTACGGCTTCAGGAGGGCCTCTGCACGATCGAACTGGGATTCGTGCTGTCGGATCTTCTGACGAATATGGAGCGCGTTTCCGACCACTGCTCCAATATCGCGGCAACCTTGATTCAAACGAAGAACGAAACGTTTGATATGCATAGCTATCTGCAGGCGGTTAAAGCGGCAGATGGCAACCAGGAGTTCTCCGACAGAATGAAAGAGTACTCTGACAAATTTGCATTGCCAAAAGAGTAATAGCTGAAATCGTGCAACTTGCAAATCGGCGTTGAAGTCTTTAAGATAGGACTAAACGCCGATTTTTTTATTGGCAGCCGGAAAAGAGAGAATGTATGGCGATTGAACGGGTGAAAGAATATTTAAGAGAATTCGGTGTAGAAAAGCGCGTATGGGAGTTTGACACAAGCTCGGCTACGGTGGACCTCGCCGCGCAAACGCTCGGCGTACGGCCCGCCAGAATTGCCAAGACGCTTTCATTCGCGCTTGGGGAAGGCTGTGTATTGATCGTTGCTGCGGGCGACGCGCGAATCGACAACCGAAAGTTTAAGGATCGATTTGCAACTAAGGCAAAAATGCTCGCGTATGACGAAGTAGCGCGGATGACAGGCAGCGAGGTCGGCGGCGTATGTCCCTTTGCGTTGCCAGCGGAGACACCGGTATACCTAGACGTATCGCTGAAACGGTTTTCAACCGTTTTTCCGGCTTGCGGAAGCGCAAACAGCGCGATTGAACTGACAAACGAAGAACTATTCCGCTATAGCCGCGCGAAGGACTGGGTAGACGTTTGCAAGGATTGGGAAGAGGGAAACGACCCGCAAATTGTCGATATTCCGAATCCCGCTCTGGCAATGCCGACTGATGGGGAAATAACCCTGCGTATTTCCAAAATCACCGGAGCGGACGAAAAGACGGGTTATGTACCGATGTATCGATTTAATGTGATTCGGCTTAGCGACGGAGAAAAGGTTGGCGAAATCGATCTGCGTCTTGGTTATGTGAGAAATACCTACTATGGTGGAAATATTGGATACAGTGTTTTGGAACAACATCGCGGTCACGCATATGCGCAAAAAGCGACAAAGTTGGTTTTTGAAGTTGCGCGCGCGCACCGTATGCCATATTTGATTATCTCCTGCCGTGAAAAAAATCTGGCGTCGCGAAAAACGCTGGAGCATTTAAACGGAACATTGCTGGATACAGGCGTGCCGCCGACCTATAGCGCGCTGTATCAGGAAGGCATTACGGAAACAGGCTGCATATTCAGGTTTGATCTATAAAAATAATGTCTATTGCAACAGGGAGACGGAGAAATCCGTCTCTTTTTATATTCATTCCGAGAAACAAATTTATAAGAAATCCATCGAAAAATATAGTTCAAACTGTAGTTGGATACCCCGGAAGAGGAGAAATATGTCTGCTTTGCAGTTTGAAGTGACGAAAATCGGAAATCAGGCACAGTTTTGTAGACCGACGACTCCTATCACCGTTCATGTCGGGATCATGCACGGAAACAGGAGAAACGTATGCGGTTAACTCGACTATTGCGCTATGGCAGCGCAGGCGAAGATGTTCTGAATGTAAAACAGCGATTACTGGAACTCGGGTGCTACTCGGCGGAAATTACACAGTTGAAAACCAGTGTCTTTGGCGCGGATACTCTGCTTGCGGTTAAATCATTCCAGAGTCAGGCCGGTTTAACCGCGGATGGCATCGTTGGCCCGCTGACGGAAGCAGCGTTGTTTCCGGAAGAACAGGAGACGCTCGTAATAGACCGGACATTGATTTCCGATCAGATCGGAGATGCGGCAGCCGCATCGATCATCGCCGCGCTCGAAAACACGGGAACAGTGAGACGCGAGATTGCTTTGAACG
>QKAN01000145.1 GCA_003246365.1 Clostridia bacterium
GGAAGAAGTTTTTTAAGCTTGTTATTTTCCTATATGATCTCTATATAGAATGGTGGCAAAATAGCAAAACAGAGGGCGCATTCGCGCCCTCTGTTTGTGTTTCTCGATCTCTTATGATTTCGCTTTGGTTGCGATCTCTTCCAGCAGCTTTGCGCGGAAGTCCGCGAGGGTCATTGTTCCGAGGTCGCCGTCCTTGCGGCTGCGGACCGCAACAAGCCCCTGCTCGACTTCTTTGTCGCCGATGACGAGCATATACGGCGTTTTCTGCATCTGCGCTTCGCGGATCTTGAAGCCGATTTTCTCGTTGCGCTGGTCAGTCTCCACACGGATGCCGTACTGCTCCAACGACTTTTGAATTTCGACCGAAGCATCCGCCGTGCGGTCGGTAATCGGCAATATCTTTACCTGCACCGGCGCCATCCAGGTCGGCAGCGCGCCTGCGTACTTTTCGATCAACAGCGCAAGCGTGCGCTCGTAGCAACCGATCGACGTACGATGGATAACGACCGGATATTTCTTTTGTCCGTCGCTGTCCATATACTGCATGCCGAAGCGTTCCGCCAGCTGGAAGTCGATCTGAATCGTGATCAGTGTGTCTTCCTTGCCGTAGACGTTGCGAATCTGGATGTCCAGTTTCGGCCCGTAGAAGGCCGCTTCGCCGTCCGCTTCATGATACGGAACGTTGAGGTCGTTTAGGATGTCGCGCATCATGTTCTGCGTGCATTCCCAGTCCTCTTTGTCGCCGATGTATTTGTCCTTGTCGTTTTCGTCCCACTTGCTGAAGCGGTAGCTCACGTCGTCCGTAAAGCCCATGGTGTCAATCATGAACTTCGCCAGATCGAGGCAACCCTTGAACTCTTCTTCCACCTGATCGGGGCGGCAGGCAAGGTGGCCTTCCGAAATCGTAAACTGTCTAAGGCGGATCAGGCCGTGCATCTCGCCGCTGCTCTCGTTGCGGAAGAGCGTGCTGGTTTCGTTATAGCGCATCGGCAGGTCGCGATAGGAGCGCGAACGGTTGAGGTACGCCATAAACTGGAACGGGCAGGTCATCGGGCGCAGCGCAAACACTTCCGCGTTTTCGTCCTCGATGTCCGGCGTGTCGCTCATGATGAACATACCCTCGCGGTAATGATCCCAGTGACCGGAGATTTTATACAGCTCGCGCTTTGCCATAAACGGCGTCTTGGTGAGCATGTAGCCGCGTTTCTGCTCCTCGTCCTCGACGAAACGCTGCAGAAGTTGCACGACGCGCGCGCCCTTTGGCAGCAGAATCGGCAGACCCTGACCGATGATATCCACGGTGGTGAAGAGTTCCAACTCGCGGCCGAGCTTGTTGTGGTCGCGTTTTTTCGCCTCTTCCAGCGCGGTGACATATGCTTCCAGATCGGCTTTCTTTTCAAACGCGGTGCCGTAGATGCGCTGCAGCATCTTGTTCTTTTCGCTGCCGCGCCAGTATGCGCCCGCGACGTTGAGCAGTTTGATGTTTTTCACGATGCCCGTGCTCTTTACGTGAGGGCCGGCGCAGAGGTCGACAAAGTCACCCTGACGATAAAAGCTGATGATCGCGTCTTCCGGCAGATCGCGGATTAATTCCACTTTGTAGGGTTCGCCGAGCTTGTCCATATAGGCGATTGCTTCTTCGCGCGGGAGTTCGAAGCGTTCGATCTTCTGGTCTTCCTTTTCGATTTTGACCATTTCGGCTTCAATCTTGCCAAGGTCTTCCGGCGAAAAGGTTTCCGGCGTGTCAAAGTCGTAGTAAAACCCGTTTTCAATCGCGGGGCCGATGGCGAGCTTGGTTTCCGGCCAGAGGCGTTTTACCGCCTGCGCGAGTACGTGGCTTGCGGTGTGGCGATAGGCCCAGCGTCCGTTTTCGTCTTTAAACGTGTAAAATGTGAGCGCGTGGTCGCCGTTGATGGGGCGGAAGGCGTCGCTGTGCGCGCCGTCGATGGAGCAGGACAGCGTTGCGCGCGCAAGGCCCGGGCTGATTTCGTTCGCGATTTCAAGCCCCGTCATGCCGTCGGCAAATTCGCGTTTGTTCCCGTCGGGAAATGTAATGATCATTTGGTTTCTCCTCCTGTTATGTGTCGGTCAATTCTGTACGGCAAACGCCGGAACAAATAAAAACGTCCCAAAGCATCATCTGCCTTGGGACGATAGGTTCGCTACCGCGGTTCCACCCGTGTTCGCGGAAAAATTCCACGCTCTTGTTGCCGCTGTATCGGGCGGTTCCCGATTCGGTCGCCGGGTGGTCTTCGCGCCGTCATCCATCGCCGTGCTTGCAGCAAAGTGCGCGGCTCTCTGGGGTGGATGCGCTCTGTGCGGGCGCTACTGCTTCCCGGGTCTTCCCGAAAGTAACTTTAAGTATACGCGCGGAAAATTCGAATGTCAATTCTCGGCGAAAATTTCAGTTCGATTCATAGTAGCTTTCGCCTGCAAACAGGCGGTTTAAACTGCGTCCGCCGCGGCGTTTTGAATCATGTGCATGCCGAGCACATCTTCCATGTCGTACCAACCGGTTTTTCCGGCGATGAACTCCGCCGCAACCAGCGCGCCTTCAACAAACGCCCTTCGGCTGAATGATTCATGGGTTAACGAAATGCGCTCGTAATCGCTCGCGAGCATGACGGTGTGCAGCCCGACATAGCCACCGGCGCGAATCGCGGTGATCGGTACTTCCGCACCGGCGGGCAGTTCGTCTCCAATGGCAGCGGCAAGTTTCTTTGCCGTTCCGGATGGGATGTCAACCTTTTTGTTGTGGTGTGTCTCGGTGACCGAATAGTCAAACGACGGCAATGCGCGCGCAACAAGCTTGAGCGCTGCCAACAGCACATTGACCCCGAGGGTAACGTTCGGCGCAAACACCAATCCAATTTTATTGTGCTGTACAAAGTCGGTCATCCATAGCATATCCGCCTCCGAAAAGCCTGTGGTGCAGAGTACTACAGGCGTGCGGTGCTTTTTGCAGGCGCGCAAAAGCGTCTTTGTAATGGTATGGTTGGAAAAATCGATCACAACGTCGACAGGCGTTTCGGCAAGCACCTGCTCCATCTGCGATATTTCGCGAATTGTGATACCAATATTGTTGCGGTTGAGATATTCTCCGACATCCCGACCGGCTTTTTCGCTTTCCGGTCTGCAAAATGCGGCGGTTAACTGAAAACGGTCGCTGTCGAGTATCGCGCGGAGGACTTCGCTTCCTGTGCGACCAACGCCGCATACGGCTACTTTCAACATAACACTTCTCCTTTTCTGCGTATTGTTTCGAAATCGCAACACATGCGGGCGAAACATGCGCAAAAAAACATGCGCCCGCAACAGTTGCAAGCGCAAAAAGAAATCGTACGGTTTTTCAAAACACGGCAAAATAGACGTTGAAAAACACAGCTTTCCACGCTTGCGAGATTAGCTGACGGGTTCGGGCTGAAAGCTGCCCTACCGACGAAACCGCCGGATACACCCCAATGTTTGGT
>QKAN01000087.1 GCA_003246365.1 Clostridia bacterium
TCGATAACAAAGAAAACAATAAACATCATTCCAATAATAATGCTCGCATGCGCAAAGAAACCCCAGATACGCTGTTTGTCTTGCATACAATTCCACTCTCCCTAACCTGAGTAAATTAGAAATAGATAATATCGCTTGAGGAGCGACCTCCGCTTGTTGGTTGGCTGATAACCGCACCCTGGAAGACCATCATAGCCGTTGCACCGCCATCGAGGTTATAGGCTGTTATACAGCCGAGGGAAGCGAACGTATTGGCAAGCTCATCAAGCGTCATGCCGTCGGAATATCCGCTCTGCCTTCCATCGACAACAATAAAACAATAGTGTCCTGGTTCGTAATAACCGATCGCACTACGAGGATTTTTTACTTTGATCTTACTGTCCGATGTGTCACAAACCGCTCCGTTCTCAACCAACGCGGGACCGAAAGCCCAAGCTTGCCAAACCGCATTGTTGAGCATATTGAGTGCGTTGAACTCGCTTTTCTGATATACGTTCAGTGTCCCGTCTCTTGTAAGTATACAAACGTCGTCACCCATCACATCACGGTATAGCGTGCCGTTACGTACGACGACTCCTTGTTCGCGAGCGCCATAATAGTCACCCGATACAGCAAAAACAGCATTATTTGCATTCGCGATTTTTAACGGCATTTCATGTATTCCGCGCCCATAGGTGTCTTTTGCCAACGCCGTGTGAAATGCATCAATGTTTTTGACCCAAACATCCGCAACAAAGTAAGTAACTCCATTAGCTTGGGATTTATTGATTGCGATTCTCGTTACATCGCCTTGATAGCTATACTGAGCATTTTTGCCGGTATCGATTGTTGGGAACGTTGCTGAAAAATCTCCATGCGCAGCAGGAGTATCCGGCGTTTGTGAAGGGGTTGGTTCGGGTGTTAGAGCAGGAGTTTCCGCAGTCGTGGGCACATTCGCAGCCAACGCGGTATCTGTATGAGGCGTTTCAGTTTGTGGTGCTTGCGAACTGTTTGCATTCTGCATCTGGTAACTCGAATCTGAAGAAGCAGCAGTCTTAGTCGCAGCTGCGGAATTAGATGTCTGTGGTAAAACGATATAGATCAGCACAACCGTCAAAACGCACGCAAGAAAAATCAACGTGTCCCTTACGATAAGGAGTGGACCGGACCAATGTACATTTTTGTTGCCAAATCGTGAGTTCTCCATATCAACACCTCGCCGAAACATCATAAACAATGGTTATGAGAATACGACGAAGCCAACATTAGAATTCGATGAAAATCATCCGTTCGCAAATTCTTAAGCAATTCTCATGCAATCATAATGCTTATTTCGCCTTTACCACTTATAATCATCTTAAAGAAGTAGTTGACTCAAGATACTGCTCACTTCGTGTCAAAGGAGGACTTCACCATGAATATTCTGATTATTGAGGATGAAGCGGAAATTGTCCGGTTTCTCTCGCTCGAACTTCAGCACGAAGGATATTCGGTGCGCAGCTGCACGAATGGTCGAGCCGGCCTTGAAGAAGCTATGACGGGCGACTTTAGCTTGATCCTTTTGGACGTAATGCTGCCGGAACTAAACGGGATGGAAGTCCTGCGACGTCTGCGCAAAGAAAGTGCCGTTCCCGTGATCCTTGTTACCGCGCGTGATGCTGTCATGGAGAAAGTAAACGGCCTCGATATAGGGGCTAATGACTATATTACAAAACCATTTCATATTGAAGAATTGCTCGCACGTATCCGTATGGTTCTCAGAACTTCCGAACCATCCATGCCATACTCTCCGGAAGGTACTCTATCCATTGGTGACCTCGTTTTGACAATTTCGTCCCGTCAAGTTACACGCGCAGGTGAGATCATAGAGCTGACGAAAACACAATATGATTTACTTGAATACTTGCTGCGGAATCGGGATATCGTCCTCACGCGGGATCAGATTCTCAGTCACGTTTGGGGATACGAATATTCAGGCAACAGCAATGTGGTAGATGTGTATGTGCGTTATTTGCGCAATCGAATCCACGACTCGGATGAGAGCAAGATCATAGAAACTGTACGGGGGATAGGATATGTTTTACGGGATAAAACACGCAAAGAGTAGACTTTCGGACCGATTGACAGGAGTATACACGATACTGTTTGCAGTAATTTTGTTCATTCTTTCGGTCGGCGTGTTCTTCATCGCTTTTCAGTTTTTGATTCAAAAACAGTCGAGCAATCTTTCTATCACTACGGAGCTAATGAGCGATCATTTGATTGAAGAAATAGAAGAAAATGAACCGCTCTCCAGTTCGGAAATTCTTGTAGAGCAGAATAATGACCAATATCTTTCCATTTTCATTTATGACACAAGTGGGAAAATGGTCAATCGCTTGCTAAATTTTCCCGTAAATGAAGCGGAACTCCCGGTGATAGCATCTACTCCAACTTTGATTTTTCAATCGGGGCATATGATGCTTTGTTCTTCGCGAGCAATTCAAGAACATGGGTCTTTGCATGGAACCCTATTTATTGTGCAAAAACTTCAGAGTGAAACCGCGTTTTTACAATTACTTGGAATCCTACTCATCGGTGCGAATGTGATCGGCGCTTTGGCGGCCCTTTGGGCTGGCAATTACACAAGCCGAAAAATGTTGTCGCCAATCAATCAAATGATCGAGGCAACAAATCAAATAGGCGGGAGCAATTTAGACGCGCGTCTTGATGTACCCGAACCGGACGATGAACTGAAGAATCTCGCACTTACTATCAACAATATGCTGGAGCGCGTTTCATCAGCCTACCGACAACAGGGACGGTTTGTCGCAGATGTTTCCCACGAGCTTCGCACACCGCTTGCGGTTATGCAGGGCAATGTGGATTTGCTCTCGCGCTGGGGAAGCGAAGATCCAACTGTGCTGCATGACAGCATTCGTGCATTGCAGAAGCAAACAGCTTATATGAATCAGCTCGTCGAAAACCTGCTTTTCCTTGCGCGGTTCGACAATATGCAATCTCAGCTCAGTCTTACTCAATTCTCAGTTGGAGAACTGTTTGGAGAACTTATAGAAGAACAGGGATTGATCGACCCAGACCATATATATACTGTATCTATTGCTCCCTTGATCGACGTCCTTACTGCCGACCGGACGATGATCAAGCAGTTGCTGCGCGCACTGATCGATAACAGCGTTAAATATACGCCGAGTGGCGGCATTCGGCTTGGTTTTTCAGCGGATGATACGCAGTGCGTTCTAAGCGTTTCCGACGATGGAATCGGGATGGATGCCGAACACTGTGAGCACATTTTCGAGCGTTTTTATCGCGTTGATCCGGCTCGCGCGCGCGCAACTGGCGGCATGGGGCTGGGGCTTTCTATCGTATCCGTGATAGCTGAGGCGCACAACGGCTATGCCTCCGCCATCAGCAGTCCTGGGGCAGGAACGACCGTATCCGTGTATCTACCCAGATAACCGTAAAGTAAAACAAAGCTCTCCGCTTGGAGAGCTTTGTTTACTATTCGAAAGATTTCTCATCTACTTCTCATGTTTCTCCAGAATGATTCTCATTTTTCGGTGGTATCCTGCAAAAGGAATCTTTGGAGGTTGACATGGGTTATTCAAACAATCAATCGCGTGGGAAAAAACCGATAAAACACAATGCGTTCAAGGTGTTTCTACGTGATCTCATCCTGTTTGGCATTGCTTTGAATGTCTTTGCCCTGTTTCATCATGTTTTGCCGCAGAAACTGCAGCCCGTTGATGCGTCGCGCTACATGAACGCAACGACGACTACTACTCCGCAGAACTCGCCCACCCCCGCAACGGAACTTTTAAACGCAACGCCCACACCGACGGCAGCACCGGTTCCCGGCGATTTCTCCGCTGCCTTTCCGGCAACAGATACAGGCACTGGCGCGCTTTACAGCTATCAAACGGATACTGTTAGAATCGCGATCAACCGCGTTCAGGAAAACAGTGTTACCTACTTTGTCGCTGATGTCTACGTAAAGAACATCGACGCCTTAAAAACTGCGTTTGCTAAGGGAAAATACGGGAAGAACATTTATGATTTTCCGCTAACTACTGCTAATGAAAATCAAGCGGTATTCGCAGTTACCGGTGATTACTACAGCGCACGAAGCCAAGGCATTGTTGTTCGAAACGGTACCCTCTATCGAGATGTGCCCAATACCGATATCTGTGTTTTATATAACGATGGCGAATTGAAAACCTATGATTCTGCGAATTTCAACTTAACCGAAGCTGTTTCGCGTGGAGTTTGGCAGTCTTGGTCATTTGGCCCGCCTTTGCTGGACGAGAACGGCGGAAAGTTGTCTGAATTCAACTCAACATTGACGGATCGTCATCCGAGAAGCGCAATAGGCTATTTTGCTCCCGGGCACTACTGTTTCGTCGTTGTTGACGGCAGGCAAAAAGATTATTCGATCGGAATGAATTTAACAGAGTTGTCCGCCTTATTTGAAAGTCTCGGTTGTAAGCAAGCCTATAACTTTGACGGAGGAGCGACTGCCGTAATGATGTTTCAGGGAAACGTTATCAATCAGCCATATAAAGGCGGCCGCGAGTCAGGAGATATTATATATTTCATTTGAGCCACTCTATTAAATTTCGAATTATGTTATTAGTCACTCTTTGCGCCAAGTTATGAATAGACCCTATTATGCGCTTTAGAGAGACTGTTTTCATTGGTATAAGTTTTTCAACACTATTACCCAAAATCGATTCCGAAAAGTTACTGCTTGAAACATCATAGCAGTTTTTAAGCGAGCTTCGTTATAAAAGCAATGCCTCGTGCGTCAAAAATGCAACAAGAATCAAAATCGGCCTGCGAGCATACCTCCTCGCAGACCTTTCCTTTTCAACCCTGAATAACGCTTTTCTCGGATTTGTCGCATTGTCGCACGTTTTGGAAAATGAGCTAAAATGAGACCCCCTAAAAAGTCGCCTAATTAGGGGGTTTCTGGCGTGCCCGAAAGGATTCGAACCTTCGACCCTCAGAGTCGGAGTCTGATACTCTATCCAGCTGAGCTACGGGCACAAGTTTTAAGTTGTCAAATTCTCGCCTGCAACCACCAGAGTCGGAGTCTGTCGCTCGATTCTCCTTTTTATGGTCGCAGTTTCTTGCAATAGTGCACCTCTGCAGCCAGAGTAACCGTTGATAATAGGTTATTATCTGGAAAATATTAAATGATAAACGACAGCTTTCGAAATGAATGCCTGAATATTACATGGTTTATGTATCCAGAGGTTGCATGAGACAGAACAAAGCGCTGGCGAAGGACCTACAACGAGTTCCGTCCGCACAGCGCTATATCACTTCTTTATTTTATATAGCTAGCGATCTAGCATCAATGATTTTACTTCGTCCAATGTCGGCATAGCTGGAATTGCGCCGCGCTTTTGCACGCAACAAGTCGCAACCGCATTTCCCCAATCGGCGCAGTCTGCGGCTTGCTTTATTGTTAACTGTTCCGGTCGCTTGTTTAACGTTACCATCCTATGCAGAAATCCGCCCCAAAACGCATCGCCAGCGCCGGTCGTATCGACAGCAGGATTTCGATACCCCGGAACGATCATCGAGCCGCCACCAACGCTGACCAATGCTCCCCTTTTGCCAAGCGTAACCACTACGCAGGATATGCCTCTGTCATTGAGTCGTTTTGCCGCCAGCTCCGGGTCCGCTTCGTCCGTCAGCAACTCCGTTTCTTCGTCTGAGAGTTTCATAATGTCGATATAAGGAAGCAACTCACGCATGCGCTTTTTTGCCATTACTTCGTCTTTCCAGAGCGACGCGCGATAGTTCGGATCGTAGGAGATCACGGCACCATGCGCCTTAGCGGTGTTGACCGCCGCGTGCGTTGCACTCCGCGCGGGTTCGTCCGTCAACGAAAGTGATCCCACATGCAGGATCCCCGTCGATTTGAGTATGGATTCGTTTATCTCCTCCACGCGAAGCTGCGTATCCGCGCCGGGTTTACGCGCAAATGAAAAAGTTCTTTCCCCGTTTGGAGACAGCGCCACGAAAGCGAGCGTCGTAAAGAAGTCGTTTGCCATTACGAGCCCGGTTGTGTCGATTCCGGCATTTCCCAGTGTTTCCTTCAGAAATCTGCCGTGCATATCGTCGCCAACTTTTCCGATAAACGCAGTTTGCTCGCCAAGGCGCGCCATGGCGGCGAGCACATTTGCCACAGCGCCGCCCGGATTCTGCTCAAACAACCGCATCCCGCTCTGGGAAACGCCGCTCTCCGTGAAATCGATCAACAATTCGCCCAAAGCCGCTATATGATACATAGCTTACCAGCCTTATCTTTCTTTTTTAGGATTTCACTGCGCCGAGCGTCAGCCCCGCAGTCATCTTCTTATTCAGCCCGAAGTAAATGATCAGCGTCGGCAACGTGGAAAGGCAGATGGACGCAAACGTCGCGCCCCAGTCCGTCAAACCTCGCGGGCCTATAAAGTCCTGCAGTCCGATGGAAATCGTCTTCAGCGCCGTGCTGTTGATAAACACAAGGCTGAAAATATAATCATTCCAAACCGTGATGAAATTCATCGCAAGCACGGTTAAAATCGTGTTGAGTGACAGCGGTAAAATAATGCTGAAAAACACCCGATATACACCGCACCCGTCGATCACGGCAGCCTCGATGATCTCGTCTGGAATATACCGGTAAAAGTTGACAAAGAGTAATATGCTGACCGGAAGCTGAAACGCAACAAGCGGAAGAATCACGCTCAGGCGCGTGTCAATGATATGCAACTTCGTAAACATGATGAACAGCGGTATCAACGTGACCGCCTGCGGGATGGTAAGCCCGACCAGGAAATACCGAAATACGCCCTTGTTTCCCTTAAAGCGCATCTTGCTGATCGCAAACGAAACCATACTGCTCAGCAAAACGATGGCAATCAGGGATACAACAGAAACGATGCCGCTGTTTTTGATATAGGTCAAAACGTTACTATCCGTAAACACGGTTTTGAAATTTTCGAGCGTCAGCGTGGACGGTATGCCGAACGGATCGGACGAAAGCTCGATGTTCGGGCGAAACGCCGCGGTGACCATCCAGACGATCGGGAAAGCCGCGGTGACCAGAAAACAGATGATGAGCAACCAATAAAGCCCTTTTGTCGAAACTTGACTCAAACGTTTTATGATATTCATGATCTTTCTTCCTCATCGGCATACCGGCTGATCAATATCACGCAGACGCAACTCAGCGCAGCAATGATCAACGCGATTGCGCTGCCGTAGCCCAGCATCTGGCTCGTGAACGCTTTCTTAAACATATAGGTTGCTAGTATTTCACTCTGGTTGTTGGGACCGCCTCGCGTCAAGCTCATCGGCGCCGCAAACCCGCGGAGCGCACCTACAAAGCTCAAGATAAACGAAAGCCCGATGACGTTTTTGATCTGTGGAATACGGATGCGCAGCAGCAGCTGTAGCTCCGTGGCCCCGTCAATGCGCGCGGCTTCTTCGATGTCCCGCGGAATCGATGAAAGCGCGGCATAAAAGATCAGCATATAGATGCCGATATACTGCCAACCCTCCACGGCGGCAACCGCCGGTAAAACGGTGTCGAAATTGCTTAAAAACGCGATGGGTTCCGCGCCAAACAGCATGCGGATTTTGTTGAACAGCCCAACCGGCTCAATGGAGTAAAACGAGCGGAACAATTGAGCGATCGCAATGACCGTGATGACCGACGGAATGTAATATACCGTCTGAATAAAACCGCGTCCGTGTTTGAGGTATAGGAGCAGCACCGCGACGAAAAAACCGCATAGCAGCTGCATCGACACAACCTGAAGAATGTATAGAAGGTTGTTGCGCGCGGCGATTAAAAACACACGATCGTGAAACAGCTTGATGAAATTCTGGAGTCCTATAAACGTCGGCTTACCGATCCCGTTCCAGTCCAGCAGACTGTAATACAGCGATTGCGCCATGGGTACGAACAGAATCAGTGTATACAGCAGCAACGCAGGGACGATAAACACTGCCAGCGCTTTCTTGTTATTCAAAATCCGCATTGGAACCTCCACGAAAATTTGAGAGCCTGCGCTCAAGTCTTTGTACGGTAGGCATCGTACGATTCGTGAAACGCAGGCTCTCTTTCCAGATCAATTAGTTGTTTGCCAGAGCATCGTCTACGATTTTTGCGAATTCTTCCGGCGTTATTTCACCCATGCACAGACCCGGAAGGTTGTCGTTGATGGTGGAGATCACATCCGCGCTCAGCACGACGTCCCACGGGCGGCACGCGGTGCTACCGATCGAATCGATGTCGTCCTTGATCTTGAGGAACAGCGGGTCAAACTCAACGCCTTCGGGCACCGCTACCTTTTGCGGCGCGAAGTGCTGTCTCGCCAAGTAGACCGAGCTGTAGTTCTTCACGATAAAGGTGAAGAAATCCTTCAGCGGTCCGTCGAACTTCTCGGGGTTTGCGGTCAGTCCGATGCCGCCGAACGCCCAGTATTCGTTGGGCTGGGTCACCGCGCCATCCATCGTCGGCATATAGAAGTAGTCGATGTGCAAATCGGCGGGACGGTTTGCGTCGATGAAGTTGTTCAGCTCCCAAGTGCCGATGCCATACATCGCAGCTTTCCCGGACATGAAGAGGCTCATCGCGGTGGCGTAATCGGTCGAGGTGAAGCCCTGCTGATAATATTGCCCGATATCGGCCATGAACTGCAGCGCCTGCATGCCGATGCTGTCGCTCATGTGCGTTTCGCCGCTTGCAAGACCGTTGAGAAAATCGTTTCCGGCAAGACGGAACGGTACCATCGCCAGATGCCGCAGCAGCGGCCATCCGTCCATGCCGTCGATCGTGATGGGCGTATACCCATTCTCGGCAAGCACTTTGCAGGCGTTCAGCATATCGTCAAACGTCTTCGGCTTTTCCAGTCCGCAGGCTGCGAACATATCCGTATTATACCAGATCATCTCCGTTGTGAACTCGAGAGGAATCGTATAGAGGCTTCCATCCGGCATACGGCAATAGTTGATAGAGAGCGGGACATAGCTGTCCAGTTCGCCGATCTCTTCTAAAAACGCCTGCATGTCTAGCAGGAGTCCCGCGTCTGCCAGTTCCTGCGTAAAAGGCGTGGGGTCGAGGTCATACATATCCGGAACCTGTCCGCCCGTCAGCATCGTGCGCAATTTCTGATCGTAAGAGGGTCTGTCCGCCGCGCTCTCAACGGTGAACTTGATGTTACCGCCCTGCTCGTTGAACATATCCGCCACAATCTGCAGAGAAACGACGGTCTCGTCGGTCGCAGATTTCGATGAAAAGTAGGTGATTTCGGTCGGTTCACCTTTGTCGGTCGTTGCAGTATCCGTTGCCGCCGCTGCGGGCGCCTCGGTCGCTGCCGCTGTCGCAGCGGCGGGTGCTGCGCTTGTTGCGCAAGCGCTGAGCGCGAAAAGCATTGCAAGGATCGCCGCAGACACTTTTAGAAAGCGTCCAGTTCTCTTATGAAATAGTTTCATTTTTCTCTTTCCTCCTTTTTATTATCCGCAATCGGATGGTTCTTTTCCCTCGTTCGGTCGTGTGGGTATTGTTGGGCCCTTACAACACCCGCAAACGGATATTACGCAACGTTATGGTTCCGTCAAACGCGAAGAAGCTCCATCCATCCTGCTTCAAGTCGTATGTTCTCGTCGTCATCGCTACGGTGTCGTCAACATACAGCACGCAGATATCCCCGTCGATCGCGAGTTTGATGCCGACGCTCTCAATATGCGTCATTCGATAGGGACGCTCGAGTTCGACAACAAACGGTTTGTCTCCGTCAAGATACCATTGGTTCACACCGGGTGCTCTGCGCGGCCAAAGATCGAACACAACGCGGTTGTAGAACGGTTCCAGCCGGAAAAAGTAGCCGTCCGCATATTTCGCATCCTGCCGGATTCCGATTCCAAAGCTGCGAACCCCGGCAGTGAACGCGATTTCTGCCTCAACCAGGCATACCTTAGGCAAATTCTTTAACCGTAATGAGCCCGCGCCGTATTCCGCCGAAACGATGATCGGCTGGCTATCGGCAAGCGATCCATCTTGCAGTTCGACGGGTTCCACATGGCAGAATCTGTTTTCAATGCCCTTTGGTAAACAAACGCCAAGCCGTCCGTCGGGTTGCTGGGTGAGTTGATGCATCACGAGCGTTCCGCCCCACTCCCACATGCCTGCGTCTTGCTCGCCGCGCTTGGACGGCGTCCAGGCAAAGCACCATCTCTCGCCTCTCGCTTCGGCTGTCTTTGCGGCATAGAATGCGCGTCCGTCAAAGCTGTCCTCCATCGGCGCGGACCATGGCCCGAACGGCGACTTAGAGTAGCGGTAATGCGTGATAAAGCGTTCCGTAAAGGTGGAGTAAACGAGATACCACCAGCCGTTCATCTGAAACAAATCCGGGCATTCGTGCGTCATATAAGCGCCGGGGCTATAAAACGGTTCGCGAATTTCCCAGTTCCAAAGATCTTTTGAACTGCACAGTGCAATGCAGCCTCCCGTCTTTAAGGGGAAGCCCTTTACCCGAGCGGCAACGAGCATGTAGTAGCAATGATCCTGCTCGTTAAAATACACAAACGGGTCGCGCCAGTCGTGCGCTTCATAGATGGTCTCGTCTGCGCCAAACGCGCTGTCATAATGCTTATCCCAATGAATCAGATCGCGGCTAGTCGCATGCATGACAAACTGGAGCGGCCTACCGTCCTTGCTGTATCGCGCGAGGCTGACGTTTTGCGCCGTGTAAAACAGATGAAAAACACCGCTCTTATCTTTTATGACAGAACCCGTATAGCAACTCTCGTCAATGTCGTCATGTCCGCCTGTCGGCAGCACAACACCTTGATCGTCGATATCCGTCCCATCCGTTGTAATCAATAGATTCCAAGTCGTTTGGTACCCGTAGTCGTCCTCATTTTTTCCCTCGCGCTTATCATGCAGGTAGAATAAATAGAATTTGCCGTCATTGCTGAACGGAATCAGGTCTCCGACCCAACCGTCGTTTGGCTTGTAATAAATCTCATTCATTCTGATTCCATCTCCCCGTTCAGTCCTGTAAAAATTGATGTGCTTCAATCGAGATGATTGCTTCGCCTTTTGCTTCAAATGCGATGTCCTCACCATGCAATTTCGGATAAACGCGGCTGGTCAGGCAGCGACCTGTTTCTTTGCAAAACACCTCGATCGCGCCGCTGTCCAGAAAGATTTCAAGTGTGACGCTTCCAAACGTTTCATCCTGAAGCGGAGACACACAGCGGTTCGACGCGCCGGATACCATCTCCGCACCCGAAATCGGATAACCACCATGTGATCTATCCAACACAATCTGTTTTTTCGCCCTGTCAATCACTAGTAAGGTTGCTTCCGTGTCTTTCTTGTATAACGATATTGTCAAAGAATCACATCCCGACAAATCTGCGCAGACTCGAAGGTAGACGTTGCTTCCTCTTATGCCGGATAAAGTCTGTTGTCCTGTTATCCTCACGTTGTTATGAACAACAGCCTCTCCCTCGAAACACGCTGAGTCGATTGCGGGCTTCTGGCATATACGATCACCAATGCATTCCAGTTCGCGCGGCAGCGTCATGTGGCCCGCCCAGTTGTGACCAAGCTCTGCCGGTGGAATGTTCCTCTCCCAGCTCTGCTGCCAGGCAATCATGATTCTCTCCCCGTTTAGTCCGCGCGTTGTTTGCGGCGCATAAAAATCGGTGCCGTCGTCCAGTTGATCCCACTGTTCAGCTTGAAAGATACCCGTTTTCAAATCAAACCTGCCAAGCAGCCAGACCGCGCTGTACTTGTTCTGCATTTTTACGCCGCTTGGTGTTGCGCTTACTGTGGAAAGGAGAATCACATCCCGATCACCGAGTCTGAAGTAGTCCGGGCATTCCCAAAGCGTTCCAAGCCCCATCGATTCGCCGGACAGCGCAACGGAAACGAATTCCCAACGAATCATGTCAGTTGACTTGAACAAGAGCAGTTTCCCAAACCCCTTCAAATCCGCTGCGATCGTCAGGCAATAGAATACGCCGTTCTCTTCCCAGATCTTCGGATCGCGAAAATCTTCTTTGCGGCATCCGGCCGGTAATACATCGGGCAAGATCACTGGGTTTATAGAATTCTTTTCAAACGAAGTTCCCCCGCTTGCAATGCACTGCGCCTGCCTGGTCCTGCCGTCTTCATCCGTTGATACACCGGTATACATGAGTAACAATTTTCCGTTTTTCTCAATCGCAGTCCCACTGAATATACCTTTGTTGTCATATGGCCGGTCGGGCGATAATGCAATCCCCTTATATGCCCAAACTTTGAGGTCTTTGCTCGTCGAGTGTCCCCAATACATCAGCGTGTTCGTTACTCCGTATGGGTAATACTGGTAAAAGAGATGATATTGCTTATCATATGTGCAAAATCCATTGGGGTCGTTGATCCATCCCCGTGGCGGCAGCATATGGTATTGCGGTCTGTATGTAGTATTTACCCCGCATTCTTTCTGTATCATCTCGTTCTGTGGTTGTTTCATTTGCAACAATTTCTCTTCCCGCAATGCATAGATGCATTTTCTTGATTCACATTAAATTATAGATTATTTTCGGAAATATGTTTCATAATTGATTTCATTTGCTATAATATATTTATATTCAGTTCACGCTGATGTGTCAATAGGCTCGAAGCGAAAGTTGCATTTTGGTGCATTTGCACCAGTAAGCAAAAACATAGCATCAATGCGTTTTGCGAGGTTTAATTTCATGGCAAAAAAATCAGTTACGATAAGCGATATCGCATCTGTGCTCGGACTT
>QKAN01000058.1 GCA_003246365.1 Clostridia bacterium
GTAAGATTCACGTTAACCTCATGCGGTTGTTCGCCTTCAAATACCGCGCCGGGTCTTCCTTCCTGAGAGCCGAGACCCTCGACGGAAGGTTGAAAACTCGATTGCGACGGGCGAACATTGGGCGTGAGCGGAGTCGTACGCATTGGCTGTTGCGGGCGCTGTTGAACAACGGGTTGCGGTGCGTGCTGCCTTGCCGCACGCTGCCGCTCCGCCGCTTCCTTTGCCTGCTTTTGTTTATTCTTCGCAGCTATCGGGACAATGATCCAGATGATCGCGAGAATGATTAGTATGGTTTCCATAGTTTATTTCTTTGCGTCGGTCGGCGCGGGTTTCGTTCCCTTACCGATCGCGGTCCGCATTTCCGTGTCAGAGTGAATGTTCTGCATGCGGTAGTAATCCATTACGCCAAGGTGACCATCGCGGAATGCCTGCGCCATGGCTTTCGGCACTTCTGCTTCAGCTTCGACAACGCGCGCACGCATGTTTGCGATTGCAGCGATATTCTCCTGCTCCTGCGCAACGGCCATTGCGCGGCGCTCTTCGGCCTTTGCCTGCGCAATGCGCTTGTCGGCTTCCGCCTGGTCAATCTGCAGCTGTGCGCCGACGTTGCGACCGACGTCTACGTCCGCGATGTCGATGGAGAGAATTTCAAATGCGGTACCGGCGTCAAGACCTTTATCCAGAACCGTGCGGGAGATCTTGTCCGGGTTTTCCAGAACATCTTTGTGGCTCTTGCTGGAACCGACGGTGGTGACGATACCTTCGCCGATACGGGCGATGATCGTTTCTTCACCGGCGCCGCCGACGAGACGGTCGATGTTGGCGCGGACGGTGACGCGCGCTTTTGCGCGAAGTTCGATACCGTCCATTGCAACCGCGGCGATGACCGGGGTTTCAATGACTTTCGGGTTAACGCTCATCTGAACGGCGTTGAGCACATCACGACCGGCAAGGTCGATTGCGCAGCTCTGCTCAAATCCGAGCGGGATACCCGCGCGCTGTGCGGCGATGAGTGCGTTGGCGACGCGGTCTACGTTGCCGCCGGCAAGATAGTGTGCTTCGAGTTTGTTAATCGAGATATCGAGTCCGGCTTTGGTAGCTTTGATCATCGGGTTGACGATGCGGCTCGGAATAACTTTACGAACGCGCATACCGACGAGCTGGAAGATTTTGATGCGCACACCGGAAGCGCGCGCGGAAATCCACAACCCGAGGGGAACAAAGCTAAAGAACAGAATCAAAAAGATAAATGCCAAGATGATAATGACGACAGGTCCGAACATAAATTGCCTCCTTAAAATAAATGAATCACAATAGAAGTGTCCAGCTGCGCCGAATCTTCACGGCGCGTTGAAAAGCCGCCGCGCGGCGATTTCATGAGTGTTTCAGGATTCTTGCGGTTCTGTCGCGCCGCCTGCGCGCACGAGAATATGAATGCCTTCCGCCTTGACGACGGTGACAGTCTCGCCTTTTTGAATGAATGCGCCAACGGTGGCAACATCCACGCGTTTGCCGTCGATTTCCGCAATGCCGGCCGGACGAAGCGTTGTAATCGCAACGCCGGATTTTCCGACGAGTTCGCTTTTTGCGGATGCGACATCCGGAACGGAGGTGCCGTTCGATTCGTCTTTCAATACGAGAAAAGATTTGCTCAATCTTCCGCGCTGCATAGATCGAATCACCCAAATAAGCCCGAGGATGATGACCAGAAGCGCGATGGCAATGATATACATGGCAACGCGAGGCTGCCCCCAGCCAATCTGCATGACGACGACCGCAATCAGCGAAAGCAGCCCCGTTGCTCCGGCAACACCAATACCCGGTGTGAAGAGTTCGATGACAAACATTACGAGTGCAACAATCAGGCAAATGACCGTTGCGACGGCGGTTGGACCGAGTAGTTCAAAAAATGTCATGGTTGTTTACCCCCTTAAACGGAAGATCATTTCTATTATACCATATGCAGCGCAGGCAATCGAAACAATATTGTTGCATCATGTGAAATACCAATGTCACAATTCGCTTGCATAAAGTCTTTTTTGCACAAAAATAACAACGAGCCGATTGAATCAGCTCGCTGTGTTTTGATTGTTGTGAGTAGCGCTCTGTTTGCCGGTTAGGAGAACATCAGTGAACACACGAGCAAGTCGAGATCGCTCCGCTCTGCGCGGTATGCGATGAAATGCCGACCGCTCTGCGTGTCTTCAAAATCGTCCCCAGCTTGATCAAGAACAAGCGCCTGTTCCGCCCAATAGTGCGCAATTGTCGTTGTTAAGCGGCTTTTTGCGTCCGCCGTAGGCAGAAGGTCCGCCAATATGGCCCGGAGCGCATTTTGAACCGCGGATTGTTGTTCTTGCGAGGACTCATATAAATATTCCTCAATTGTGGATTTGCTGTTGTCCTTATATTCGGCAGGCAGATAAAACGTGAGTTCCAGCGTGGAGACAAAGCCGTTTTCAACAGTATAGAGTAAAAGCGCGGATACGGCGGGGGATTCGCCATATTTCAACGTCCAGGTATGCGCATCTTTTGAAGACACGGTTGCCTGGAAAAGCGCGCTGTTTTTCAGATGCAAAAGAAAAACGGACTCAGGCACACCGTCCGGCAGAGCAGCCTCCATTGGCGTAATTGTCGGTGCGGGTGTGGCTTCCTGTGCCGCAAGGGAAACCGCAACGGCGGGAGTTGAGCGGGACAGCAGATAAATCGTCAAAGCGGAAGCGACGATTAAAACCACAAACAAAATATTGGTCAATTGTTTTCGGATCAACCGATTCATGAAGCAGATTTCCCCGATACAAATAATTGAAGAACAAATGATCACGCAATTATCGACAGTATAACAGAAAATTCGCGTAAAAAAGCTATAATAAAACAAAAAAACCGGCTAAACACCGGTTAATTTTAGAAATATCAATCGACTTTATTCAGTTTTACCTTCGTGTAAATATCGCGCAATGCGTTCGGCCGCATCGGCGCGGCAAACGCCCCATTGGCAAACGAGCATCTGCGCGCGTGCTTCGCTGTCTTTTACAAGTGAAAGCGCCAACTGCGCCGCCTCTGATAGCGTTTTGCTTGCTGCGCTCATGCCACGCGCCGCGAAAAAACGCGCTGTTTCTCGCTCAAGATCGTTTCTCGGTGGAAGATGGACCAACGGCATGCCGGAGACGGCAGCCGCCTCTGATGCAACGCCGCTTGGCGCACAGAGCAAAAGATCGCATGCGTTTCGATAGAGGGGAACTTCGTCATCCGGCGCAACGGGTATGACGCGGATATCGCCCGAAAAGCGAGCGGTAAAAGGATTGCGCGGCGCGTCGGCTTCCGGCGTGACCACACAGATGCGGCCGTCCGCGTTTTTCATGCAGTCAAGCATTGCATGAACGGCGACAGCGGGATCCGGCGCGGATTGAATCAGATAACACAGCGTACCCTGCGGCAGGCTGAGCAGTGTGCGTGCGTCTTCCCGTTCTTCCGAGCGGAAATACGACGCGGGCAGCGGAACACCGACGGGAACAATTTTTTTATCCGGCAGCCCGCAGCGGATATATGCCCCGGTCAGATCGGCATGCGAAGTGAAATACACATCCAATGCCGTTTCTTCCAAAAACGGGACACGCGCAAAGTCGGCGGAAACGAAACAACAACGTGCGGAGAACGCAAGCGTTTTTCGCAGCGCCGCAATCGCCTCGGCGGGATAGCGATGCAGGCAAAGCACCGCGTCGAATTCTCCCTCGGTAAGCAGCGTGCGCAGGTTTTGCGCATACAGCGCGTTCACTTCGTAAACAAGCGATTTGCGCTTTTCCGCGCGCTGAAAAGAACCACCCGCGGAAAGAAAAGAAAACGCACGCGGTGAGACCAACGCTTCTTCTTCCAATGCAGTTGTTTGGGACAACGGTGCATGTTGACCCAAGAGTGCACGCGCGCCAACGGAAAGACTGTTTCCGCCCCGCGCGGCAAGCGCCGCTTTGAGCGCCTGCGCTATGGCGTGCTGTTCTTCGGTTTCCGGCCCGGTTAAGATTAACGTTCGCAATACGGTTTTCCTCCCATCCCCATGTGAGAAAAGCCTGTTTCCCGCGTCAGCCGCATCGGCTGAATCCGCAGGAACGGCAGATGACGCAGCCGCCTTCGTGTTCTACCTTGCCGCCGCATTCCGGACAAAAATGTACTTCTCCTGCGTTCGCGGGCACTTCTGCCGAATCAACGGGAACAAAGGGAACGTCCGTTCCGTTTACAGGAGCAGGTTCAGCAACTTTTGTCTTTGTCTGCGCATCTGGCGTAGCGTAGTCTGCGCCGCTGTCGATATACTTGCTGACTTTCATCAAAACGCGGGCAATCGCGTCCGGACAGGAAGTGCAGCTCATATTTTTCTGGCGGATGGTTGAGGGACAGCGAATCCCTTTCAGTTGATCGTAGACCTCGTTCATCGAAATGCCGCTGCGCAGTGCAATCGATGCGAGTCGCGCGGTTGCCTCACTTTGGCTTGGACAGCCGCCCGCTTTACCGGTGCTGGTGAATACTTCGCAGATGCCGTTTTCATCGTAGTTTACGGTGATGTACAGCGTTCCGCAGCCGATATTCATCTTTTCCGTGAAACCGCGGGTTACCAACGGACGCGGACGCGGCTCGATCTTGCCGTAATTTTCCGGCAGCGGAGCATCCAGCGATGGCGTCGCGCTGTCCGCTTTGCCGTCGTTGACCTTGCCGATGTTGAGCACTTGCCCCGTCCGGCTGCCGTCGCGGTAGATGGTTACGCCCTTTAACCCTTGCTGATAGGCAAGCAGATAAACCGAGCGAACGTCGTTCTGCGTTGCGGAGTGCGGGAAATTGACGGTCTTAGAGACTGCGTTATCGGTGTGCCGCTGGAACGCGGCCTGCATGCGCACGTGTGCCTCCGGCGAGATATCATGCGCACACACGAATACGCGGCGGATCTCCTCAGGAATTTCCTGAATGTGCTGAATGGTGCCTTCGGCGGCGATGCGCTGGAACATTTCGTCGCTGTCCAGACCGAGCGCATGGAGCTTCTCCATTAATAACGGATTTACCTCGACCATCTGTGTGCCGTCCATGACATTCCGAATATAAACATAGGCAAACACCGGTTCTACGCCGGAGGAGCAGCCCGCGATGATGGAAAGCGTGCCCGTCGGCGCAATGGTGGTTACCGTTGCGTTTCGAATCGGCTCTTCGCCGGACAGCGTACTAACGGCAAACAGCGGGAAAGCACCGCGTTTCTTCGCGAGCGCGCGGCTTGCGCCGTGACCGGTTGCTTGAATAAACGACATGACGCGTTCGGCAAACGCAGCGCCTTCTTCGGAACTATACGGGATTCCCAGGGCGAGCAGCGCATCTGCAAAGCCCATCACACCCAAGCCGATTTTTCGCGTGCTTTTTGTCATTTCGCCGATGCGCTCGAGCGGATAGTTGTTGATGTCGATTACGTTGTCCAGAAAATGAACAGCTTCTTCCACGGTGTCATGGAGCAGATCGAAGTCGAGCCGCGTTACACCGTCTTCAGTTTTCAGCATGGTGACCAGATCGATTGAACCGAGGTTGCAGCTTTCGTAAGGCAGCAGCGGCTGTTCGCCGCAAGGGTTCGTGCTTTCAATTTCACCGATGGAAGGAACGACGTTGTCCCGATTGAGTCGGTCGAGAAAAACGATGCCCGGTTCGCCGGTTTGCCACGCGGCGTCGACGATTTCGTCGAACACTTCACGCGCGGAAAGCTGGAAAACGGCTTTCTTCGTTTTTGGATCGATTAAATCATAGGAAGCGCCTTCTTCAACGGCGCGCATAAACGCCTCTGTAATGCCGACAGAGATATTGAAATTGTTGATGTCGTTCGTATCGCTTTTGCAGCGGATGAACTCCAGAATATCGGGGTGGTCGATGCGCATGATGCCCATGTTTGCGCCGCGCCGTGTGCCGCCTTGCTTAACGGCTTCGGTTGCGACGTTGAACACGCGCATGAAACTGACCGGCCCGCTTGCGACGCCGCCAGTGGAGCGAACGGTTGCGCCTTTTTGGCGCAGACGGGAGAAGGAGAACCCTGTTCCGCCGCCGGACTTATGAATCAAAGCCGCGTTTTTGACCGCCTCAAAAATCTCTTCCATGCTGTCTCCAACCGGGAGAACAAAGCAGGCTGAAAGTTGACCCAAGGGCCGGCCTGCGTTCATCAGCGTTGGTGAGTTCGGTAAAAACCGAAGAGATGTCATCAGTTGAAAGAAAGAATCTGCGACGGCGTCGACATCCGCCGATGCATCGTAATTTGCGTCTGCCTGCGCGATTGCGGTTGCAACGCGCCTGAAAAGCCCCTCGACGTCCTCCGTCGTGTTGCCGTTTTCGTCCTTCGCCAGATAGCGCTTTTCAAGCACTTTCATAGCGTTGTCGTTGATACTGTTCATTGCCATAGGAAATCCCGCCCCTTATCAAAATCGTTATAAACGTCATCGTCCGGTATAGAGATGAGAAGGCGCCTTGTCCAGGCGCAAAGATAGCATATCACCATATCTGGTATCAGGCAATATCACCCACCGCCAGATGTAGCGAGTTTACAGATCGTTAACTCTTGTTACAAACTGATTTAAAATAAGAGGTTACATTTGTGAAAAATACGATTGGCGTGCAAAAAAAGCGCGCTTCGCAAAAGAAAACTTGCGGAACGCGCCGGAAAAATGATGTAACAGTTTTGTTGCGAACAAACAGAATTTTCTATTTTACCGTTTGTAATCGAGAATCAGCAACCTGCTTTCGCCGAGCGTATCGCAAAACAGCGACGCGGTGTTTGCGTTTAGATAGTGGACGCGCCGGTTTGCGTTTGCGGCGAGCAACGGTTCAAGTCCCTCCACGTCAAAATGCAGCGCGGGCGTTTTGTAATGCATCGGAATGAGCACCTTCGCATGCAGACGGTCGGCAATCTGCGTCGCAGTTTTTGCATTGATCGTAGACACGCCGCCGATGGGAGCAAAGAGTATGTCGATGTCTCCGATTTCCTCTATGGTTTCGTCGGAGAGCATATGCCCCAAATCGCCAAGATGCAGGATGTTCAGGTGATCAAACTGATACAAAAACACCGTGTTCTCTCCGCGATGAATGCCTTTTTCATTGTCATGATAGCTGGCAAACCCCTTGACAGGAATTTCACCGGCAAGGTGGTCGCCCGCGCCGCGGATGACGAACGGCGGAGAGGCGAAAATGGAAAGACAGTTGTGGTCATGATGCTCGTGGCTGATGGTGACGGCGTCGCAGACGATATCGTGCAGGTCGTATCCGGTTTCCCGGTCGCACGGGTCTGTTAAAATGGTATAGCCGCTCTCGGCAGTCAGCAGAAAGCAGGAATGTCCGTACCAGGTAATTTGCATACTAGTCGTCTCCTTTATGCGAAAAATAAACCTCCGCTATGCGGTTAGGTTATGTGTGAAAGCGTCTTTGGTTTCACAATTTTAAAACAGTCGAATCGAAACGGGGGTAAACCAAACTCAATGCGACGCGGCGAGGAGCCGTGCCAAAGCGCTGCCAAGAGCGCCGCAGTCGGGAAGCAGTGCGCATTGATCGCGCAGCGAAATGGTGCGAAAGAGTGATTCTGCCGCGCGCTGCGCTTTTACATGTGCAGAATCACTGTTGTGTGCCAAAACTCCAAGCAGCAAGGCACGATGAAATGAAAAATGATCGGGACATCCGGACCCGCCGTGCCGCGCAAGCGAAAGCATGCGGTTCACGGCGTGACTGCCGTCGTCATTTATAGGAATCGGAATGGTTTCATTCACGCGCTGTACCAGCGCACTGTAAAACGCAGCAGAAAACTCGAACAGCAACCATCCGTTTTCGACGCGAATGGATTTGACCAGCGGCGCACCATAGAGTGATCCAAAATTCACAGCAAGCGCAGGAGCCGGATCGATTTCGTACGGAGGACGAACGCTTGCGTCTGCCGTGCGCGCAGGCAGATGAATTTTTCGTGCATCAATCGCCGTTTCGAGAGCGCCGCTGAGCGCCCCGGCGAGGCATGCGCGGATTTTGCTGTCGAAAGATGATGCCATATCGCCAGTTTATCCATGACGCAGCGCGCTGTCAATGTTTGACGTGACGAACAAGTGAATTTTATAGGAAAGAGCGCCGGAAACGGGCTTAGATAGTGTGCGAGAATGTGAATTTAACGCTCGTTTTGTCAAATGATGCGTCGAATATGGTATAATAACCGCATTCTGTCGGGTGCGGCAATCAATCGTTGAACTGCACCGCAGTAGTCTTCCGGGATCGACGATATTGTCGTTTCGAATGAATTACGAGTATTCAAACAGCGGAGGCCGATATGCCAAACAAACAACTTCGTTGCCAGGTCAGCGTACGTATCTACGGAGAAGAGAAGTGCTTCGGTCCGGGCGTTGCGGAATTGCTTGAACGGGTAGACCGTCTGCATTCTCTGCGCAAGGCAACCATCGAAATGGATATGGCATACAGCAAAGCCTGGAAAATCGTGAAGATTGCGGAAGAGAATCTCGGTTTTTCGCTGCTTCGTTCTGTCACGGGCGGAAAGGGCGGCGGCGGAGCGGATCTGACAGAAGAAGGCAGAAGGTTTCTTACGGCGTATCGCCGGTTCGAGGCGTCTGTTCGCGGCTATGCCGATGAAATGTTTGTTGAAATCATGGGCGGCTGATCGCATTTGATGAAGGAGCAAAGAAGACATGCAGTTTTCAAAAGTTCACGGACTGGGAAACGACTTTATACTATTTGACGGAAGAAACGAAACACGCGATTGGATTGCGCTTGCACCCAAACTCTGCCACAGGCAGACTGGCATTGGTGCAGACGGGCTGTTGATCATCGAAAACAGCGAGAAAGCGGATGTCCGCATGCGCATCATCAATGAAGATGGAAGCGAAGCGGAAATGTGCGGCAACGGCATACGCTGCTTTGCCAAATTCGTCTATCAACAGGGGATCGTCGGCCAAACTTCCTTTGGCGTTGAAACGCTTGCGGGAATCATGCGGCCGCAGATCGTGCTGAAGGACGGCGTGATAACGGGCGTTACGGTAGATATGGGAGAACCGTATCTGGAATGTGCGGAGATTCCCGTCGTTGGCGAAGGAAAGTGCATCGACCGCGAGCTGACCGTACAGGGGCAGTATCTTCGCTATACAACCGTACTTGTCGGCGTACCGCACACTGTTATATATGTAGAAGATCCGACGGATCAAAAATGGATGGCGATGGGCTGGGACATTGAGCACGCGGAAGTTTTTCCAAGGCGCACCAACGTGAACTTTGTGCACGTGCTGAACGATCATACGCTCGTGTTGCGCACGTTCGAACGCGGTTGCGGGCCGACCCTTGCTTGCGGCACGGGAGCTTGCTCCGCCGCAGTGGCGAGTTTTCTCAACGGTGTGACCGGACGCAGTGTAGATGTTCAGATTGAACTGGGGACGCTTCATATCGATTGGGCGGAAGATAATCACGTTTATATGACGGGGCCTGCCGAGATCGTTTTCACTGGAGAGATTGCGCTTTAAACAAAACTGAATCGAATATGAAACAGAGAAACGGTGTTGCCGTTTCTCTGTTTTTATGACTGTCAACGAAAAAATGGAGTGTATATACAGAAACGCGAAGAACCATTGTCAACGCCGCGACGATGTGATACGCTGTTGCAGACGGTCGTCAGACCGAGTCACATTTCTTATTATTTCATTGATTTTTGTTGAATAGGAGCAGTTGTACATGGAGACGATGGCAGCAGGAGAAGCCGCCGTGATGGACGAAAAGTCCGCCGGCGAAGCGCTTCGAAAAAAGACATTTAATCGTAACAAGTGGTTTTTTTCTGTCAGCGGTATCGGTCGGGATATGAGCTATGCGCTCATCGACTCATTTCTTTTATTTTACATTCAATTCGGCGTATCGCTAACCCTAGCGCAGTTCACAACGCTGAGCTTAATCATCGGTGTCGGCGGACGCGTTTGGGATGCGGTGAACGATCCGCTCATGGGCGCGATTATCGAAGGATCGCATTTTAAGAGCGGCAAGTTCCGCCCGTGGATTCTGTTTGGCGCAATTCTTTGCGGGCTTGTAATCATCACGATGTTCAACATACAGAGTATTCCCGGTTGGCGCTTTGTCGTGTTTATGACCGTGATGTATTTGCTCTGGGAATCGACTTTCACGATGAACGACATCGGATACTGGGCAATGCTGCCGAGCCTTTCCAGTGTGAAAGAGGAACGCAACTCCATCACCACGCTCACGGTGCTGTTTGCCGGCGTCGGTGCGATTATTGCGCAGGGTATCATCCCGCAGATCACCGTAGGCGATATGCGTGCGGGATATCGACTGGTTTCCATCATCATCGGCGTGGCGTTTATCGGTTGCCAGATGTTGCTCTATTTCACCGTAAAAGAACCGCCGCGTCGCAAAGTTGAGCAGTCGGAAAACATATCGCTCAAGAAGATGTGGAAAACCATCGTACGAAACGATCAGATTCTCTGGATGACGCTTTCGATGCTGTTTTATAACATCGGCAGCACGATGCTCGTCGCGCTCGCGGCAAACCTGCTCTATATGGAAATCGGTTACAACGGCACGCTTTACTTCTATGTTGTTGTTGCATACGGCGTGACTATGGTTGCCGTCAACGCGCTGTACCCATGGCTGGCCGGCAAGCTCGGCAGAAAACACCTCCAGAATCTGAGTATTCTCGCTGCAACAATCGGCTATCTTGCGATTGCCGCAATGGGATGGATTGCGGTCTTTCCGTTCAATATTGCTTTGCTGTGCGCATTCTGCATACTGGTGTCCGCAGGACAGTCGCTGTTCTACATGACCTGCATCATCAATATGACCAACTGCGTGGAGTACAACGACTATAAATACGGCGAACGAAACGAGGCTGTCGTTTCTACGATGCGTCCGTTTATGGCAAAGTTCGCCGCGGCAATGCACACGCTGATCGTGACGCTGGTGCTTACCGTGTCCGGAACATTCCTTTTAAGCCAGTCGATCAGCACGCTTGAAACACAGAGAGACTTCTTCGACCGCCAAGACACAGCCGCACAAACTTACTATATTACGCAGATACAAAGCTATCTTCCGGAGTATGAGGGGTTGAGCAGCGGAACACAGGAATATGACGCAGCTGCTGCAAAGGTGGAAGCGTTGATTGCCGCAGATAGCGTTATGAGCACGTATCAGATCGACGCGAAATATGTGCCCGCACTCAAAGAAGCGATGATCATGGAAGGCGACGATGAAGCGACGAGCACGGAACTGGGTCGCCTTGGCACGTTTGATACGGCTAGCATGGTTTCCAGCAGTACATATTCGATTAAGATAGACGACCTTGCCAGCGGCGCGGAAAGCGCGGCGAACCTGAGCTTCCGCGACCAGTGTACGCTGACGATGCGCGTTTGGGTACGTATGGCGATGACGATTCTGCCGATTATACTGTTGCTGCTGTCTTTGTATACGCAAAGAAAGAAGTTTTTCATCGACGAAGACTTTTATGATCAGATGATGACGGAAATTGACAACCGCAAGGAAGAAGAGAGTTCTCTGGCGTAGCTCCAATACGCGGGGAGGACGAAAAACGCGCCGGATAACCGGCGCGTTTTTGAATACATGAAAGACAATCAATATTGTATACTGAAAAAATAGATCAGTTTATTGGGGGAAAGTAATATGAATATCCGGTTAAGTGAAGAGATGGAAACGCTCTTAATCCCTCTTTACGGACGGGCGCGAATGAGTCAAGAGGGATATTTTCAAGACCCTTATGCAGAGGACGCAGTTCGGTCGATTCAATATGATTTTTCAAAACTTCATATACAGAAGAAAACGCAAGTGATGCTTTCTGTCAGAGGTGCGCAAATAGACGCATTTACTGCGGCATATTTGCAGAAACATCCCGAAAGTACGGTTTTGTATCTCGGATGTGGATTGGACGCCAGACGGCAGCGAATTGGCGCATCCGCGCGGATGTGGTATGATCTGGACTTTCCGCAGGTGATCGAAATCAAACGTCAGCTTTATTCGGAAACAGAGCAATATCGATTGATTGGCTCCTCGGTTACGAACTGGCAATGGATGGACGAGATAACGCGAACTGATACACCGATGCTCGTGATCGCGGAGGGCTTGTTAATGTATCTGAGCGAACAGGATGTTCGAACTCTGTTTTTGAAGCTTAGAGATACATTTCAGAATGTGATATTTGTGTTTGACGCCTATTCGCAAACCACCGCAAAGCAAGCGAGCAAACATCCCTCGCTGAAGAAAACAGGCGCGAGCATTCGATGGGGCGTGGATTCTTCTGCTGAGATAACATCTTATGGATCGGGAATTACACATGAGAAAACTATGTATCTGACGGACGAGAATGCAATGATCTATATACCAAAGAAATTTCGAGCAATGTTTCATATAGCCGATCATTTTCAGATGGCGCGGGAAGCACATAGGATTTTTGTGATGAAGCTTTGTTCGAAGCAAGGGGAGTAAAAAAACGACGACCGATTTCCGGCCGCCGTTAGATTCATTCACACGAAAGAAAAATGAATATCTAAAATTACCTCACCCACTCCGACGCTTCCGGGAAACAATGCATATGCGTTGGGGCGAGCGTGCGATATCCGTCGCACATCCCCTTGAAACGACGCAGACCGAATCGAATAGAACGAATTTTAAAATACATAACAACGTCTTTT
>QKAN01000190.1 GCA_003246365.1 Clostridia bacterium
CAATCGGCCAGATGACGTCGCCTGAGCACGTTTCAATCAACTTTCCATCTTCCATATGGAAAAACGGATTATCCTCAGCGACAATGATTTCCTGCAATATCATGTGTTCCAAATTTATTTGATCTAGTGACTTTGGCAGGATCAATCGTTTCATGGTGATTTCCGACGGACCCGGATACATTCCTGCGTCCGATGTCGGATTGAAGTATTCCAATATAAATTCCACACCTTCGGCAAACCGTAGATCGTTGATCTCCATCTCCCAATTTTTGATGCAATATCGATACCATCCTTCTTCGGAATAAATGGTCACGTTATGATCCTGATCAAACGACCATCCCGGATATTGGGTCACATCCGTGCGGTCCTCGTCGGAAAACAACTTGGGAGACTGCTGTACTATCTGCCGTTCTTCCGTTTTTGTAAGCGCTCGAATCGGTAGTTCGTTCCACTCGGTTTCGCCGTTTGGTGCCCATGTGTTCGCATATTGCGACGGATAACAGATCGTGAACGGGCCGCTGTTTATATCCCCGCCTTTGTAGTTGAACTGTAAATTCTTTACTTCGATATATTGGGGCGGATCGCCCCAAAATACGATGCGCCCACTGCCGTCGGCAGGGAAAATAATGCTGCCAAATGTTGTCGGTAAAAACAATCCGTCCGTCCCGCAGAACACCAGTGTTTTGATCCTACAGGCATCCAATACGCCATACCACTCCGACTGCCCTAAATTCGGTACTAGTCGCGTGTTACGAGGGATAATCAGCGTATCGATGTCACAATCAAAAAAAGCATAGGGATTAATCTCTTCCAATGTTGTTGGCAGCGAGACAGATTTAAGGTGACTTAACCCTTCAAATGCGCCTCCTCCAATTGTTTTAACACCCTCCGTAATAATTATGGATTCCAACATTTCGCAGTCTGTGAATGCAACAGAACTAATTGCTTCAACTCCTTGCGGAATCGTCACCGATCTTGCATCGGATCGACAATTTTCAACTGAATTTGTCGCAATTTCGATGGCGAAACCGTCTTCAATTCGATAATCTGGGTCGTCTACATAATAAGACAAGTTTTCGTCGCTTGCATCATCCTGTTCCTCTGCGTATGACGTATTCACTATACAGAAACTGAGCAAACAGTAAACTGCCAGAATGAAACAAATTTTCTTTTTATTGACCGGATGCTTCATTTTCTTAACTCCTATTTGGGTGGATTCAGTAAATATTCATAAATATCATCAGGGGTGAGCCTTGCTTTATCGTCTGGCCTGATAATCATAATAAGGTCATAGGTGCTTTTTATGGTATTTAGACCCCGAACAAATAGGCCTTCCTCTAATCCGTTAGGATTGTTTTCTTCCCACTGGCCTCTATCTAGCATCTGACCGTCGCCAGTACAAAGGCCTATATGCCATTTATCATCTTCATAATTTAATAATCTACCAGCGTTATCGTATTCGGGAGACTCTTTCCAAATAACCATATCGCCAAATTGAGTCGTGGTTTGCCAATTATCGGGTACGCTGGGAATTCCCTTTTGATTATCCCGCGGAACAGTCGACTGTAATGTTCCACCTTGTTTCACGAAAGATTTTTGATTTTTAAGTAGCATCAAATAGTAACTTTCACATGTTTCATGATCTGCTCCCAGTAATGGATTTTTATCTCCTTTTAAGGAATAGAAGCTGAAAACTTGCGTTGAGCAATCATCTCTATTGCCTGCTACTTGACTATAATTCAAGTAAAACGAGTCTCCATTTTTACGTCCGTTATTAACTAGCTCTCCAATCATATCAACATTTGCTGTCGGCTTCGGCGTGGGTGACGGTGTCGGCGACGGCGTTGGCATTGGCGTTGGCGACGGTGTTATCGACAATGGATCAAGTTCGATTGGTACTACTTGCTGCGTCGACGTCGGCGTGGGCGAAGACGTAGTATCCTTCGACGCAAATAAACCAGCCACCCAATTTTTCAATGCATCCCAAGCGTTTGTTAAAACATTGCCCTTTTCCGGTGTGGTTTCCGGCGCCGGACTTGCCGTCGGCGTTTCTCGTATCAGCGGGTTTTGCTGCGGAAGCGTCCTCGTTGGCACCGGAACAGGCTGCGACGACTGCGGCGATATCCTATCCGTGATCGTTTTCAGTACATTCAGCCGATTCTCTAATTCTCCTCGTAATATATTTTTCTGTAAAGGGGGTAAAATTGACGCATCTCCGCTGGTTAGATTGATTCTATCGGCGGCGAGCCGGTTTGCGGCGTTCGCCAGCGTTGTCGCCTGTTGCAGGCTGAGATTTCGCGCATTTAATCCGCTTTGAATCTTGTTGAGCATGGCGAGCGTATCGAGCGGCGTAGAGGCGTTCAGCAGCGTCCATTGATCCTTCTCATCCAACCCGCTATATCGCATTGTGGCCAGCTGCGCTTTTGTTCGCATAGAATCCCACTGATCAATCGGAAAATCGTCCGGTAGTTTATCAACTAGCGAGGCTTCTTTGCGCTGAACAATGTTAAGCAAATTGGTTTTACTTGCGCCTGCGGATGCTTTTCCCGTAACGGTCGGTTGAAAGGATCGTTTATCTTCCTCTTCCAGCATCATCAAGCGTTTTTGGGTTAGCGATGTATTATTTAGTCTGTTTGCCATACAAAATCCTCCAACATATTTTAAGTTGAGGATAACGTATGCGCGAAATAGAAAATTATCGGAAAACAAGGCGTCTGATTTATCGGAATGAAAAAGAGAAAGAAGACAGATTCGCGCCATCAAACGCCAACGAGACCATTATACCGAACGAACGTTTGAATTGCACGTGGAGAAATTGTGAAAAAACAGCGCGGATTGCTCCGCGCTGCGTTTTTCTTTTGTGTTTCTTATGCTTCCTGCGTTTTTGTTATGCCAAATCCTGTTTTCCGGTTGCACACGATAATGGTCATATACAGCAGCGCGATGCACGCCAGCAAAAAGTATGGCAACCCCGCAAACCCGACGAGCTGCCCGACCCAGCCGACGACCGGCGGCATCAGCGTTGCGCCGACATATGCCGAAGCCATCTGCAAGCCAATGATCGCCTGCGAAAAATCTTTTCCAAACCGCTGTGGCGTGATGTGGATTAAATTCGGAAACACCGGCGCGCAGCCGAGTCCGAAGAGAAGCAGCCCGGCAAGCGAAAACTGCTGCGGCAGCGGCAGCGCAAGCAGCAGCGCGCCAAACACGGAAACGATCAATCCGGTGTTGATCAGCACACGTTCCTTCACGCGCATGGCAAGCAAACCCGAAACGACGCGTCCACCCATGATACCGAAGAAAAACAGCGAACCCCAGCTCGCGGCGACGCTCGCCTCCACGCCTCGAACGGTAACGAAATAGGTTGCCGCCCAGAGTCCGACTGAGGCCTCCGCCGCGCAATAGAAAAAGAACGAGAGCACGGCAAATATCGCACCGCGTTTCTTAATTGCCGCGCGGTTGTCGATTTCGATCTGATCGCCCAGCAATTCGTCCGGCTTGGCATGGGAAACCTTGCCCCATAGCGGCAGAGATAGAAACATCACAAGCGCAAGGGACAATTGAATGATCGAAACAAACCGGTAGCCGCCGTGCCAGTTTCCGTTTTGTTTGAGAAAGTGGGACATGATCAGCGGACTGACCGTTGCGCCGACACCCCAGAAGCTATGCAAAAAGCTCATGTGGCTCGCTTTGTAATGCAGCGCGACATAGTTGTTCAGCGCCGCGTCGATTGCGCCGCCGCCAAGGCCGAGCGGAACCGCGAGCAGCAGCAGCATAACAAAGCTATGCGTAAACGAAATCCCCAACAGTGCGCTGCCCGTCAGCAGAACGCAGGCGGCAGTCACGCCGCCCGTGCCGAACCGCCGGATCACGCGGACGGAAACAAGGCTGGAAATCACCGTGCCGAATGTTATTCCAACGGAGACCAACCCCGCAAAGGACACGGAAACACCAAGCTGTGTGTATGCGACCGGCCAGGCCGCGCCGAGCATGGAGTCCGGCAGGCCGAGGCTGATGAACGCAAGATAGATAATAATCAATAATATCGTTGCCATGCGCGTATTCTATCGGGTTTTTGCGCGCTTGAAAAGAGAATTTTTCGCCGCCGATACGATTTTGCGCAAAGCTGGCGGTATCGTTTTATCCGGCGTGTTTTTTCAGTTCGTTCAGTCGATTTTTGCGTATATCGCAGCACTCTTTATCCCGTTTCACAAAAATGTTGCCGGACGCGCATGGTTTTTTCTATATGCGTAAGCTATACTCATTGCATGCAAACAACATCGTCCTCCTCAAACAAATCCACCGCCACGCGCGGACAAAAAATTGCAGCCGCCGTATCGGTCGCGCTGTTTATTGTCGTCATGATATTGCTTGCCGTGTTCGTAGGCGGGCCGATCATCAAAACGCTCGGCGATCCGGCCACGTTTCGCGAATGGGTAGATGCGCGCGGCGTCTGGGGACAGGTTCTGTTCGTAGGCGTCATCATCTTGCAGGTCGTCATCGCCTTTATCCCCGCTGAACCACTGGAGATTGCCGCGGGATATGCGTTCGGTGCGGTGTGGGGAGGCGTGCTCGACTGGATCGGGCTGGTGATCGGCACAACGATCGTTTTTCTGTTTGTCCGGAAGATCGGGGTAAAAGCGGTAGAGGTATTCTTTCCGCGCGAGAAAATCGATTCGGTTAAATATCTCAACAACGAAAAAGCGCTCAACGCCACCGCGTTTTTCTTGTTCTTAATCCCCGGCACGCCGAAGGACCTTTTGACCTATGTCGCGGGGCTGACAAAAATTCGTCTGCTGCCCTGGATTTTGCTGACCAGCATCGCGCGGATTCCGTCCATCGTTACCTCAACCATCAGCGGAAACGCACTGGGGTTGGAAAAATACGGTCTCGCGATCATTGTGTTTGCCGCAACTGCGCTTGTCTCCGGCATTGGTATCCTGCTTTACCAAAGATCGCAGCGTCGCCGTGCGCTCCGCGAAGCGGGCGCGGCGCTTGCGGCGCAACCGCTTTCGGAATTTCCGTTGGAATCCTCCGCGCCGGAGGATTTGCCAAAGTAATAGGCCCGCTACGAAACGCGTTGAATTTGTCCCGCTTTTGCGGGATTTTTCATGTCTGTATATTACATCCCGTTTTTTACAAAACCGGATTTTGCATGATTGTCACGAACTGGCCGTCGTTTTACAGCCAGCGCAACTCTGTTGTTAACTGAATCCTGTTCGATTTCATTTTGCAGCGAACGCCTTTTTTCCATGCAACGCGGCGTAAAATATTTCTTGCTCAAGTTGTATAGATATGCTGCTCTTTTTGGTGCATATTCATAAGTCTATCCACACCATCCACATAGTTATCCACAATTTTTGGCGTTATTTTACGCGGTTTTGATCGGTTTTCCACACTTTCCTCTTTGAATATGAAGCGATGAATGTGGAAAAAAATTGTAAGAATGAATCACAAAACAAGCAGTTAATATGCAAATATGGCGAAACTATGTCGTTTCATTTTTGCAGGCGTCGTATTCAAATCAACTGAAATCATACTTTTGACCGATCCGTTTTCAGCCGCGCGAGTCATCGATTTTTTACGTTTCAAGCGCAATCGGCAAGCGCGTAATTTTTCTGATTTTACGCGCCTGTTACGTTAAATCTTCCTAACTGATTCTACAACAGAGAATAATCGCTTTCTTCGTCGTTTCTATCCATAGTTTCAAAAATCACCCGCTTGCTGCAAAATAAAAAACACGCGGTTTTTCGCCGCGCGTTCGCAAGTCTCTTTTTATATTCCGTTGGTGCGTTATGCGCCGCGCATCCACTCGTCAATCGCTAGATACGGCACGGCGTTGAGCGAAAGATCGTCCGTCTGTCCGCGCATGAGTTTATCGTATGCCGCGCTGCCGACCATCGCCGCGTTGTCGGTGCAATAGGCAAAGTCCGGGCAGAAAAATTCGATACCCGCTTTCTTCGCGCGCGATTCCATCGCCTCCCGCAACGCGCGGTTTGCCGAAACGCCGCCGGCAAGCGCGAGGCGTTTGCCCGCATCTCCTGTTTGCGCCTTCGCCGCACGAACAGCTTTATCCGCAAGAATCGATACGATCGTATGCTGAAAGGATGCGGCAAGATCCGCACGGTTGAGTTCTTCTCCGGCCTGCGCCGCATTATGCATGCGGTTGACCACAGCGGTTTTAATGCCGGAAAAACTAAAATCGAATCCTTCGCCTTCGTTAAACGCGGAGTGGAACCGATACTTTTTCGGGTCGCCCTCCAGCGCAAGCCGCTCCAGGTTCGGCCCGCCGGGATACGGCAGTCCAAGCGCGCGGGCAACTTTATCGAACGCTTCGCCCGCCGCGTCGTCACGTGTGCGCCCGAGCAGACGATAGGTGCTGTCGTCTTCTACAACGATGATATGGCTGTGTCCGCCGGACGCAACTAGACAAGTAAACGGCGGTTTTAATTCCGGATAGCTCAGGTAGTTTGCCGCGATATGCGCGGCGATGTGATGCACACCCAGAAACGGAAGTCCGGCGGCATACGCAAGACCTTTTGCATAGTTTAAGCCGACGAGCAACGCGCCGACCAAACCCGGTCCGCTGGTGACCGCAACCGCATCCAGATCGGACAAGGCAAGCCCTGCTTCGTCCAGCGCGCGGCGTACCACCGCGCCGATTTTCTGCACATGGCTGCGGGATGCAATTTCCGGCACGACGCCGCCGTAGGGAACATGCAGCGGAATCTGCGTATGGACGACGTTGGACAAAACCTTCCGCCCGTTTTCTATGATGGCGGCGGCTGTTTCGTCGCAGGAGGTTTCAATTGCGAGAATGCGCACGCACGATTTTTTCCGAAGTTCTTCCATCTTTTTTTGTGTGGCGTGCTGATATTGCGTCATGGTTTGATCCTTGCTTGCATTACTAGGAATTTTTCACTGAGAAGTTCCGTTTTCGAATCAATCGTCCAAAAATCCGGTTTCGTCGTGAATGTTCTCTTTTTTCTTTCTTGAACCGGTAGTTCTGGCAGCAGGCTCCGCCTGCGCGCTCCGCTTTTGCGGCGCAGCTTTCGTCGTCTTTGTTCTCGGCGCCTGTCCCGTGCGCGCGGATTTTTGCGCATCTGCGGCGGAAGCTTGCGCCGCTGCTTTTTTCCTTGCTCGCTTTTCTTCGCGCAATCGTTCCTGTTCCTCTTGCTCCGCGGCCGCTTCCGCTTCCACCTGGCGGCGTGCCTTGGCGGCGGCGATGCGCGCGCGCTTTTCGGCAAGGCGTTTTTCTTCTTCGAGCGTGCGCTTTGCTTCTTCCAAAGAACGCTTCGCGTCATCTCTGGCTTTTTTGCGGGATGCAGCGGCGTCAAGGCGCGCTTTTTTCCGCACGAACGCAACCGCGCGGCGGCGTTTGTAACTGTCCGAAGAAATCACCAGCGCAAAAATGCAAAGAACGATCAGCGCAAGGATTACCGCACCGGCATAAAGGCCGACACGGGCAATAATATCCGCAAAGATATCTTCGGGCAGCATGTTGATCATGCGGCTTTGCGTTCCGTCAAACAGCCAAAGATCGTTCCAGAACAGCATTTCATGGAAAAACGTCCAGAAATTTGAAAAGTCAAGCGCAGCCCAGGTGCCCAAAAAACCAAAGATCAGAAGAAACACAAACGAACCGGAAAGATATCCCTGCGCGAGATATTGCGGCGCCATGCGAAAATGAATGACCGCGGCAAACAAAAACAGGATGAGCATAACCAAAACGCCAACGTCCCGATAGGACGCGATGGTCATATAAATCTGCCGCACATCGCTCATGTGTTCGGCTTCCTGCGGATAGTCAAACATCTGCGTCTTTTCTCCGTCGATCGTTACCTCGACATTGATATCGTCCGCATCGCCTTCCATATAGTCTACAAGACGGTTGTAGGAATTGACGAGGTCGCTGTTGGAAATGCCCATCTTGGAGCTGATCGCAAGTTTGGTGAACTCGTTGTTGATGAATGTTTCATCGTTGATCACGAGCCCGATAGACGTAAACACCAAAATCAAAATCAGCAGAATTGAGGCGAGCGTTGCCATACCGACGGACAAGAATTTTCTCATGTTCGCATTGTCTCCTTCTACGGTAAAGATCTATAACAATCTTGTTGAATACCATGTTTAGATGCGCGCTCTACGCGCAGCGTTATTATAGCACAGCGGACTAACAGATGTGGAAAAATGCGCAAGTCTTCGCAGAATCTCCCAATTATCGGCAAAAACATGCTTGCCGTGAGGATTATATCACACCATAACGAGAAGGAACAGCCGCACAAGCCGCTCTGGCTGCTTTTTTCGGGACACAACAAAAACCGAAATGCTTGCCAGAGCACGCGATCCAAGTTACAATATTAGTAACTTGTTTTTCAAACCAGTATCCCCCATAACGATAACCATCATCCTATTAGTATGCCTGAACAGGCATGCGGAAACGAGGCACACATGAGCTATCGCATCTTTACCGACGCTACCAGCGATCTGCCGGCAGAATTTGCCGCACAGCTGGGAGTAACCGTAATGCCCATGGGGTTCACCATGGATGAAAAAGAGTATTTCTACATACCCGGTAATTCGGTTATGCCGATTGAAACCTTTTACGCAAATATGCGCGCGGGGAAAGACGTTACCACCGCGCAGGTGAACACATTTGCGTTTCTGGAGGCATTCGAACCCGTGTTGAAAGCGGGAGAGGACATCCTCTACATCGGCTTTTCCTCAAAACTTTCGGGCACTGTCCAATCGGCAGTCAGCGCGGCAGAAGAGCTGCGTCCAAAATATCCGGAGCGCAAAATTATCGTAGTCGATTCCTGCTCCGCTTCATTGGGCGAAGGTTTACTGGTTTACTATGTTGCGCGGAAAAAGGATCTCTCTTTGGATGAACTCGCTGCATGGACCGAAGAAAACAAGCTTCGCTTTGCGCATTGGTTCACCGTTGACGATCTGGTCTATCTCAAACGCGGTGGACGCATCAGCGGAGCGACCGCAGCCATTGCAACCATTCTCAACATCAAACCCGTCATGCATGTTGACGACGAAGGCTATCTTGTTGCGGTTGAAAAAGTGCAGGGCAGAAAAAAATCGCTTCGTTCGCTTTTTGAGCACATGGAGAAAACTGTTGATACCGCGGCGACGGACACGGTGTTTATCGGCCATTGCGACGCGCAAAGCGACGCGGATTATGTCGCTTCCCTTGTGCGCGAGGCGTATCCGGACATGACGGTATACGTCGATACAATCGGAACAAGCATTGGCGCGCACTCCGGCCCCGGCACCATCGCGCTGTTCTTTGTTGCGAGCGAACGCTAAAACTAATTCAAATACAAGGCGGGAAAACCCCGCCTTTTTTCGTTGCTGAAAGCGGTTTCCGGTATAACACCGCTGAATCGCTTGTAAATATGCTAAACAAAGACTAAAATAAAAACACAATTTATTCCGACGCATACGGACAAAAACGCGTAAGCGAGGGACAACGGAGGACGAATGGAACCCATTTACATTACAGGGCACAAAAATCCAGATACGGACTCGATCGTTGCCGCTATCTCCTATGCCATGCTGAAAAACGCCCTCGGCGAGCGCGCCTACATCGCCGCGCGAATCGGGGAGCTCAGCGACCAGACGGAGATGCTGCTCAAAAAGTTTGATTTTCCCGCGCCGAAGATGCTCCGCACCGTGCGCACGCAGGTATCGGATCTCGACTACGATACACCGCCGATCCTCTCCGCAGCGGTAAGCGTATACCACGCCTGGCAAACCATCGTTTCGGATTCCGCCGGGGTTCCAACCCTGCCGGTCACCGACGAGGACGGAAAGCTCTACGGCATGCTGACGCCGGAAGAAATTGCATCCTATGACATGCGTTTCATCAAAAGCAGTCAGCTTGAGGGAATTCCGCTGTTCAACCTGCTTGCCTGTTTGGACGGGCGGCTGATCAACGCCGCGACGGAACAAACCGTGCTCAGCGGCTCGCTCGTTGTTGCACTCCCGACGCATACTGGTTTGCCGGACATTACGGAAGAAAGCGTCGTACTCTGCGGCAACCAGCCGGAAGTGATTAAACTAGCGCTGGAAAAGAAAGCCGCCGCGTTGATCGTTTGCGAAAGCGAAGTTGACGCCACGCTTGTCGCCGGAGAGTATACAACCTGCATCATTTCGACGCCATACGACGCATATGCCGCTTCGCGTCTCGTCTTTTTCGCCGTTCCGGTTTCGCGTATCTGCCGGAAGGAAAATCTCGTTTCCTTCCACCTGACGGATTATCTGGACGACGTGCGGGAGACAACGCTCAAATCGCGCTTCCGCAGTTACCCGATTCTGGACGAAAACGACCGCGTCGTCGGTACGCTTTCGCGGTTTCATCTGTTGCGCCCGAAAAGAAAGCGCGTCGTGCTCGTCGACCACAACGAACTGCACCAATCGGTGCTGGGATTAGAGCAAGCGGAAATTCTGGAAATCATAGACCATCACCGCCTTGCAGAGGTGGAAACGGATGCGCCGGTATATGTGCGCAACGAACCCGTCGGCAGCACCTGCACCATCATCACCAGCATGTATTTTGAGCGCGGCGTCATGCCGAGCAAAAAACTGGCCGGGTTGCTCGCGGCGGCAATCGTATCCGATACGATCGTGTTTAAGTCGCCAACCAGCACGCTTGTGGATCGCGCAATGGCGGAACGCATGGCGAAGATTGCGGGAATTTCACTCGACACACTCGGACAGGAGATTTTCTCCGTATCCCCGACCGATGAAGGCAGCCTGGAAACACTATACTTCACAGATTTCAAACAGTTCCAAATTGCCGGGCATTCCCTCGGCATTTCGCAGATCACCTCGCTGGATACAGAGGCGTTGGGCGAACGAAAGAGCGACTTTGTCGAGCTGATGGAGCGCGAAATGGAACTGCACAAATATGACATGATGCTGCTGATGCTCACCGATGTTCTCAAAGAAGGCACGCTGTTAATCGCCGTCGGAGATCTCGACTCGGTTGAACACGCGTTTAGCGTTTCGTTTAAAAACCACGCGGCATTTTTGCCCGGGGTTATCTCCCGCAAAAAACAGATCGTACCCGCGCTCTCGCTGCTTTGGGGCTAACCCTCTGCAAAGGAGCCGCAGCGTAAACGCTGCATAAAAACCCGTAAAGGAGGCGGAATTCGTTGAAACTCATCATAGACGGCATTGCAACCGAAGCTTCATGCGGCGAGCGGCTGCTCGACATCGTGCGGCGAATCGGTTTGGACAGTCCGGAACTCAAAAAACGCCCGCTTGCGGCGAGCATCGCCGGAGAAACCTTTACGCTCAACTACATCCCTCTGCGCGAAGAAAGCGGCAACGCAGGACAAAAGGTGATGCTGCGCCGCGCGATGCGCGCAGCAAACGGCAAGGTAAATTTGCTGCGTTATGACTCCGCGCGCGGAAACCGCGTTTACGAGCGATCCATGCTGTTTGTGTTCCTCCTCGCGATGCGAAAGCTCTATCCAAAAACGCGCGTTCGCATCAACTATGCAGTCGGCGCCGGATTGTTTGCCACCGTTGGCGACGGAATGAAACTAGCCCAGCAGGATATCGACCGCATCAAGGCAACCATGCGGGAGATTGTTGACGCCGACCTGACGCTGGAGCGAAAGCGCGTTGACATTGAAGACGCGATCAACTATTTTTCCGCAGACGGACAGGACGACAAAGTTCGCTTGCTGCGGTATCGTCAGTTTGCCTATTTCGACCTCTATCGACAGGAAGATTACGTCGATTATTTTTACGGAGAGATGGCGCCTTCCACGGGCTATGTTTCTGTGTTCGACCTGCAGGCGCAAAAAGGCGGACTTCTGTTGCTGCGCCCCTCCGCCGAAAACCCGAACAAACCCGCAAAGCATGTTTCCCTACCGCGGCTCTCCGGCGTATTCTCCGAGAGCGAAGAGTGGGGCGGACTGATGCACTGCACGGTGGTTGCGGATTTAAACGACATGGTGCTCAGCGGAAATGTGCGAACGCTGATTCGCGTGAACGAAGCGCTGCACGAAAAACGCTTTGCCATGCTGGCGGATGAAATCATCGACCGCGGCGCGCGCGCAATCGTCATCGCCGGCCCTTCCAGCAGCGGCAAAACAACGAGCGCAAACCGCCTCTGCACGCAGCTTCGCGTGCACGGAAAAACACCGATTCTTGTTTCGCTGGATAACTACTACCTCAACCGCGAACTGCTCAAACCCGGTCCCGACGGAACGGTTGACCTCGAAGACATTGCAACGATCGACGTGCCGCAGTTTCAAGAGGATCTCACAAGACTGTTGCGCGGTGAAGAAGTGGATCTTCCGGTGTTCGACTTTATCCACCAACAGCGTTCGAAAAAAGGAAACCCCGTTCGGATCGACGAGCGCACGCCGCTTGTCATCGAAGGATTACATGGATTGAATCCGATGCTGCTGCCGCCCGCAGTGGATTCGAAGTTGATTTTCCGCTTGTATGTGTCCGCGCTGACCACACTCAACCTCGACGATCACAACAGAGTTCCGACAACATATATGCGGCTGTTACGGCGGCTGGTTCGCGACCACGAAACACGCGGCGCTTCCGTTGAACGCACGCTCTCCATGTGGGACAGCGTACGCGCCGGCGAAGAGAAATGGATCTTCCCGTTTCAGGAGGATGCGGATGCCATTTTCAACACAACGCTCATCTATGAGCCCGCCGTGTTGAAAAAGCACATTTTCCCGCTGCTGGGCGCGGTGCAACCCGAAAGCCCGTATTATGACGACGCGCGCTCCATCGTAAAATTTCTGAATTACTTCGTCGAAGCGGATGTTGAGGACGAAATTCCGCCGACTTCGATTCTGCGTGAATTCATCGGCGGAAACACATTTTACCGCTGAACAATCAAATCAACAGATCGCGTCCGCCATGTAACACAGGCGGACGTTTTTTTATATGACTATACAATTGCGAAGAGAAATCGGCGAACTCGTTACATTCCGGTTAAGAAACCGAAAACGATGGCGAACATTTATTGACTTTGGGGAAAGGGTTTCATATTATGATATCAGTCCATGAAACTCTCGTTTCATCCGTATCGATACTCCTAACTTTTAAGGAGGAACTGTAAATGAAAAAGACAATTCTCTACAAGGCGGCGGCCGTGCTGACCATGGTTGCGCTCGCGCTTGTAATTACCGTCGTTCCGAAAGCGGCGCTTGCGGACGTAACGGCAATCACGTTCAGTCCGACAAGTCCCCAGACCATTCTTGTCGGCGGTACCGTTACCGTTAGCACAACGCTTACGCAAACCGGTACGACGACGAATCCGACCTATACCTGGTCTGCCAGCCCATCCGGCGTTGTCAGCCTTTCTTCCACCACGGCCAGTTCTGTCACGTTCACCGGTTTAACTGCCGGAACCGCGACTGTTACGGTTACCGCGCTGGATGACGGCGACGTTGCAAACAGCACACCGGGCACCACCGAAACCTATACGATCGTCGTAAGCCCGATGACCGTTTCCCCGAGCACATCCTATCTCGCTCCGGGTTCAACGGCAACGCTTACCGCATCGGATTATACCGGAACCATTACCGGCTGGTCTTCCAGCAACACCAGCGTCGCAACGGTTAGCTCCGCGGGCGTTGTAACGGCAATCAGCTCCGGCACGGCAACCATTACCGCGACCAACACGCCGGCAGGCGGCGCGCCGACACAAACGGCAACCGCAACGGTCATGGTACCTACCGTAACGCTGAACCCCTCTACCCAGGAACTCACCGCAGCGAGCACGACGACTTCGCTAACGCTCACCATAGTAAACGGCGGAACGTTGATTCCAGACGGAACAACGGTTAACTGGAGCAGTTCGAATTCTGCAATCGGTTCTCTCTCCGCTACTTCCTCAACGGTTTCAAGCGGCGCTGCAACCATTAACTTTACGTCGAGCTCGGCCGGAACCAATGGCACAACGACCATTACCGCAACCGTCGGCGGCTATACGCGTACCGCAACCGTCACCGTTTCGACCGTGCAGTATCTGGAACTGGTCGGGCCGACGAACCTTGACGCAACGACGCGCACCGGAACCTATACCGTGTATCTGCGAAATGCGGACGGCACGATTTATGACGACGACACCAGCACCGTACACTGGAGCTGGAGTTCAAGTTACCTTTCCATTACGAGCGCCACGCTCAACGACAGCCGTTCCGACATGGAAAATGGTCAGGCACAGATTCAGCTTTATGCGCGCTACAACACGACCAGCAGCGGCACACGTCTGTATGTCTGGCTCAACAGCGACTATGACGAGCGGATTTACCATACGATCTACATCACCGGTCTGAGTTCCCTGCCGCAAACCGGGCAGGATATGACACTCGTATATGTGTTCAGCGGACTGGGAGCGACACTTCTTGTCGCAGCGGGAGTATGGTATGGCATCCGAAAGAAACGCACCGCAGCATAAGCGGGACGATCTAAGCGGACTGCCTTCCATTCTGGACGAACACCGCGAAAGCGGAAAAAAAGCCCGCAACGAACTGCGCGCGATTCGCGCGCTTGGACTGACCGCCATCATCCTTGGCGTCGTTGCTCTGGCTCTCCTTGCCGTCAAAATTTTTGAAGGCGAAACAGCCGGCGACAACGCAAGCGCTCTGCTGGCAGCCTATAAAGAAAACGAAGCTGCTTCACCAGCAGCAACCGCCTCCGCTACGCAAGACGGAAGCGAAGAATCGCCGGAAACGACGGACGAAAGCTATGAAGCAACCGACGCGACCGCTGACGCAACCGCCGCTGAAGACGCCAACGAGCATCTGGCGGACGACGGCTCGGTTACGGTCGATTCGGAATCCGGAGACTATGTGCAGCCGGACGCACCGGAAGTTTCTGCGCTGGATGAAGCGATTGAGAAAATTATCGCGGCAACTGGCGAAGACGGCGTCATCGGTATTCTCGAAATACCGAAATACGACGTGGAACTCCCGATTATCGGGCAATGGTCCTACAAGCTCCTTAAGATTTCGATCTGCCGCTATAAAGGGCCGGATCCGCTTGAAGACGGAAACCTCGTGATCATTGGTCACAACTACAAGAGCGGAGCGCACTTCGGCATCCTCAAGAATCTGGTCGTCGGCGATGAGCTGTATCTGACCAATGCCGATACCGGTGTACGCGCACGATATGAAGTCTACGAGATCAAGAGCATCTCGGCTGATTCGTTCAGCGCGCTGAAGGCCTATCAGGGCGACGCGGGATTAACGCTGTTGACCTGCAAGGACAACGGAACAAACCGCCTTCTGGTTCGCTGCGTACAGAAAGCCGCATCCTAATCAACCAAACAAAAACACCCGTTTAAAACGGGTGTTTTTTACTGCTTTAAAATATTCTTTTCGGTTTGAAGTCCAGCTTATCTGCGGCAACGCAATGATAAACGATTCCGTTCCGTTCTCCTTCAAAAGCGTTGCGGTTCGCTTCTCCGTGCAGATGTCCGTAAACAACGATCTGTACGCCCGCCTGTTCCAACCGCTCGGTAAACCCGCTTCCGCGGTCTTTATCCGCAAACGGCGGATAGTGCAGCATCGCGATCTTTGTTTGCGTTTCCGGCAGGGAGCGAAGGGAGAGGGAAAGGCGATCGAGTTCCCGCAAATAGATCTTTTCGTCATCCGCGGTGAAGTTGCCGCTGCCCGGACAGAGCCACCCGCGACTGCCGCAGATGCCAACGCCGTCTTCAACAAACGAATCATTTTGCAGCGCACGCATCCCCTGCGGGAGCGCGGCGCGAACGCGGCCGATCGCGCTCCACCAATAATCGTGATTTCCCTTGAGTAATATCTTTTTGCCCGGAAGATCGCCGATAAACGAAAGATCGGGCAACGCCGCCTGAAGCTGCATTGCCCAACTGATATCGCCGGGAATCAGCACGAGATCGTCCTCTTGAACCGTTTCGCGCCAGTTCCGCTCTAATTTTTCCGCATGACCGCGCCAGGCTTCCCCGAACACGTCCATGGGTTTTTCCGATGTGAGCGAAAGATGCAAGTCCGCAATGGCGTATATCTGCATCCAACCGCTCCTCTCACCGCGCACGCGCGGGATGATTCATCTTTTATTCTTCGTCGGAGTCTAACTCCTCATCATCTAACAAGTCGTCATCGTCGTCAAACGAATCTTCGTCCTCGTTTACAACAGTAGCGCTCTCGAGCACTTTCTGCCGTTTTTTCTCTTTCAGGCATGCGACACAAAGGTCTCCGCCGCGCACCGCGGGCGCTTCGCCGCATTCGGAACAAATGACGACTTCGTCTTCTTCCGGCTCTTCTTCCACGCGGCGACCGCGTGCTTGCGCGCGCTTCATTTCCCGCTTGCATACTTCGCAATAATCTTCGCCTTCGCGAATATAGTTTAACTCACATTTTGGGCACTTATGCAATGCCATAGCTTTCGCCCTGCCTTTGTTTCCAAACGTTACGCTAGGTATTATGCTAAAAATATATATGCATGTCAAGAAAAAGTTCGTTTTCGTGAAAATTGCCCGCTCTTCGGGCATTTTTCAGGGTAAAAAATTGGTGTATTTCGTCCAATTATTCGTCTTCTTCGGTTTCTTCTTCCGTTTTGCGTTCCGCCTGAAGAACGCTGTCTTGGTAAATTTGACCGATGCGCTCCATCAATGCGTCCTTGCCGATTTTTTCTTCCGAGGAAAACGGAATTGCAAACGGCGGCGCGCCGAGCAATTTTGCCGCTTTGTTGGCGGCAACCGCACGCTGGGATTTGCTGATCTTGTCCGCTTTTGTGGCAATCAGCGTAAACGGCACGCCGGAATACAGCGTCCATTGAAACATCTGCTTGTCTTCCTGTGAGGGTTCATGGCGGATATCGATTAAAAGAAACAGATGCTTCGGTCTGCCGCTTGCGACATATCCGCCGATAAAATCGCCCCAATCCTTCTGCTCGTCCTTGCTTCGCTTGGCAAATCCATAGCCCGGCAGGTCGACCAGATAAAACGCGTTGTTGAGCAAAAAGTAATTGATCAACCGCGTTTTTCCGGGTGTTTGCGAAATTCTCGCTAATTTCTGGTTGTTCGTCAGGCAGTTGATGAGGCTGCTTTTTCCAACGTTGCTGCGCCCGACAACCGCAATTTCGCACGGCAAGGGGGCAGGGTATGATTGACCCTGCCCCACGCTCGTGAGAAAAGTTGCTTGATTAATGGCGAACTGCTTCATGCGTAATTTCCAATCCTGGCAAATTCAGCCGGGGTTCCTTGCTGTGCGGGTGCATGGTGAGCGCAACGCTCAGCACATCGTCCACCGTCTCCGCATAGTCGATCTTTAACGCGCCTTTGATGTCCGCCGGCACATCGTAGAGATCTTCGCGGTTCGCTTTCGGCAGTACTACGCGTTCCACGCCCGCGCGTACGGCGGCGAGCAATTTTTCGCGCAGTCCGCCAATCGGCAGAACGCGTCCGCGCAGCGTCACTTCACCCGTCATGGCAACCGTGCTCTTCACCGGAATTCCGGTCAGAGCGGATACCAGCGCTGTTGCCATTGCTACGCCCGCAGAGGGGCCGTCCTTCGGAACCGCGCCCTCCGGCACATGAATGTGCACGTCCAGCGTTTCCAGAAACGCCGGATCGATGCCAAAGCGCATCGTGTTCGCGCGAACATACGTCATGGCTGCTTTTGCAGATTCCTGCATCACGTCGCCCAGTTGGCCGGTGAGCTGCAGAACACCCTTGCCGGGTACCGCCGCCGCTTCTACTTCCAGCGTTTCGCCGCCGACGCTGGTCCAGGCAAGGCCCGTGACCACGCCGACCGTGTCGGGACGGAGCGGTTCGCTCTTCTTGAACTTCTGCGGCCCGAGCCATTCGGTAATGCGCGATTCGGTCAGCGTCAACCGCGTTTTTCCCTCGGCCAGCTCACAGGCGGCCTTGCGGCAAACGGCAGCGATAACGCGTTCGAGCTCACGCACGCCCGCTTCGCGGGTATATCCACCGATCAGAATCCCCAGCGCCTCATCGGAAACGCGCAGGTTTCCTTTTTTCAGTCCGTGTTTTTCCATTTGCTTCGGCAGCAGATGGCAACGGGCGATTTCGATCTTCTCGTCGAACAGATAGCTCGGTACTTCGATGAGTTCCATGCGGTCCAGCAGCGGGCGCGGTATCGAGCCCGCGTCGTTTGCCGTCGTAATCATCATGGCGCGGCTCATATCATACGGCAGTTCCAGAAAATGATCCGTAAACGAGAAATTCTGGGCACTGTCGAGCACCTCCAACATCGCGCTGGAAGGATCGCCGCGCATATCTTTGCCGAGTTTGTCGATTTCATCGAACAGCAGCACGGGATTGATGGAGCCGGATTTGCGCATCGCCTCGATCACGCGACCCGGCTGCGCGCCGATATAAGTGCGCCTGTGTCCGCGAATCTCCGCTTCGTCATGCACGCCGCCGAGGCTCATGCGGACGAATTTACGTCCCATCGCCTCCGCAATGCCGCGCACGATAGAGGTTTTGCCGACGCCCGGAGGGCCGACAAGGCAGAGGATCTGTCCCTGCGGATTGTTCGTCAAACGTTGGACGGCGAGCGTTTCAATAATGCGCGTTTTCACTTTGTCCATGCCAAAGTGGTCGCGGTCAAGAATCTGACGCGCGTGTGTGAGATCGAGGTTATCCACCGTTTCCTCCGTCCAAGGAAGGTCGAGGATCAGCTCGATATAAGCCTGCGTCATCGGCGCCTCGTGGGAGCCATTCGGCAGAGTGGCAAAACGGTCGAGTTGTTTGTTGAGCGCCTTGCGCACTTCCGGCGGCAGATTTTTCTCCTCCGCGCGCGCACGATATCCGTCCAACTCGTCGTCTTCGCCTTCGCCGAGCTCTTCCTGCACGGCTTTCAACTGCTCGCGCAGTACGAATTCCTTCTGGTTGCGCTCCACCGCGGCTTTGATCTTACCCGCGATGCGGCGATCCACCTGCATGACCATCAGTTCGTTTTCAATGATGCCCAGCAGGCTTGCTGCGCGCGAAATCAGATCGGTCTGCTCAATGAGCTTTTGCTTGTCTTCAATTTTGCTGACCACATGCTGCGCAATGCCGTCCGCCAATTCGGAAAGCGTCGGGAGCGCAAGCACCGCGTCTTTTTGATCCTGTGTCAGGCGATCCCGCTGGCCTGCGTGCTCCGTAAAGCCTTCGCTGAGTCTGCGACGCAGCGCTTCTGCGGTGTATTCGTCCGGTTCAACATCCTCAATCACTTCCACCTGCGCGGTGTAATGCGGGTTTTCCGAAATAACGCCTAATATCTTTGCGCGCGCAACGCCGGTTACCAGCAGGTGCACCGTATCATTCTGGATGCGGAATACCTGCCGAATGCGGCAGATCGTTCCAACCGAATATAGCTCGTCCGGAGAAACATCCACAACCTTTGCGTTTTTCTGCGCAACGAAAAGAGCATATCCTTCTTCGGAAAGCGCCTGTTCCATAGCGGAGAGCGTCTTTTTCCGTCCGATATCGCAATGCATAACTTCGTTTGGCAACACCGCGATTCCGCGAAGCGGTATCACGGGCAGCGTGACGATTCCATGCAGTTCCATTCTGATTCACCTCCATCGGGACGTTTCCATGTTTCCGTCCCGCGATTGTCCTGTTTGTGCATTGTGTTTTATCGAAAGAGACAACAATTGTATAAAACTGTCCTATCCTATTCGATCGTAAATTCAGTATAGCGGCAATTGCGCATTCGCGCAATCGACCCCGGTGTCCGTAATGTTACAGTATGACCACGAGACTGTGAACTTTTAGCATCAGACACAAGAGAGTGCTAACAAAGGATATCTTACAAAAATTCTCGCGTTTTTTCCACCCGTTTTGTGAAATTCTATGCCGTAAATTTTTGGGGTACAAAACGGCGGCCCGCAAAAACGCGAACCGCCGCTTCGTATCAATCAGCAATTGAGCTTGCTTCATTGACCGAACCGTGACATTTCTCCCCACGATACGGTCAAGCTTTTACATTAATAGTTGACCTTACGTACTTCGAAAAATGCTTTCGGATGTGCGCAAACGGGGCACACTTCCGGTGCTTTGGTTCCCTCATAGAGGTAACCGCAGTTACGGCACTGCCAAATGACTTTACCGTCTTTTTCAAAGACCTTGCTGTCCTTCAGGTTGCTTGCGAGTGCATTATAGCGCTCCTCATGGGTTTTTTCGATTTCGGCAACCGCCGCGAACTGATACGCAAGCTTATCGAATCCTTCTGCTTTCGCGTCTTCCGACATACGCTTGTACATGTCGGTCCATTCGTAATGTTCGCCTTCGGCAGCCATTTTCAGCGCTTCGTCCAGCGTAGGCATTTCGCCGCCATGCAGCGCCTTGAACCAAAGTTTCGCATGCTCTTTTTCGTTGTCGGCCGTTTCGGCAAAAATCGCGGAAATCTGTTCAAAACCCGCTTTCTTGGCTACGGACGAAAAATAGGTGTATTTGTTTCTGGCCTGCGATTCACCCGAAAACGCTTCCTGCAGATTTTTTTCGGTTTTGCTTCCCTTGAGTTCCATATTGCACACTCCTCCTGTTAAATATTATCTATTTTTTATCTGGGCGTATGCCCGTTGGATAAACAAAATATATGGATCCGTTTCGCGACAGACCGGTTAACCGGCTTCTTTCTCGCTCTTTGCCTTGCATTGTTCGCAGACGCCGCGCAGCACCACATCGTAAGAGCGCAGCTCATATCCGGTTTCTTCCGCAATTGTGTTTTCAAACGATTCAAACGAGGGAAGGAAAACGTCCGCAACTGCGCCGCATTCGTCGCAAACGATATGCGAATGCGATTCCTTCGTTTTGTCGAACCGGCAGCTGCCGTCCGCAAGCGGAATCTTTTTCAAACGCCCCGCGTCCGCTAACTGGTTCAAATTCCGGTATACGGTACCAAGGCTCAAGCGTGGCATTTCCACCTTGAGTTGTTCATATACCATGTTTGCCGTTGGGTGGTCGCAGCGCTCTGAAACCGCTCGAAAAATTCGCTCCCGCTGGTGCGAATACCGCATAGAGTTCGCCCCTCTCGTCATAACGTTTTTGTGATGAGAAAATCCCGTGAAAGCGGATTGCTACATAAAAGAATCTCAAATTTCAAATCACTTGAAATTGGATTACTATATAGTAACAATTATTGTTATTATAGTAAATCTTTTTACTTCTCACGTCAAGTGCTTTCCCGCGAATTCTCTATAAACTATCGTTCTCTTTCCTTTTCCGCCATGTTTTCGCCCGTTTGAACCTGCTTCGGTTGCACATGCACCTTCTCAAACAGCTTCGATACGCGTTTGTAAAGCAAGAACGTAAGGATCGAGTTTACGACTGTTTTGATCGCGTTAAACGGGATGATCGCCGTCGGCAGCAATGCAACGACCGCCTCCCTCGGGAAACCGAAGAACTGTACGGTAAAGAACAGATTCATCGGAATCATCATCAACGTTTGCAGCGTTGCGCCAACCGCCATGCTGATTAAAACCGCAGTACGCGTTTTAAAACGAGAATAGATCAGACCCGCAGCGAGAACATACGATCCCGTCGCCAGAAAATGCATCACCGCGCCGACCCACAAACTTTGCGGCGAAACAAGAAGCCACTGCAACACGCTCACGACAGCGGTCAGCGCCAACCCCCACCAGGGTCCATACAGAAAAGTGCCGATTAAAATCGGAACATCCGCCATATCATATTCCAGGTAACTTGCAGACGGAAAAATTGGAAAATGTATTGCGTAGACGAGAATGATGGAGAGCGCGGTGAGCATGCCCAGTTTCACCAGGCGGTCGACATAGGATTTTTGTTTCATAATGGTTTCTCCTTCCGAATTTGATCCGCCCGGTAACGCACTGCCCGTATGCAATGCAGAAAGGATCGCTGCCAGTTTGACCATAAAAAACACCCCGCGATGATCTTCGCGGGGCGTAATTGTAAGCCAAAGAAATTTCTTCCGGCAAACGCTTCTCTCATCCGGACTCGCGGCGGAAGATTCCGCCGGTTACCGTCGGCAACGGATTTTCACCGTTTCAGCCGCTTGCGCGGTTCGCGGGCTCGTCGGCAGGCTTTCTGCCGCATCACCGCCGGTGGGGAATTGCACCCCGCCCCGAAGCTGGATTCTGTTGTCAACGATCGGTGGTTCTACCGATCGGGCTTATCGTACTACATATGGTTTCTGATTTCAAGTATATAGCGTTCGCCACCAACGTTTCAGGTTAAAACACGGGCACAGCCGCGCGATAGGAAAGCAGCACGACGGTCGCCTGCTTTACGCTTTGTCCCGTAAGCGCCTCTAGCGCAACCGCATACAGACGGAGCTGACCGATATGTCGCGCCGCCGCCTGTTCCGCATTTTCACCCGGGCGGATGCGGTCTGTTTTGTAGTCCACAATTGTCCAACCGCCGTCTTCGAGAAAACAAGCGTCCAGCACGCCCTGCAGTAAAACCTTTTCTTCGGCGGCGATGCCGTAAAGCTGCGCCGCGTCGATCGGATAAGAAAACGGCAATTCGCGCTCCAGCCTGTCGGCAGACGCCATACTCCGAAACAGCGATTCATGCGTAAACCAGGCGATTGCCTCCGCGTCCGCGGCGGCTGCCTGTTCCGGCGTTATACGACCATCGCGCTCGAGCTGCTGCAAAAATACGGCGACGTCACTTTGCTCCATCGGGGCGGAGAGCGGCAAATATTGCATTGCCGCGTGCGTTGCCGTTCCCGTAAACACCGCGCTTGTTTCCGCGCCGAGAAACGCGGGACGCCGGAATTCCGGCAGGCGGTCTTCGCCGTGTGCAACGCGGCTGACCGCGGCTTTTGCCGCAACGCGCGCGGCTTCCGCGTGTTCATACTGCCAGCTTAACCGTGATTCGATCGCTTCTAAAACGTTCGGATCAAACGGCGGAAGTTCCCGCGCCTCGGCGGATACGCCGCCGCTGAGAAACGCTTCCCGCTCAAAAATCGAAATCGAAAGATGTTTGTGCAACCCCATCATGAGCCAGCGCACAGGACTGCCGCACTTGAGCACCTGCCACGCGGTCGGTTCGGCGGGGGACGCTGCAAGCTTTTCTTCCGGTTTGTTGAGACAGGCGGTTAAAATCAGTTTTCTTTTTGCACGCGTCATTGCAACATAAAGCACGCGCATCTCTTCCGCCAGCTGTTCTCGCTTGACGCGCTGAGACAGGATAACGCGAGAGAGCGTATCGCGCTTGAGCCGCTGGTTGCCCTCGCGGTCGATAAACCGCAGCGCCATGCCGAACGAGGAATGCATCTGCAAGCTGTTGTTCACGTCCGTGCGGTTAAACTGCTTTCCCATTCCCGCGATAAACACGACAGGAAATTCAAGACCCTTTGATTTATGAATGGTTAAAATGCGCACCACATCCGCGGTGACCGTCTGCGCCGCGCCTACGCTAGCGGTGTCTTCCGCCAGCGCGAGATGACGCAAAAAATTCCAGACGCCGCGCGAACCCGCGCCCTCAAACGCATGCGCCTTGTCCAGCAGCGCGTCCAAGTTTGCCTGCCGCTGTTCGCCGCCGATACCGGCGCCCATCTCCTCATAAAATCCTGTTTCGTCCAGCAGACTGCCGATGAGTTCTTCCACCGAAACCAGTCTGCTTTCCGCGCGATACCGATCCAACCGGTCAAGAAACGCCTTTGCACGCTGCGAAAGTGCATCTTCTCCTTCTGCCGCCGCGAAAAACGCCTCGTAAAACGGGCCTTTCGGGTGCGCCGCGCGCATTTCGGCAAGGTCACGATAGGTAAATCCGCCGATGCTGGCGCAGAGCACGGAAATCAGCGGAACATCCTGTCTCCGGTTGTCGATTACCGAAAGCAGGTTGCGGAAAATTTGCACCTCAATCGCGTCGAAATATCCGCCGCTGGACTGCGCATAGGCAGGCACGCCGCAGGACGCGAGCGTTTGCGAAAGCGTTTGCGCCTCTGTTCCGGCGCGCAGCAAAACGGCAAAGTCGGAATAATGGTAGTTTCGCGTCTCTCCGGTTCGCGCGTCTACAAACGTTTCATTCTGGATGATCTCGTGGATGCGCCCGGCGATCAGCCGCGCTTCCACCTCCATATCCGCCGCGTCCTCCAGCGGATCGTCGTCGGTTTCGCTCTCCGCGCGTTCTTTGCGCACGAGATACAGTTCCGCGCCGCCAGTCGGTTGCGTTGCGCCGCAGGCGAGGCGCGCACGGGAGTCGTAATCGATGTCTCCCGAAGTTTCCGATAAAATCGCCTCAAACGTTTCGTTGACCGCCGAAAGCACCTCGTTTGAAGAACGGAAGTTGCTAGACAGATCGATCCGCTCGCCCGCTTCGCCGGAAAAGGTTGCGAGTTTCTGCAAAAACAGACCCGGTTCCGCCTGACGGAAACGATAGATGCTCTGCTTAACGTCGCCAACGAAAAAGAGATTGTCTCCGCGCGTGATGCGGCTTAATATCGCCTCCTGCACGCGGTTGCTGTCCTGATATTCGTCTACGGCAATCCAGCGGAACTGTTCGCGGTATTCGCGCGCAATTTCTTCGCGCGAAAGCGCAAAAAGCGCATAATGCTCCAGATCGTCGTAGTCGACGAGATTTTTTTCGCGTTTCGCTTCTGCATATGCCGTTTCGAACCGGCGTACGATTTCGCAGAGCGAGCAAACGACCGCGCCGGAGCGGCGCAGGGTGACCAGTTCGTCCGCCTGCGTCCGGACAAATCGTTTTTTCTGGTCTTTCACCAGATCTTTGCCCATATCGCGCGCGGCTTTAACAGGGGCTTTTTCCTCCTCCGCTGTTCCGCGGGGAAAGGTCATCCGCGCATGCTCCATAGAGGAGAGCGCTTCGCGATATTGATCGTATCGTTTCAACATCAGCATACCGCGATACCGTGTCAACTCGTCGTCTAGTACGCCGATCACATTTGCCCATTCCGGCGGCATTCTGTCGCGCTCGCGCTGTATTGTTTCGATCACAAGTTTTAATTCGCTTTTGCAGAATGCAACCGCATCGTCCAGAATTTTCTGGAACGCTTCGTCGTTTGCATACCGTTCGCAGGATTCCGCCAGCCAAACGTCCGGTTCCGGCTCCGCGCGCGTAAAGCGATACGCCGACATAACCGCATCCCATGCCTGCTGTTCTCCGCCGAATGCCGCAAGCAAATTGCGATAATCCGCGTCTTCGCTAGCGCCGAATTCGGTGAGCAGATCGTCCCGCACGGTTTCAATCAGCGCCGCGCTCTCCATCTCGTCCGCAGTGCGCGCGCGCGCGGGCAACCCGACGGCGTGATAATGCCGCCTGAGAACACGGGAGCAAAACGCATGGATGGTGGAGATATACGCCGCGTCCACGCCGCGCGCCTGTCGGCGCAGATAACGCGCCTCGGCGTTGGTGCCCGCTTCATCCGCCATTTCGTTAAGCCGTTTTGCGATTCGCCCTTTCATTTCGGCCGCCGCCGCGCGGGTAAAGGTGAGCACAAGCAGGCTGTCCACCGGAGCGCCGGCGCGAATGCGCGACACGATGCGCTCGGTCAATACGGCTGTTTTGCCCGCGCCTGCCGCCGCGGATACGATGAGGTTTCCTTCGCGCTCAATCGCGCGCTGCTGCTCATTCGTCCATTGCATCGGCGTCACCTCCGTTCAGCAGCGCGAAAAATTCGTCCTGCTTGATGGTTTTCAATAGCCGCACCCGGCAGCCGGGTTTTTTCGGGTCGAACCGGCAGACGCTTTTATAGTCGCAATACACGCAGGCTTGCTGCTGTTTTTTTCGCGCGGCGGGGGAGGCGTTTATCTCTCCGGCCAGCATTCTCGAAAGCGTCGATTCCGATTTTTTCTTCGCCAGATCAAGCAGCGCCTGCATCTGAGCTTGAGAGCAAACACTGCCGGAATATTCGTTTTCTCCGGTTTGATCCACTTTATACAGCACGGACGAAGAGCCGGAGGCGAGGGTGTTATCGCTCGCGTGCACAACCGCCGCTTCGTTGAGCGTAAGGCCCTTGAGCCGGAACGCGTCCGACACCGCGCCGGCGATGTCTTCCTCCGCATCCGAAACGACCGATTGCGAAATCGGCATATAGTATAATCCTGCGCGGGTTTCCGTGCGCTCCGCTGCCGCCATTAGATATAGCGGCAGCTGTAGCGTCAACCCCTGCAGAACACCGGCAAAATCGAAATCACGACCGCCCGTTTTATAGTCCACAATACGCAAAAGCTCCCGCCCGCCTGATATCGCGCGGTCGACGCGGTCGATAATGCCGCCGACGAGCGCTTCCTTTCCGTCCGGCAACATCAACCGGATGGGCGGAAACGGCGCGCCGAATCCGAACCGCACCTCGGTTTGTACAGGCGTAAAACTACCCGCGCGAATCTGCGCGGTGATCGCAAGCGCGCTTTGATGCAGCGTTTCAATCAACAGAAACACCGTTGCTTTCATGCGTTCGTTTTCAACAAGAATCCCGTCGTGATGATTTGCAATCACATCCGGCAGCACACCGTCCAGCAGCAACAGCGCTTCCTCATCGGAAAGCAGTTTCCAGTTTTTTCCGCTTTCGTTGACCGCGCGCACAAACACCTCCAACGCGGCGTGGTAAAACTCGCCCAAATCCGCCGCACGTTCGGTAAACTCTCTGGTTTCTTCCGCGCGGAGACCATATCGCACAAAATGCTGAAACGGACAGTTGTTAAAACTTTCCAACCGACTCGCACTCATCGGAATCGACTTTCCGTATAGCGCGGCCGCCGCGTCGGACGGCAGCGTCAGCGGCAGATAGCGCGCGGCGCTTTCGTCGATCATGCGGCAGGTCAATTCGCGCGTAGCGTCCTGCCGGGTCAGCCACTCGATCAGCGCAGGCAGACGCGGGGGAACCTGATCCTCCGGACGGTCGCGAAACCGCCTTAAGTCCGAAGCCGTCAGCGTCAACGCTTCCGCGATGCAATCCGGCAAAGCGTTGGTTTCCTCGATGTCGCTCTTCATCGTGCAGTCGGGGCAGATGTCCTTGAGCCGCTCGATGAGGGGACTTGGCGCAAGTTCGCTTCCGCCGTCTCCGTATGCATAGCTTACGTATAGATAATCGCTTGCTTTACTCAGCGCGGTATATAGATCCAGCCGGTCGGTCGCGGTCAGCTCCGCGGATGTTTTTCTGATTTGTGCGCCCTGCTGTTTGAGTTCGTTAATCTCCGTGTCGTCCAGCAGACCGTCGTTTTGCTGCGGGCGGGGAAGAAGCCCTTCGTTCGCGCCGACGACGAACAGCGCGCGTACCTTTCTGCTGCGGGTGCGCACCGCGTCGCCCACCACGCCCTGATCCGCCGTGCCGGGTACAACGCCGATGCTGCCGCCGCTCATGCCTTCTTCGAGCAGGCGTAAAAATCCAGCACGCCCGACCTTGAGTTCGCCCAGTATTTCGTCCATCTGGTCGAGTAGTTCGACGATGAGATTCCAGACCTGCGCGTGTTCCTGCATCTCCGGCAACCGGCCCGCCAGACGCAGTTCCTCTGCTTTGTCCTCCAGTTTTTGCTGTAGTTCAATCTGCTCGAAAAACGAGTAAAGCGCGCGCACCTGTTCGCTGACGCTTGCGCGGGCAAGCCCTTTGGAAAGCTGCTCCAGCGCGGGTGCGGCGGCGGCGCGGGCGCGTTGTGCTCCTTCGGAAGGATTTGCCCGGGAAAGCGGCTTAAACAGCGCATTTCCCCGAACGCCGGTGCGCCGCAGATAAAGGTCGAGCTCTTCGGCGTCCTCCTCGGCGCAGGAAGCGTATCCGCTCTTTAAAAACTTCAACAACTCTGCGGCGGGATAGTTGTTTGCCGCAAAGCGCACGCAGCAAAGCGCCGCATCTGCGGCGGCGTGTCCCGTCAGCGGGTATTTTCGGTCGAGGAAAATGGGAATGCCTCTTCGTTCACAAGAACGACGGATCAATCCTTCGTATGCTTCCAAATCGGAAACGATAACCGCCATATCGCGATAGCGCACGTTATGATCCCGCGCAAAAGCCAAAATCGATTCTGCGAGGGATTCCGCCTCCGCGCGTCGACTGCTCGCGCCATAAATCGTTAAATGCGAAGCATCCAAGCCGAATCGTTCCGCCGGATAGGCAAACAGATTGCGCTCGATATGACGCATCAACGGATCGATGGATTCCGACTGATCGCACAACCGTTCTTCCGTGACGCACACGCCAATGCGCTCCGCCAATTCTTTGACCCGCATCAAAGTTTCGCGCTCCGGCTCAAATAGATCTTCGTCCGCATTCTGCACGCAATCAACGCGAAGGGAAACGGTAACAAACGGGCAGTTCGCCAGCATGGTTTCCATCAAAGAGAGCACCTGCCGATTCGGCTGCTCCAAGCCGTCGATATAAACGGGAACGCCCGCAACGAACGATTCCGGCAATAGGCGCGCGGCTTCGCTGCTTGCGTCGTCAAGGCTTAAATACCGTTCGGAAAGATATTCTTCCATTTCACGATATAAAATAGAAAGATCGCTGAGCTTCTCCGTCAGCGGCGCATCCTCCGGCAGGCGCACGATCAGCGCGTCCAGCGCGTCCGGCGTTAATCCTGCGCGTTTGATATCCTGAAAAATAGACTGCGCTTCTTCGGTAAACCCCGTGCTTTCCGCGGCGCGCGAAAACATGCGCAGCGAATCTTTCTTCCGGTCGATGGCGCGGCGGATCACCATGCGGTGTCCCTGCGCGGATAAAAAAGGGCGCGTCTTTCCCGAGAGGGAGAGCACGCGCTCGGTCAGGCGGTTAAAGCTGAACACCTGCACGCCGAGCAGTCCGCCCAGCGCATCGGCGAGCAACCGCTCCGCCTCATAGGTATATTGTTCCGGCACGATCAGTATCGCGCGCTCGCCCGCCTTTTGGTGCGCTTTCAGCGCGGCGACGATGCGGGCGGTTTTTCCCGTATCTGCGCGTCCAAGGATCAACCGGAGTTCGGCGCTCATTGCAGCATCTCCCGGTGCAGCATTGTATACCGCATCTGGCCCTTTACATTCCGGCTTTCATACAGACCAATCGCGTTCGCCGTAAACGCAGCCTTTTGCGGCGGAAGAACAAAGTCTTCGTCACCTTCGATTTTCCGGCCCAGGGTGATATGCGGAGTCAGTCTGCCGCGGTTTCTGGAGAAGCCGCGCTCCCAGAGAGCGGACTCAAGAGTTTCATATAGTTTATCCAGTTCGTCGCTGTCGCAGGTTACGTTTACAAAACCAGTGTGCGATCCATCGGTTTTGAACGAACCATAATCGCGGAGACGCAGCACAAACGGTTTGATATCCCGCACCGCTTCGCGCAGCGCATCGGTAATGTCCTTCAGCTCGTTTGTTTCGCCGAGGAAGTGCAGCGTAATATGATAATTCTCCCGCGGAACAAACCGTCCGCTTGCGCCATGCGCCTCCAGCGCGACACGCGCGGAAGCGACCGCGCGAATGATATCCGGCGGCAGGGGGATGGCAATAAACAAGCGCATATCTATTTTTTCCCTTTCGAAGAGACTTCTTTTTATATGTAAACTAAGTATACTCAAAATTATGTATTTATTCCAGTCTGCAAGAAACGGCATTCCCATAGAGACACGTTTTTGTCGATCTAATGAATCAATTGACGCTGTTTCTTTTAATTTCGGTTGATTTTGAAGCCGATCCTGCAAAAAAATATCGTTTTTGAATGGTCTACCATGTGTGAAAGACAGTTATGCGTCATGGTTATTCACAAAAACTGTATGAGTTATCCACAGCGGGTTTTCCACATTATCCACCATGTTATCCACATATCGCGGAAAAACCGGATTTTGGTATGTGCATAAGTCTGGAAAACTCTTTTTTTGTTATGAATACATACGTGAAACATGCGTTTTGTAAAAAATAGTATACAAAATCTTGTACCACGCGGGGTGATGTTAAGAAGTTTTGCTCCTGCATTTCAATCATGATATAAAAAAACTGGCTTTCGTTCGAAAGCCTTCGTTGTTTAACCTTGTAATTCTATTTAAAATTTCAATTTTTGCGAAAGTTTGAAAAGAATTCGCCGTTGATAAGATCGCTTGATTTTATATCCTGTTATTTCATCTTTCTCGAAATCTCGGCGCCAAGGGCCGTCAATTTCTTTTCGAGATATTCATATCCGCGGTCGATAAACTGAATGTTATGTACGCAGGTCGTTCCGCTAGCGGCAAGACCGGCGACAATAAGCGACGCACCCGCACGTAAGTCGGAGGCATAGATCTCCGCGCCGCGCAGTGCATTGATGCCTTTCACCCTTGCGGTGCTCGCGTCCTTTAAGCTGATGGACGCGCCCATGCGTCTAAGTTCGCGTACATGGTTAAACCGGTTTTCAAAAATCGTTTCGTTGATGGTCGATAATCCGTTTGCCGCGCAAAGGTACGCCATCATCGGTTGTTGAAGATCGGTTGGGAAACCGGGATAGGGAAGGGTTTTAACATTGATCGGGCGCGGACGCTCGTTCATGATAACGCGAAGATAGAAATCCCGACCATCGTCTCCTTCGATGACGCGCGCGCCGCTCTCCATGAGTTTTGCGGACACGGCTTCCATATGCGTCGGAATCACGTTTTTGATGATCACGTCTCCCGCGGTTGCGGCGGCGGCAATCATAAACGTTCCGGTTTCAATTTGATCGGGAATGATGGCATATCCGCAGCCGTGCAGACGCGGTTTTCCGGTGATGCGAATTACATCCGTACCAGCGCCTCGAACGGAAGCGCCCATCATATTTAAGAAGTTTGCAACATCGACTACGTGCGGTTCTTTGGCGACGTTGCTGAGCACCGTCATGCCCTCCGCCATACACGCGGCAAGCATAACGTTGATCGTTGCGCCAACGCTGACTACATCGAAAAAGATTTCCGCGCCGACGAGTTTATCCGCCCGCGCGCGAACAATGTTTCTGTCGCAATCAAGCTCAACCTCTGCGCCGAGCGCGCGCATGCCTTTGACATGCTGGTCAATCGGGCGCGCGCCGATGACGCAGCCGCCGGGGAGCGCAAGCTCCACCTCGTGACACAAACCCAAAAGAGCGCCGAGTAAATAATAGGAAGCGCGCATGCTGCTGACCGCTTCGCTGAGCGCTTTTGTTGTGGTCAGCGTGCTCGAATTAATGCGCATGCAACCCCCGTCGGTATAATCGACGGTAACGCCCAGCTCCTCAAGAATTTCCTTAAGGCTCTGCACGTCCTGTATGAACGGTAAATTTTCTAAAACACAAGCTTCCCCGGCGAGAATCGCCGCGGGTATAATGGCAACAGCGGCGTTTTTTGCGCCGCTGATTGTTACTGTTCCTTCAAGGCGTTTGCCGCCTTTGATCTCGTACCATTCCTTTTGCATACCATGGTAAGTTTATCGGAATCGCTTTGAGAAGTCAAGCAGGACGCATAACTTGTGCTTTTGAAAGACAAACCAGTCAAAAACAACGTTTTATACGGCGCCGGATATTTTATTCAGCGTTCGAAAGGCGCTATTTTTTAGAAACTATATCGTAGACTGTACTATAAACTGCAATTATTAGTATATTCACTTGCAGAACTCAGATTTTGCGTCGATCCTTATTTCATCCGTTATTTCCAATACAGATAGACTTTATCTGATTTCTTGCAATAATCTTATCTAAATGCTCCGGCAAAGCTTTTTCACAAATTTGCATCAATTCGATTTTCAAAATTCATATGAAATATTTTTTTCAGAAAATACGTTAATTATTTAGGAATGAATTGACAAGTGTATATTCACATGCTAAAGTTAATTTAGCATTTCTCTATTTTTTTGAGAACTCGGAGGAACCCATGGAAAAATTGGTAATCGCTTTGGGTGGCAATGCTCTGCAGGAAGGCAAAGGCCCCGCTACCGCCGAAGCGCAGCTTGAGGTCGTGGAAAAAACGTCCGGTTATATCGCGGACATCATCGAAAAAGGTTACCAGGTGATCCTCGCGCACGGCAACGGTCCGCAAGTCGGCCGCATCGTGCTTCAGAACGAAAATTCCGTCAATGTTACCCCCGCTATGCCGTTCGACGTATGCGGCGCAATGAGCCAGGGTATGATCGGATATCACATGCAGCAGGGATTGACCAAAGCCCTGCGCGCACGCGGCAACCACACCGGCGCGGCAACCGTCGTTACGCAGGTCGTTGTCGATCAAAACGATCCGGCGTTTCTCGCCCCTTCCAAACCCATCGGTCCGTTTTACAGTGAGGAAGAAGCTAAGAAACTGCAGGCCGAAAAAGGCTATGCTGTAAAGGAAGACGCAGGCCGCGGCTGGCGCCGCGTCGTCGCCTCTCCCAAACCTGTTGAAATCGTCGAACTGCCGGAAGTTAAGTGCCTCATCAGCGGCGGCTTCGTGGTCATTACCGTTGGCGGCGGCGGCATCCCCGTCGTACGTGATGAAAACGGAAATCTCGCCGGCACCGCAGCTGTCATCGACAAAGACCTCGCCAGCGAAAAGCTCGCAGAGGATCTGGATGCGGACGCGCTCTTAATCCTCACCGCAGTCGAGCAGGTTTGCCTCAACTACGGCAAGCCGGACGAAAAGCGCCTCTCGACCATAACGGTTGCGGAAGCGGAGCAGTACATTGCAGAAAAGCATTTTGCGCCGGGTTCAATGCTGCCGAAGATTCAGGCTGCGGTCAAGTTTGCAAACAGCAAACCCAACCGCCGCGCCATCATCACCTCGCTCGACAAAGCCGTCGACGCGCTCCACGGCAACGCCGGAACGGTGATCGTTAAATAATCGAACATCAATTAAAACAGCAAAGCGCTTCTCATAACGGGAAGCGCTTTTTTTATACGATTCGTTTATGCAATTGTATTTATATCAAATAATTGAAAGCTTACACCAACGATATTATTCTTTTTGTTTGAACGCTGTCTCTTCAATTTTAGCAACTTCGTATTGATATTCCTTTTCCATAAAGTACGCAAGATCCTTCGGCGTAACGCTATATCCAGTTTCGATCCAATGCCGAATAATCGCGTTCAGTCCTCCGTCAAAATAAGCCAAGCGAAAAGATTCTTCTTCCGACGACTCCATTTTTACCATTTGAATCAGCGGTTGCAATTCGGAAGATTGAGACCGGTTCAATAAGAAGTCTACAATTTTAGCGTTTTCAATGTGTGTAACCATGTTCGAATAATAGTCGGAATGATCCAAAATATGTTGAAACAGACATTGAAAACATGTTCTGGAAAACGGCAGATATCCTTCCTTCACAGGCGCAAAACAGGCTTCATGCGCTTCTTTCATCATCTCGCTTTGGAATTGATTGTACAGGTCGTAGATATCCCGGTAATGACGATAAAAGGTTGATCGGTTCACATGGCAAAGATCGCATATTTCACTTATCGATATATTTGAGATTGATTTATGCGCAAGTAATTTAACCAGTATGTTGCCGATTTTCTTTTTTGTTTCCTGCGATTTTAAATTGTTCTTTGTGTTCACTCTCTGCTCCATTCTTGCAACACTTGGCTCGTTTTTGATGATTGAACCACTCATTTTAATGATAGTATACTGAACTTGTATTAACGAAACAACTGTTGCGTCAATATAATTTAGTTTACGGAGGCAAAAATATGTCTGAGATGAGCGGGCGGCTTGCAGGTAAAGTTGCTATTGTTACCGGCGCAGGCAATGGCATGGGTTACGAAACAGTAAAACTTTTTTCAGCAGAAGGCGCAAGTGTCATAGCAGTTGACTATCGGGAAACCGATCTTGCAAAATGGAACGATACGGATCGCGTTGTTCCGGTGTTGGCAGATGTAACGAAAATGGAAGACATCGATCGAATTGTTTCGGAAGCGGAGATCCGATTCGACCGGCTTGATGCTATTTGCAACATCGCGGGTATCAACGACCTGAACTATCCCTTGCTCGATACGGACGATAATCGATGGGATCGCGTGATCGATCTCGACCTGAAAGCACCGTTTCGTATTTGCCGGAGAGCCATTCCAACCATGATCAGAAATGGCGGCGGATCAATCGTAAATATTGGTTCCTATGCAGCTGTTCGCGGTAACCACGGCCCAAGCTATACAGCGGCAAAATCTGGATTGATAGGATTGAGCAAAAGTATTGCGTTCGGATACGGGAAAGAGGGTATTCGCTGCAACGTAATCAATCCAGGAGGAACTAGAACGAATATCGGCGAGCATTCCGGAGGGCAATATCATCCCGCGGGACAGAACCTCTCAAAAATTATTCAGGCAATGCCGGTGAACTGGTATTTAAATCCTGATGAAATCGCAAAGGTATGTCTTTTTCTTTGCAGCGACGATTCAATGCGTATCAACGGTGCCGTCCTGGCCGTCGATGGGGGAATGGCCGTCTGTTAAGCCGAATTAAATTCAATTTTTTTGAAGCACATAGCGTTATTAGAAGAAAGCGCCGCATTGGCGCTCTCTTCTAATTCCGTACATCACGGTGTCAATCTGTTTGGCCCACGGAAGAGGAACATTGCTTCCTTGATACCCGTGCCCAGCAACAGCATCGTCAGCCGGTCGACGCCGAGTCCAAACCCGCCGTGGGGAGGGCAGCCATAGCGAAAGAACTCGGTATAAAACCGGACGTCCTCGCCAAGCCCGCGTTCCTCCGCCTGTCGGCACAGCACATCGTAGCGGTGCTCGCGCTGCGCGCCGGTCGTAATTTCCACGCCGCGCCAGATCAGATCGTACCCCTGCGGAACTCCATCTTTTTGCATATGATAGAAGGCACGTTTTTCAGCGGCAAAATCCGTAACCAGCAGAAACTCATGCCTAAACTCCTCCATGGAGAACCGGTAGCTCAGCTGTTCCGCCTCTGTGGTTGTGTCTCCTCGTTCGCATTCCGGCAGACGATAACCATAGCGTTTTTCCAGTTCACGGTAAAGCTCCGGCAGGGCGATTTCCGGGAAGGGCAGTTTCGGTATGATTACTTTTGTTCCGTAATGCTTCTCGATCGCTTCGCCATATTTTTCCTGCACGCGCTCCAGCGCATAAGTCAGCAATTCCGCTTCCAGATGCATCACATCGTGAAACGACTCAATATAAGAAAACTCCAAGTCGAATCCGGTGAACTCGGTCGTGTGCCGATTTGTGTAAGATTTTTCCGCGCGAAAAACAGGACCCGTTTCAAAGATTCGCTCGAACCCCGCCGCCATCGCCATCTGTTTGTAAAATTGCGGGCTCTGCGCCAGATATGCTTTCCGGTCGAAATAGCCAACCTCAAACACATCCGCGCCGCTCTCGCTCGCGGCGGCGATCAGCTTCGGCGTATGGATTTCGAGGAATTCCCGTTGCAGTAAAAATTCCCGCATCGCGCCGACAAGACAAGTCTGCACCTCGAACAGCAGTCTTTCTTTTTCTCCGCGCAAGTCGAGCCAGCGATAATCCAGCCGTGTGTCGATGTTAGCTTCGTGCGTCAGCGGCAGGGGAGCGGCAAGAGATTCAATTGTGATCGCGGTCGGAATCAGTTCGCGGCCGCCGAGCTTCACCTGCGGATTTTCCTGTATAGTGCCTTCAATCGAAACAACCGATTCTGCGGTGAGCGTTTCGATGAGCGCGGTCCATTCGGGATGCGCGCTTTTTTCGATTGTCACCTGCATCTTTCCGCTTCTGTCGCGCACGACGAGAAACGCCATATAACGCGTGTTCCGAATATGTTCCAAAAAGCCTTGTATTAAAACGGGCTCTCCCGTTTTTGCCTGTTGTATAAAACTCCGTTTCATGTTTTCATCTCCTTATTAAATTTGATTTGCGGCTGCCGGTTGCCGCGTCCTTTCCGGCATCATCCGTATGCCGCATTCGATCACCTCCTGATTGATAAAACAAAAACCGCCAGACATTTCTGCCGGACGGTAATCTATCCTTCGCAATTAAACTTAGTCAATTGCGATTCTATGTATTCCGGCCGGCGCGACAGATTCGCACTCGAGCCGGAAGAATTCTGCTTCAGCGGCTCAAGTGCTGTCGATCGATATCCAGAATAGCCGGATTATAACGCACAGCGGGTTTTCTCCTCATCAAAGATTTTCTACAGTATAGTTCTTTCTTTTTGCCGCGTCAACATTGTTAAAACAAACAAATCATAACCGAACACAATACAGGGCATAGCTGCTGTGGTTGCCGCAATAAGTGCAAGCTCTTTATGCTTTAAAAAATTCAGTAAAGAGCGATGCTTACAAAAAAGAGCTTCTTTGTCAGAAGCTCTTTTCTATAGTTATAGATTTCTATCGAATTCAAATCACTCTTTACCAGAGATTTTCTCAAACACGCGTTCAAGATCCTCGCGGCTGAAATATTCGATGGTGATTTTACCGCGGGTGTTGCTGCCGGCGAGGGATACCTTTGTTCCAAGCGATTCGCGGAACGATTCCTCCAGGCTAGCCAATTCAGCGGAGAGCGCCGGTTTATCTTTTTTCACAGCGGGTGCAGCTTTTTTCTTTTCGTTGAGCTGCTTGATTTTTTCTTCCAGCGCGCGAACGGAATATTGCTTTTCAACGGTCTCTTTTGCAAGCTGTTCCATCTGTCCGTTGTCGGTCAATCCCGCAAGCGTTCTTCCGTGTCCTGCGGAAAGCGTTCCGTCGCGCAGCAGGTTGATGACCGATTCCGGCAGTTGCAATAAACGAAGCGAGTTTGCAATCGCCGGACGGCTTTTGCCGAGACGGCTGGAAACTTCTTCCTGCGTCATATCGTGCTGCTTCATTAAAAAGCGGATTGCCGCAGCTTCTTCAACCGGGTTCAGGTTTTCACGCTGAATGTTTTCTATCAATGAGACTTCGTGAATTTGCGCTTCGTCATAGTCAACCGTAAGAACGGGAACTTCCGTCAACCCAGCGAGACGCGCGGCGCGGAAACGGCGTTCACCGGCGATGATCATATAACGATCGCCTTTTTTCTTAACGATTAACGGCTGCACAATACCATGTACGCGAATGGAAGCGGCAAGCTCGTTCAGAGAAGTTTCGTCAAACTGTTTTCTAGGTTGCAGTGCGTTGGTATCAATATCGCGCACATTGACGGTCAACACACCCGCGCCGGATTTTTCCTGTTCTTCCAGCGATCCGGAATATGGATCCAGCAACGCGTCAAGACCTCTGCCTAAACCTGATTTTACCGCAGCCATTATTTTCCCTCCTTCTTGATCATCTCCGAAGCAAGAGAGGAGTATGCTGTCGATCCTGCGCTGTTCGGCGCATAGAGAGAAATTGGAAGACCGAAAGACGGCGCTTCACCGAGGCGTACGCTTCTTGGAATAATCGTATCGTAAACTTTGTTTTTAAAGAATTTTTTCACTTCTTCTACAACCTGTTGCGAAAGATTCGTACGGGAATCAAACATAGTTAACACAACGCCCTCGACATCCAAATCCGGATTCAAGCTCTTTCTGACCAGTTTTACCGTGTTCATCAGAAGGCTAAGTCCTTCTAGCGCGTAAAATTCGCACTGAATCGGAACCAGAAGTGTATTGGCCGCAGTCAAAGCGTTGAGCGTCAGCAAACCGAGAGACGGGGGACAATCGATAAAAACATAGTCATATTCCGCCTTTGTCGCGTTCAACGCACGTTTGAGAACCTGTTCGCGCGCCATCATATTGACCAGTTCAACTTCTGCGCCGGCAAGAGAAATATGCGCGGGAAGAAGTTTTAATGTCGGAATCATCGTGTCTTTTGTTGCTTCGTCAACGGAAACATCATTGATAAGAACATCATAGATGGACTTGATGTCTCCTTCTTTTTTTACGCCAAGACCGCTTGTGCTGTTACCCTGCGGATCTGCGTCTACAATCAGAACACGCTTTCCCTGTTCTGCGAGGCATGCGCTGAGGTTGACGGTTGTGGTGGTTTTTCCGACGCCGCCTTTTTGATTGGCTACCGCAACGATTTTCATAATCGATTGAGTCCTCCGATTCCAATTTTGAAATTTATGAAAAGAGAAATTCTCTTTTTACCGCTAACGCCATTCTAGCAGAATCAGCAATACGATTCAATGTTTCACGTGAAACATTCATTCTCCGGAACAGTATTTAACAAAATTGACATTAATGAATATAGATAAAATGATTTGTCTTGATTTGAGTAATGTTCCACGTGAAACATTTATAATGATACGAAACACGTCATATTTAATATATCTCACTTTTAATATTGTTTCACGTGAAACATAGTTTTAAATTAATCAAAGTTAAAAAAGAGACGCTTTCACGTCTCTTAAAAAAGTTTATATAACGCCTTTTTAGTAATTCGAGTAAATGCGGACAGGAACGATTAAATAATAGTAACCTTCTGTTGTAGAGGGGCGAATGACACACGGGCTGATGCTCGTGGTGAAATCCATATATATCTTTTCATCAGGGATATTCTTTAATACATTGATGCAGAATCTTGGATTGAACGCAATGTCGATATCCTCGCCATTGATTTGAACATCCATCTCTTCGTTGATTTTTCCGACGAAGCTGTTCGCGGTAATCGTCAATTTATTATCATGAAATTTCATGACGATATTATTATTTCCTTCCCGCGCCATCAACTGCGCGCGGTCAATGCTTTCCATTAATTCGCATTTATCAATCATAACGCGCGTCGTATGATCTTTCGGTAAGATGTTTTTATACTTAATATAATCGCCGTCGAGTAACCGCGCGACAAGACGCGAATGTTTGATGTTCACACAGACATGCGTTTTTGTAAACGTAAGCTCTACATCTTCTTCCGTTTCGTCCATCATGCGAGAAATCTCAACCATAGATTTTCCAGGTATAACGACGTTTCTTTCCGGAATCGGATTTTTCAACGGCATGGAACGTTTTGCAAACTGAAACGCATCCGTCGCAACAATGGTTATCTCATCGCCGAGTTCCATCAATACGCCGGTCAGAATCGGTTTGCTGTCATCCTGCGCTGTTGCAAAAACGGTTGTGTTGATCATATCACGGCAATCGTTGTGATCCATCTTTACCGTGAATGTTTCTCCCGTAAAACGCATCTCAGGAAACTCTTCCGTTGTTTCAACGCATTGCAGGCTGCTCTTTGCTCTGCCGCACGAAATATCCAGAGATTTTCCTGTCAGCGTCACTTCTGCTATTGATTCCGGCAGCTTTCTGACGATTTCAGAAAATAGTTTACCAGGAACGATTGCAAAGCCTTCTTCTTCTATTGTCGCAGGAAGAATACATTCCTTCTGCAACATTAAATCCGAACACTTGAGTTTTACGCCTTCCTGAGTCGCTTCCAGATAAACGCCTTCCAAAATAGGCATTGTTGTGCGTACAGGAAGCGCCTTGATCACAGAAAGGACGCCTTCAGTTAATTCTTTCGAGTCAATGTAAAAATGCATAGTTGTCTTCCTTTCTCAGTGTTCGGCATATTTGAAAATCGCTTCATATTATTAGTAAGCTTATTTATTATTGTGGCTTTAAATTTAAAACCAAGCTTTTATTTTCTGAAACATATTATATGCGCTCGACTACACGGTTGGTGTAAATACGTTATCCACAGAAATTTGCTTTTTAGAGCGTTAATTATATTTAGTAAAATAGAAGTAGAAGTAGTAGTGTGGTGCGAGTCGTGTGGATAATCCGAAAAAGCCGCAATACGAAACGATTTTACCGGTGGAAACTTTTGTGGAGAACGAACGCCGGTTTTCCAACGTTTTCCACACAGTCCATAGAATCCACGCAATCCACATCGCGTCCACAAAACGCATCCACAAAATGTGGATAAAAAAGGATTACATCATCCTCTTTTTTATATCCTCGATCACAGAGGAAAATGAGTTGTCCGATTCGATCATTTCATCAACGCGTTTACAGGCGTTGATGGCTGTCGTATGGTCGTTTTTATCGAACAGGGTACTGATTCTTTTATAAGGAATGCTCAGCATATCGTGGCACAGATACATAGCAACCTGGCGGGGGAGTACAATTTCGCGGTCGCGCCGTTCGGAAAGCAGACTTTCGACCGGTATGGAATAATATTCCGCGACGGTGCTTTTGATGATCTGCGGCGTTACTTCCTTTTTCTTAACGTCCGGCAAGAGATCGCGCAGGGCCTCGATGGTCAATTCCAGCGTCAACGGCCGGCGACGCAGCTGCGAATAGGCAACGACGCGCGTTAAAGATCCTTCGAGTTCACGAATATTGCTTACCACATGCTCCGCGATAAACTGTATGATTTCGTCGTCGACGTCCAGATTGTCAAGCCGTGCACGGTTGCGCAAAATGGCGATTCGTGTTTCAATGTCCGGCGGCTGAATGTCCGCAATCAAACCCCATTCGAAACGGGAACGCAAACGTTCTTCCAAACTGGATATTTCCTTCGGCGGACGATCGGAACTGATGATAATCTGTTTGTTGGCATTATGCAGTGTGTTAAAGGTGTTGAAAAACTCCTCCTGAACAGACTGCTTTTTCGCGATGAACTGCACGTCGTCGATCAGAAGCACGTCTACGTTGCGATAACGCTTGCGAAACTCCAAACGTTTATCCATCTGAATTGCGGTGATGAGTTCGTTGGTAAATGTTTCGCTGGTCACATACATAACCCGCGCGGAAGGATCGTTTCCTTTTACTGCGTGTCCAATGGCGTGCATTAAATGCGTTTTGCCCAAACCGACGCCGCCGTAGAGGAACAGCGGGTTATAGGCCGCAGCCGGATTCTGCGCAACAGCAAGCGCCGCCGCGTGCGCAAAATGGTTTGATCCGCCGACAACGAACGTTTCGAATGTATACTTCGGATTCAACGCAAATACATTGATGGGTTCCGAACTGATGGGATTGATATAGATATCCCGATCTTCCGGCAGAATAATCTTGATGTCCGCAATGGTTTCGTTCGCGGCCTTGACCGCGTCCCGCAGATTTTCAAAATAAAAATCTTCCAGTGTCTTTTGAATGTCCGGTGAAGGAGCCTCCAGAACCATGATATCTTTCTGAAGCGCGATGGGTACGATCACGTCGATCCAGGCGTGAAACGACAGCCCCGTCATCTGAGGACGGATATTTTCTCGAGCCGCCGCCCAAATCGATTGTAGTTGATCCATAGTGACATACCCCCTATATTACCCATCATCATAGCAAAAATCCGGTCAATTTACAAGCCGCCGTTCGGGTTGGTTCAGTTGGCAGAAAGACAACGAAACAAGTGCTTGAAACGCGTTGGTCACGTATCAGATCGCGAAGGAAAAAACCGTATAATGGTATGTCTTATGCAGTTGAAGCGGCAAATGCTTCCTTTTTTCGGGGAAAACACGGAAAATGAATTTTACGTGAACAATTGGTTTTTTTGCGCGATTTTAGACGTTTTGGACAAGAAACGAAAATGTGAAATCTGATAAAACAAATAATTAGCGTAAATACGAGCCTTTTTCCCCACAAAACGCGAAAAAAAGCTGAAAATACGAGTGAATGGGTTAACAATCTGTGACAAACAGCCCGTTTGATTGCAAACCAACTTTTCAGGGTTTAAAATAAAGAAAGAATATAGTAATCGGGGGAAGTTTGCCCGTGGGAGAATCGCTGCGCAGTCAGTTGTTCATAAACTCCGAAAAAGTGGGGGATTTCGTCGAAATCACCTTGCCTGCGCTCGGGGAGGATGAGGAATCCGAAATTGCGCGCATACACTATCTGGAAGCCGGCGTTGGCGAGCCGCTTTTATTGATCCATTCGCTGGGACAGTCTTTGTACACCTGGCGAAATGTCTTTGCTGAACTCTCGGATAATTACCGCGTCATTGCCATCGATTTACCCGGACACGGGTATTCGTCCCGGCCGGATACGTTTAGTTATACTGCGGATGATTTCGCATTTCTGTTCAATGCGTTTTTAGATGCGCTCAACATCAAGTCCTCGCATATCGTTGGGTTTTCCATCGGTGCGATGTATATGTTGCGCTTCCTTTCGCTTTATCCGAAACGCGTTGCCAACTGTGTTGCAATTTCGCCCGGCGGAATTACGGAACAGATGCCGCAGCTCATCCACAACATGACCAAGCCTGTGGTTGCAACGTTCGCGCGGAACCTCTATACGGCAAACGACGTTCGGAAACTGCTGACGGAATGCGTCACGGATCCGGTGTTGATCGACGATTATGTAGTGCGCCAATATTATGAGCCGATTTCGGACGGACTCGCCAGAGAGGCGCTGATGTATGCGCTTCGCAACTATGATCAGGAGCGCATTGCCGAGGGGCTGCTTCCCGTCGAGCATGAGGTCCTGGTTCTTTGGGGTAAAAACGACCGTTGGCATCCGCCTTCGGGCAGCGTATATTTCCAGAGCATCCTCCGCGCCGGACGGTATTATCTCGTGCGGAACGCCGGGCATCTCCTGCAGGAAGAAGCGCCGGTCAAACTGCTGGAAATCATATACAGCTATATCCCGCCGGCTGTGCCGAGTTACGACGTTTATCGCTACACGCAGAACCTTGCGGAAGATACGGAATGATTACGGATTTTGCCTTGGGTGATGTGGTGCTCATGAAAAAACCGCACGCCTGCGGCGCCAACGAATGGACGATTATCCGCGTTGGCGCAGACGTAAAAATCAAATGCAACCAATGCGGGCGCATCGTGATGCTCGACCGGCCGGATTTTATACGTATGGGCAAAAAAATACTGATAAGACAGGAACAACCGAGTGAAGCGTAGAACATTTACGCCCAGCCAGATACGTTTTCTGCGCGACCGCGCCGAAGAACAATATGAAAACATGAACGGCTCCCGTTCCTTTCGGAATCTGGAGTTTTTGTTATACATTGCCGTCGTTGTGTTAACCGCGCTCGCCATTCGTTCGTTTATTGCCGAACCCATCCGCGTAGACGGGGATTCGATGATACCGACGCTTGTGCATAACGAAGACATGTTCGTTGAAAAGGTAAGCTACTGGGTTCAGGAGCCGGAGCGCGGCGACATCGTAATTTGCTTTTATCCCGGCTACACCGAGAGCTGCGTGAAGCGCGTAATCGGTCTGCCCGGCGAAACGGTGCAGGTGCTAAACGGCGTGGTTTTGATCAACGGCGTAGAAATTGACGAAAGCGCATATTGGAACGGCGAGATCCTAGGAAACACAAATCCCGTTACAGTGGGCGAAAAGGAGCTGTTTGTCATGGGCGACAACCGCAACGGCAGCAAGGACAGCCGGAATTCATCCGTCGGCTGTATTCCGTATGCTAAAGTTGTCGGTCGCGTCATCGCCGTCGTATTTCCGTTTGACGAGTTTGAAACATTTTCCAAGGTGACGTATCCTTGAGCGAAGGACGCAAACGCCGCCGCAGCGAAGGGCGCGCGCGAATTTATAGAAACGCCAGGCGACTCGGATGGCTGTTTTCCGTGCTGGTTACGCTATCCGTCCTCAGCCTCGTTTTTTTTATCTGGCTGATTCCTACCAGTATTTCCGACGAAAGCATGGCTCCCGCGCTCACAAGCGGGGAGGCGGTGCTTTGCGACCGGCTTTCGCGCTTCGTGCGCATGCCGGAGCGCGGCGATATCGTTCTGTTTCAAACCGAGGACGGACTCTTTATCAAGCGCATTGTCGGTATGCCCGGCGAAACGGTTGAACTGGTAGACGGGCACGTGTTTATCAACAGCATTCCGCTCGACGAAAGCAGTTATACGGTCAACTATGTCGGGGATATGGAACCCGTTGATGTACCTGCGGGTTGCGTGTTCGTGCTCGGCGACAATCGCGAAGAAATGTACGACAGTCGTTTGGATTCGGTCGGATGCATTCCGTTTGACCGCATCGAGGGGTTGTTGCGCCTGCGTGTTTCGCCCTTCAGCCGCATCACTTACTTTTCTTAAAAGAAAAGTAAGCAAAAGAACTTCTCAAAAAAATTTTGTTAAAATGTTCGTAAAGTCAACATCTAATTATTCTATAAAAAGAATTACATCTAACAATTATGACTTCTCGATTCAGAGAAGTTTTTTGTTGCAATAGTACATGATTCCAATATAATAAAACAAACATCAGAAAGAATGGGTTGAGGCGAAACATATGCTGATTCGAAAAGCGGAGCAAAAGGATTTACCGGAGTTGCTCGCCATCTATAATTATGAAGTGGTCAACAGCATCGCAAATCTGGACCTGACCCCGCGCACGCTCGACGAATGGCAGATTTGGTTTGATCACCACAATGTGGAAAATCATCCGCTGTACACTGCCGAAATAGACGGACGCGTTGCGGGTTATGTTTCTCTTTCTTCCTATCGCGAAAAAGAAGCGTTTCGCTCTACCGTTGAACTTTCCATCTATGTTTCGCCGGAATACCGAAAACGCGGCGCTGCGAAAAAAATGATGGAGTTCATTCTGGATGAAGCGCGCGCAGACGAACGCACGCACGCCGTCGTCTCCGTTATCTCCGCCGGAAACGAGGCCAGCATCCGCCTGCATGAAAAACTCGGTTTCGTATACTGCGGAACGATTCCGGAAGTCGGGGTCAAGTTCGGCGTATATCAGGATATCGTGAATTACACGCTATTGGTCTAGTAAATTCGTAAGAGTCAAAAAGGGAATCTGTTCGGATTCCCTTTTATGTTTCACGGGAAACATTTTAAAATTCAATTCCTTTTCTTGCCGAAACACCCTTTTCATACGGGTGCTTGAGGAGCTTCATCTCGGTAACGTAGTCTGCCCGTTCCAGTATCTCCGGTTCGGGGTCACGTCCGGTGATCACTAGTTCCGCGTCTCCGTGATCGTCCAGAAGCGCATAGACCGCATCGCGGTCGATCAGACCCAGTGCAAGTGCAGAATTCAACTCGTCCAGCACCAAAAGCGAACACATGTTTGTTTTAGCAAGCTGCGATACAGCTTCCAGCGTACGGTTATGCAGATCGCGCACTGCTGACTTTGTTTCATTGCTCATGTTGGGGAAGAAACCGTGCGGCAGATCGTTGCGGTAAACAGGAACGCCGAGGGTTTCCAGTGTTTTTAGCTCGCCTGTCGGCGTACTTTTGAGAAATTGCGCAAGCACGGCTTTTCCGCCCGTACCCACATGGCGAAGAATCAACCCCAGCGCAGCCGTCGTTTTTCCTTTTCCGTCGCCGCAATACACGTGAATCATATGGATTCCTCCGAATCAATCACACTGTTATCCACATTTTACGATAGAACTGTGGAAAAAGGCAACCGCGCGCAGATTGGAGCACGGTTGCCTTTGATTATCCTTCGAATCTGTTTTTAACGCGATGTCTTATAGCTTCTCATGATTTGAGCGTTTTAAATAGCCGCTGACCGTCTGTTCGGTGCCAGCCAGAGCGCGGCGGAAGTTTTCCGTGTGCTTAAAAATAAGGCACATGCAAGGGAAAAGCAAAATCGCGAAATTCATGCTGCTTTGTGTGCTGATTCCATAGGCAAAGGGAAACAGTCCCGCGGCTGAAACGGGCAGCGCCCAAGGGTAATTGATGACAAACGAAAGAGCGATGCCGAGCAACAGTAAAACAAAGAATATTCTGACATCCAGCGCAATGACGACACCGGCAAGACAGGACGAGCCTTTGCCGCCCTTGAAACCGAGCGAAAACGGAAACATATGCCCCAGCATTGCTGCGGCTCCGGCAAGAACGCCTGCATATGCAAACTGCGGAAAAAGCAATTTGGCAATTGTCACGGCGGCAAACGCCTTCGTTATATCCAAAATCATCACAATGACGCCAATGCTTTTACCAATGGTCAAAAAGACGTTGGTTGCGCCCAGATTTTTTGTGCCCTCGCTTCGCAGTTCTTTTTTCTTGAACTTGGATATGATCCATGCGGGATTGATGCATCCGAGTAAATATCCCAGTAATAGGACTGTGGGTATTTTATACATTGGCTGTCATCCTCCTTTTGTGAATATATGGCGAATGTTCACCGAAAGCGTGAATCCAGGGTCGTTCAAATTACTACGCGCTGTTTCCCGTATTCTACATGAGAACGGGGAGAAAGGCAAATAAAAGGATTCGGTTTAACTATTTGCTGATCTATTAACAAAATTGGAAAATTTGTTGAGCAATCATTTGCAGCGTCGTTGCGCGAGATTCACGCTCGTTTCACAACTAATCAAAGTATATTGTGCTAGGATAAGTAAAACAAGTCGATTTTATCAAACAGACACGATAAACAGATCGAAAGGACGGAACATCCTATGCGATTGATTGTGAAACGCACGGTATATCTATTCATCGCCGCGCTGTTTCTTTTGCCGTCATTTGGCGCGAAACCGCAATTGGTCAGCGAGGAGGAAGCAAAGGAAGCAGGGTTGGCGTTTATCAACCGTATGTTTGACGTCAACGAGACAGAAGCAAAGGTTGCTTTTGTAACGCAAGCCGGATACAGCTTTATCGACGGAGAAACTATCGAAACAGGAAAAGAAGAACCCGTATACATTTATTCGGTTTCGATATCGGAAAGTGATAACGGACTATACCGTTACTATGCATATATAAATGCAGAAACAGGCGTTGCCTATTATGCTGCCAGGGGCTATTCTCTCGGGGCAGAAATGACAACCGAACAACGAAACGCGATGGAAGAGGAGAAGGGCGATGATTTCTGGGAATCCTGCAATTATTCGAGAATCAGCGTAAACTGTAAGGATGCTGCGCGGGAATGGATTTCGCAAAAATTTGACCTGAACGCGAAAATACTCGGATTCATCGATTGTGGTTTTCTGGCTGATGAAACGGGAGTAACAGCAAACTTCTATGTAGTGATTCGAGACGGCACGATTTATTACATCAATATGGCATGGCCGCAGTTGATTGTTTTGGAAGTTGGTATTCTGAATCAAATCGGGCCATATTGGAGTGAACTATGAGGAAAAACGAAAATTGCTTGATTGCACTATTCTGTGCTGCACTGCTACTCTCCGGTTGTTCGCCGCACCTTGTGAGCAAAGCCGAGGCGAAAGAAGCGGGACTTGCGCTGATTAATCAGACTTTTGAAATAAATGAAACCGACGCAACGGTAACCTATGCCGAATACGCAGGGTTCTCCTATGCCAACGGCGTAATGGTGCAATATGGAACCGAAGAATCGGTGCGGGTGTATTCGGTTTCGATTCCGCAGGAAAACAGCGAAAATCCGCTATATTACGCGATGGTGAATGCGGAAACGGGGTTTGCCTATCACGCGGAAAAAAGCGATAGGTTGCTTTCCCCAATGACGGCAGAACAGCAGAAGCAGGCGGAAGAACTGGCTTCTATTGATGTGTTCAGCAGCGATTATGATTTTGCAGTCGATGAATATCAGAAAAAGCTGAACGAGTCGAATCCCGCAGGCGTCGCAACAGATTGGGTAACGGAAAAATTTTGTCCGGGGGAGCCGTCCATTGCGACGCTGGAAAACGGAACGACAAGCGATAGCGTAATCGCTCCGCTTGTCTATGCGGATTATTCGATTGTATTTGATGATGGAGCGGTCTATCAGGTAACGCTGATTTGGCCGACTATGGAGATAAAGCAGGTGTCGATTCTGAGCCAAAGTGTGCAATAAGGAGGATACGAATGAAAAGAAAAATCAATCTTGCTTTGCTATTTATATTTTGCTGTACAATATTTCTTTCCGGCTGCGGTCAAAGGGACATCGGTGAGTCGAAAGCGAAGGAAATCGGGCTGGCGTATATTAACAAGTATTTCGGGGCAGATGAAACGGAAGCGGAAGTTACGCGCGAGCAACTGGAATACTTCACCTATAAAGATGGACTGGCCGTTTCCGGCGGGGATGCTGACGGAACGCGCGCTGTGTATCATGTGCGCGTTGCAAACAGCGAAACGATCACGCGATACGAAGCCTGGATTGTTGCCGATTCGGGGAATTTGCTTTACTGCAACCAGAGCGAACTGAATATTGTTTTGACGGACGAACAGAAGGAACAAGCAAATATTCTTTTTACGGAAGAACGCAATTGGGGCGAGAAACATGAAGATGCGTTAAAGAGATTGAAAGCAGAAAGCACTTTATGGGTGATGAACAACTTAATGGAGGATGAGCCCATACTATTCGTCGCGGAAACGGGAGAGAATCCACGGGTAAACGTCACGACAACATTTGTTGAGAGTTATTATGTCGCAATGCGCAATGGCACGATTTATCAGATAGCGATGCAGTGGCCGTCGTTTCAGGTGCTTCAAGTTTCGATGCTGAATGAAATGAACTGATTCAGAAAAAATATTGCAAAACAAAGCGCGCCGTTTCCGGCGCGCTTATGCTTTATCGCTGTGAAATTAGATGCCGAGGTGGCGGAGTGTTCCGCGCTTTTCCAGCTGCTTGAGCATGGCGGCCGGGTCCTTCGTCTTGGCGAGGAAGATCATCGCCGCGATGACATACGGCTTGAAAGAAGCCTGCTTGTAGAGCGGGTCGCGGTAACGGTCAAACACCGTTGCGGCAACTTCGCCTGCTTCGCAGCTGACGCCCGTGATGTCGGCAGGCAGGCAGTGCAGATACAGCGCTTTGCCGTTCTTGGTCTTTGCCATGAGTTCTTCGGTGCATTCCCAGTCTTTGTGCTGGGCGTTCTGCGCGAGCAGCTTTTTCTCCAGCGCTTTGATGCCGTCGAAATCGCCGTTGCCGTAGAGTTCCGTGCGCTCTTCCATGGCTTTAAACGGCGCCCAGCTCTTCGGATAAACGATGTCCGCATCCGCAAACGCGTCGGACATGCTGTTGGTTACGGTGAACTTGCCGCCGCTCTGGGCGCTCTGACGCTTGGCAACTTCTACCACGTCGTCCATGACTTCGTATCCCTCGGGATGCGCAAGGGTAACGTCCATGCCAAAGCGGGTGAACAGACCGATGACGCCCTGCGGAACGGATAGCGGTTTGCCGTAGCTGGGGCTGTAAGCCCAGGTCATGGCAATCTTCTTGCCCTTCAGGTTTTCCACACCGCCGAACTCGCGAATGCAATGCGCCATGTCGGCCATGCACTGCGTCGGGTGGTCGATGTCGCACTGGAGATTGACCAGCGTCGGTTTCTGCTCGAGCACGCCGTCGATGTTGCCCTGCTTCACGGAGTTGACCACTTCGTGCATATAGGAGTTGCCTTTGCCGATGTACATGTCGTCGCGGATACCGATGACGTCCGCCATGAAGCTGATCATGTTGGCGGTTTCGCGAACGGTTTCGCCGTGCGCAATCTGGCTCTTGCCTTCGTCGAGATCCTGAACTTCCAGACCGAGCAGGTTGCAGGCGGACGCAAACGAGAAACGCGTGCGTGTGCTGTTGTCGCGGAAGAGGGAGATGCCGAGGCCGGAATCAAAAATCTTCGTGGAGATGTTGCGCTCTCTGAGGTTGCGCAGCGCGTTGGCGACGGTGAACACCGCGTCGAGCTCGTCGCGCGATTTTTCCCATGTGAGGAAGAAATCGCCTTCATACATGTTGGCGAAGTTCAGTCCGTCCAGCGTCTTGGTGAACTGCTTGATGTCGTTACCCATAAAAACTCACTCCTGTAATCTTCTTGTTTGTACTAAATTGCTGTTCAATAGAGAAAATAAGTGCAGAACGGAGCGTTCCGTTCTGCACAATGCTTGCTTTTAGCAGGCGGACTTGTCCGACTTGGTGTCTGTGCCGCCCGCGCGGAACTGACAGGCGTCGTCATCGCCCTGGCCTTTGTACATGGAAGGAATCAGCGCATACACAGCAGCGCAGGTGACGAGGTCCTGTTTCCAGGTGATCTCATTCGGCGCGTGCGCCTGGCTTTCCGCACCCGGGCCGAAGCCGACGCAGGGGATACCATAGCGACCCTGAATCGCAACACCGTTGGTGGAGAAAGTCCATTTGTCGATCAGCGGACGGTTTCTTAAGTGCATGGAGCCTTCGGCGCCGATGCGCTTTTCGCCGTAGAGCGCCTTGTGCGCATCCGCAACGGCCTGCACGTGTCCGGCAGTTTCCTTGTTGATCCATGTCGGGAAATAGCATTCGGTTTCGTACACGAGGCCGGTCCATGCGGGACGGTCATACATGTACATGCTCACTGTTGCGCCGTGCTTCTTGCAGGCGGGAAGCGCTTCGATTTCCTTGATGCAGCTGTCCCAGGTTTCGCCGGCGGTCATGCGGCGGTCGATAGAAATCGAGCAGCTGTCCGCAACGGCACAGCGGGACGGGCTGGTGAAGAAAATCTGGGAAACCGTGCAGGTGCCGCGACCGAGGAAGCGCGCGTCTTCATAGTGATCCGGGTTGAATTTCGGTTCAAGCATCTTGCAAAGACCCTTAATCGAATTTTCGTCGTCGCAGCCGTTGGCGTTGAGGGCTTCTACATCCTTGAGGATTTCCGCCATCTTGTAAATCGCGTTGTCGCCGCGTTCCGGCGCGCTGCCGTGGCAGGAAATGCCCTTCACGTCCACGCGGATTTCCATACGTCCGCGATGTCCGCGATAGATGCCGCCGTCCGTCGGTTCGGTGGAAACGACGAATTCCGGCTTGATCTTGTCTTCGTTGTGAATGTACTGCCAGCAGAGACCGTCGCAGTCTTCTTCCTGTACGGTTGCCGTCACGAGGATTTTGTAGCCGTCCGGAATCAGGCCGAGATCTTTCATGATCTTTGCGCCGTAAACAGCGGAAACAACGCCGCCCTCCTGATCGGAGCCGCCGCGTCCGTAGATCACGTCGTCGGTTTCATACCCTTCGTACGGATCCTTTTCCCAGTTGTTGATATTGCCGATGCCGACGGTGTCGATGTGTCCGTCAAACGCGATGATCTTGTCGCCCGTGCCCATCCAACCGAGGGCGTTGCCTTCGGGGTCGATTTCAGCTTTGTCAAAACCAAGCGCTTCCATCTCTTTGATGGTGCGCTTGATGACGCCTTCCTCTTCGCAGCTCTCGCTCGGAATGGCGATCAGATCGCGAAGGAACTTCGTCATCTGCTTTTCGTAAGCCTGCGCGGCTTGTTTTACCTTGCTGGTATCCATGGTAGATTGCTCTTCCTTTCTTCTGCTGTGACCGGGGCCGCAGCATGCAGGCCGAGGTCAATCTTTTTTTGCGTCAATGTAGGAATACAGGGTATATTTGCTGATGCCGAAATATTTCGACACCTTGTCGCCGCTCTTGGTTACGAGGAATGCGCCCGCCTGATAGAGGAACTGGATCGCCGAGATCTTGTCCTCTTTTGTCATCATGGCAACAGGTTTGCCGACGATGGCGACGCTCTGCTCGATCAGATCGTCCAGCAGATCGTTTACGTTCTGCGGGATGCGCTCCGGCATGGTCGGTTCGCTGTTATGGTGGAGTACGGAAGAAATCGCCCGCTCCGCCATCAACAGTTCCGTGATGTCGTAGTTAATCGAAAGTACGGCCTCGATTACGTTATCCGCGTTGCGCAGGTAGACTGTGCTGGATTTGAGCACACGCCCGTCGCGCGTTTTGGTGAGATAACCAAGTTCGTCTACAAGCGTAGGGTCGTTTTTGCGCTGAATTGCTTCCAGCACAACGCGGGAGGCGCTGCCGCCCGTCTGACGATGGGATACATGCCCGTTTTCAATCACCGCGATCGTGTGTTCGGTGTCGTCGCGGGAGATGTCGTGCACGACGACTTCGCTGCTTTCGCCAAACTCCGAAGTGATGGCTTTGGCAAGCCGCTGCAAGAATTCAAGATCCATGTCGCGAACCCTCTTCCTTATCAATAATATACAGAACAATACAAAAAAACAAGATGAATTACAAATATATTTTATGGAACCAGAAAGATTTTTTGCTTTAAGTCGTTTGATTCGTCATTTTGTAACGTTTCGACCAATTTTCTGACCAGATTCTTTTTGATTGTTTAGACTAAATATTTATTTTATTGTATCACAAACAGAAATTTGATGCAAAAAACTTTCATGTGTTTTCTGCCTCCGATATCGAAAGATTGAAACGGATCAAACTCGATTGCCGCAAATTTTGTCGAAATCGTGATGAAATCAAATATCTGTCACGGTTTATGCGTAACAAACTCACGTTTCCTTCCTTGTGCAGTTGCGGGAAATAGGTTAAAATGAGATAACCTGAGATCAGGTAGTAATTGTAAGGTGGTGAACCGCATGGAAGAACAGCGCGATTTAGTGGTTTTTTCCGATGATGAAGGCAATGAATTCGAACTGGAAATCGTAGATTATTTTGATCACGAAGGTCAGGAATACGCGGTGCTGATCGATCCCGAGTCCGGCTGCGACTGCGGCTGTGAGCACGACGAATGCGACGAAGAGCACGGCTCGGAAGTCTACATCATGAAAATCGTCGTCAATGGCGAATATGAAGAATTCCTCCCCGCGGACGAAGACAAAATGGAAGCTTTGTCCAAAATCGTGGAAGAGCGCTTCGAAGCGATGGACGAAGATGAAGATTGCGGCTGCGGCTGTGGCTGCGGTTGCGGTTGCGACGAAGACTAAGTCAAACGTACCCGGCGAAAGAACCCATAAACCCGCGGCGATCTTGCCGTGGGTTTTTCCGTTTTTTTGTGTAGATGTAACGGATTGAAAAAAGTAATCCACACATCGTCCACATGGAGTTATCCACAATGGTGGATAAATCGGTGGATAACCAATCGGAATTAAATTTCCGATTCTCGAAAAGCGCAATCAAGAGATGGGGTTAACGGTGAATTGTGAAATTTAATAAATTACGCCAAAACCCGCGCAAATGATTTTATATTCTGGTATAATCGCTAGGACGGTACGAACAAGTGTTTGGAACAAAACACAGCATCCGGTAACGAACCGGATTTTCACGGAAAGGGACTCCTCATGAAGGACATCATCATCAAAGGCGCGAGGGAACACAATCTCAAGAATGTCGATCTTGTGATTCCGCGCGACAAACTCGTTGTATTTACGGGACTTTCCGGCAGCGGAAAGTCGAGCCTTGCGTTTGACACGATCTATGCCGAAGGGCAGCGGCGCTATGTCGAAAGCCTTTCTTCTTATGCGCGCCAATTTTTGGGTCAGATGGAAAAGCCGGACATCGACAGCATCGACGGACTTTCCCCGGCAATCTCCATTGACCAGAAGAGCACGAGCCACAACCCGCGCAGTACGGTCGGCACCGTAACGGAAATTCACGATTATCTGCGCCTGCTCTATGCGCGCTGCGGCGTGCCGCACTGCCCGGACTGCGGACAGCCGATTGAAAAACAGAGCATCGACCAGGTGGTAGACCGCGTACTCGCCCTGCAGGAGGACACCAAAGCGCAGATCATCGCGCCCTGCATCCGCGGCAGAAAAGGCGAACATCAAAAATTGTTTGACGAACTCAAGCGCGAAGGCTATGTTCGCGTTCGCGTGGACGGAACGGTCTACGATATTTCGGACGTACCCGCGCTGGATAAAAAGGTAAAACACACCATCGAAGCGGTCATCGACCGCATCGTTATCCGACCCGGCATCGACGGGCGGTTAACGGATTCGCTGGAAACGGCGTTCCGGCTTGGAAACGGGCTTGCCATCGTGGCGATTGTAGACGGCGAAGAGATGCTCTTTTCGCAGAACTATGCCTGCCCGGATTGCGGCATCAGCATTGAAGAACTGACGCCGCGCATGTTTTCGTTTAACAATCCATATGGCGCATGTCCAACCTGCTCCGGATTGGGCACGCAACTAAAAATCGATCCCGATCTGATCATTCCGGATCAGAAATTATCGCTTGCGCAGGGTTGCGTCAATGTGATGGGCTGGAACAGCGGTTCCAAGGGAACCATCGCGAGCATGTATTTTGACGCGCTGACCAAGCATTACGGCGTTTCGATGAAAACGCTATATGAAGAGCTGCCGGAAGAAGTGAAACACGCGATTCTATACGGCACAGGAAAAGAAAAACTGCACATTGCCTATAAAAAGGAATTCGGCAGCGGCAGTTTCGATGCGCCGTTTGAAGGAATCGTCGTCAACATGGAACGCCGGCACCGCGAGAGTACCTCCGACTATAGCAAGCAGGACATCGAGCGCTTTATGACGCAGACGCCCTGCCCGGACTGCAAAGGCAAACGACTCAAACGCGAAAGTCTTGCCGTTACCGTTGGGGACATCAACATTGCGGATCTTTCCGATCTGCCTGTGCGCAGCGCGCGGGATTTTCTGCGCAACCTCAAACTCGGCAAAACGCAGGCGATGATTGCCGAACAGATTCTCAAAGAAATCGACGCGCGTCTTGGTTTTCTCGTCAACGTCGGGCTCGATTATCTGACGCTTTCGCGTTCCGCCGTGTCGCTTTCCGGCGGCGAGGCGCAGCGCATCCGTCTGGCAACGCAGATTGGCAGCGGATTAATGGGCGTGCTGTACATCCTCGACGAACCCAGCATCGGCCTGCATCAGCGGGACAACGCGCGTCTCTTAAAGACCCTGCAGCGCATGCGCGATCTTGGAAACACGCTAATTGTGGTGGAACACGACGAAGAAACGATTCGAACCGCGGATTATGTGGTGGATATCGGCCCGGGCGCGGGAGAACACGGAGGAGAAGTGGTGGCGATTGGCACACCGGATGAAATTGCGGCCAACGAACGTTCCATCACCGGCGCATACCTAAGCGGGCGCATGAGCATTCCCGTGCCGAAAGAACGGAGAGCCGGAAACGGAAAATCTCTGATTATTCACGGCGCACGGGCGCACAACCTGAAAAACATCGACGTTGAGATTCCGCTGGGCAAGTTTGTCTGTGTAACCGGCGTGTCCGGCAGCGGTAAATCGAGCCTTGTCAACGAGATCATCAAAAAATCGCTGCTGCGCGACCTCAACCGCGCGCATACGCACCCCGGCGATCACGACCGGATCGAGGGCGTTGCGGCGCTGGATAAGGTAATCGACATCGACCAAAGCCCGATTGGCCGCACACCGCGCAGCAATCCCGCAACCTATTGCGGGTTGTTCGACCTCATCCGTGCTGTGTTTGCCAACACGCCGGACTCGCGTATGCGCGGCTACAGCAACGGAAGATTCAGTTTCAACGTAAAAGGCGGACGCTGCGAAGCCTGCAACGGAGACGGTATCATCAAAATCGAGATGCACTTTTTGCCGGATATCTATGTTCCCTGCGAAGTTTGCGGCGGCAAACGATATAACCGCGAAACGCTTGAGGTGCATTATAAAGGAAAAAGCATTTACGATGTGCTGGAGATGACGGTGGAAGAAGCGCTGCGTTTCTTCAAGCCGTTGCCGAAAATTGCAAGAAAATTGGAAACGCTTTACGACGTCGGCCTCGGATATGTAAAAATCGGACAGCCGAGCACGCAGCTTTCCGGCGGCGAAGCGCAGCGCGTGAAACTCGCGACGGAACTCAGCCGCAAGGATACGGGGCGCACGCTCTATATTCTCGACGAACCGACGACGGGATTGCATGTGGACGACGTGAAACGCCTGCTCGAAATTCTTCAGCGGCTTTGCGAAACGGGAAGCAGCGTTCTGGTGATTGAGCACAATCTGGACGTGATCAAGTGTGCGGATCATGTCATCGACCTCGGCCCCGAAGGCGGAGACGCGGGCGGCGGCATCGTCGCAACCGGCACGCCGGAAGAGGTTGCCGCTGTGGAAGGCAGCTATACCGGACAGTTTTTAAAGCAGGTTTTGCTGTAAACGGTACGGCGGCAAACAAACAAAATGGAGTTGCTTTTTGTAACAATGCTGTGACGAAACGGGAATGCGTGTTTGCGCGTTCCCGTTCTTATTATATAATCCAGTTGTTCTTCAAAAAGCTTTTGAATGAACCGAGCGATTCATAAAGAAGTTATTCGTTTTTACAGGAATAGACAAATGACCGGAAAGGAACTTGACCGGCTATGTATACCAGATGGAGACTCTATATCCTCGCCGTTTTTCTAGTTGTAATCGGCGTATTGCTGTTTGGCTGCCGCATCTGGCGCAAACGCGGCCATCCATTCAGCGCGCTGCGCGAAGTGTTTCTCATCCTCGGCGTGGTGCTGATTGTAGAAACCTTGATCGTTTCGACGCTGTCTAACTATAACCTCGGCGTAATCCTGCCCGCGTTTTTCGGCGTGCCGCTGGTGTTTCTGGCGTTTATGCTGCCGAAGATGGACAAAGGATTTCTGCTGTTCCTCAAGTGGCTTATGGCAATTTGCTACGCCGTCGCCATCGGCATTTTCCTCGTGTGCGGATTTTTAATGATCCGCGCGGCGAATGAGGGCAGCGATGTAGAAGCGGATGCGGTAATCGTGCTCGGTGCGGCGGTGCACGGGGACAAGGTGACCTGGGTGCTCGAAAACAGGCTGAATACCGCCATAGATTATATGGAAAAACATCCGAACGCCATCTGTGTCGTTTCCGGTGGACAGGGCAGCGGCGAAAGCGTAACGGAAGCTTCCGCGATGAAAAAATACATGGTAGAATACGGCATGGACGCCAGTCGCATCTATACCGAAGAAAAAGCGAAAAACACGAAAGAGAATTTTGAGTATTCCAAGATCATCATCGACGAGGTGTTCGGCAACAACGCGCGCATCGCGTTTATCACCACAAACTTTCATGTTTACCGCGCGGGACAGGTTGCGCGGGAACAGGGGGTCAACGCCGTCGGTATTCCGGCGGACGACGTCTGGTATCTTCGGCTTAACAACTTTCTGCGGGAATGCGTCGGCATCTGTGTGTATGCGCTCCGGGGCGATATCTGACGGGCGCTTCCAAATCGGATCGGGTTGCGGGAAAAGCGGAATGTGTGTATGATGTTTTGTGGAATTGAAATTGTTGAGGTAACGATATGACGATATGGCTTGCGATGCTGCTGGGGTTTGTTCAGGGAATAGCCGAATTTTTGCCGGTGAGCAGCAGCGGACACCTGCTCCTGCTCCAAAAACTGTTTGGCGTTTCGGAAGGCGCGTTGTTTTTCACCGTTATGTTGCATCTTGCAACGTTGATTGCGGTGTTTATCGTATATTGGGAAACGTTGATTGCGCTGATCAAAAAACCGTTCCAAAAAACGGTGCTGTTGCTGATCATCGCGACCATCCCTGCGGTGGTCGTCGCGCTGCTTTCTTCAAAAGTAGAGTTGTTTGCCTCTTTCTTTGCCGCCGCGGAGGCGGGGCAGTATCTCGGCTATTGCTTCCTTCTCACTTCGGTGTTGCTGTTGCTGAGCGATAACATCAAACACACACAGACAGACGAAAATGGAAACAAGGTTCCGAAAAAAGGGAAGAAGATGAAGGACGTTACGGTGACCGACGCGGTCGTCATCGGCTGTATGCAAGGCGTCGGTGTTCTGCCCGGCGTGTCGCGTTCCGGCAGCACGATTTCCGGTGCGCTCTTTACGGGGTTAAACCGCAAAACCGCGGCGGACTTTTCCTTTCTGATGTCGATTCCGGCGATCCTTGGCGGCGCGGTGTTCGAGATTCCGGGTGCAATTGAAACTGGAATGAGCGGCATGCACTGGACGACGCTCGTCGCCGGCATGATTGTTGCGGGATTGACGGGGTATTTCGCCATCAAGCTGATGATCTCCGCTGTCAAGAAAAAGAAACTCTGGGGATTCGCGGCGTATACCGCCATACTCGGCGTGCTGATTCTGATTGACCAGTTCGCAACGCATCTGTTCTTCTAAAGAAAACGCATTTAAAAACCGGCGGGAGCTCCCGCCGGTTTTTTTGCTTATGGCTAAAGTTGAATGATATAGCGTACCGCCTGCAGCTCAATTTCGATGGTTACCGTTTGGCGCGCGCCGTCGCGGCGCATACCCTGCGATTCATAAAACGAGATTGCGCGGAGATTTTCTTCCAACACCCAGCAGCAAAGATGTGTGAACCCTTGCGTGCGTGCTTCGCTTTTCAGGTGTTGAAGTAAATGTTTTCCGTAGCCAAGCCGCCAAACTTCCGGCAGAAAATAGAAAAAACTGAATTCCGCCGTGTTGGTTAAATCCTGATCGCGCGTCGGGTGCAGATCCGCCGTGCCGACGGGTATGCTGTCCGCTTCCAGCAGATAACAGCGCAGGCTTGCCGTGTGGCGCAATCCTTCGGCAAGCTGCCGCTCGCGCGGCAGGCGATCCAGCTTATCCAGATAGCTCTGTGGCACGATGCCCGCGTAGGCTTTTTTCCATGCAGAATTGATGATTGAGGCGATAACGGGCGCATCATCGACGGAAGCGGGACGGATTTTAATTTCATTCATAATATCCTCCTGCATCTGCCGGGAACGAACCCGTCGTTGCTGCATCATTGATATTGTTTTGCGAATGCGCGGTTATTGCGCGGTTGGCGGAGCAACCGGCGGAACCGCGTGTTTATGTTTGGGTTCCACCTCGATTTCGCCCGCTTTAATGAGCGAGAACTTGGTTACGATCGGGCCGACCAGCTCGTAAATTAGCGTTGCGCAGAGGATGACGGCCTGAATGGACGCGCCATATTCCGGCAGCTCGCGCACAACCAGCTGCGCAATACCGATTGCGACGCCGGCTTGCGGGATGAGCGAGAAGCCGAGATATTTTCGTATTTTATGCGATGTTTTGGAAATTGTGCAGCCGATGAACGCGCCGAAATATTTGCCCAGTACACGCGTGATAATGTACACAACGCCGATTACGCCGAGAGACGGCAAAACGGAAACGTTCAGCTCCGCGCCGGAGAGCACGAAAAACAGCATGAACAGCGGGGGCGTCCAGGCGTCCGCTTGCTCAAGCGTTTGAATCGCGTCGTCACGCAGGTTGACATAGGTTGCGCCGATTGCCATGCAGACAAGCAGATGGGACAGATTGAACTGCTGCGCAAGACCAACACCGAGCAGCACCGCCGCAATGCTGATGGTAAGGCGGTTGGCACGACTCTTGAAAAACCGGTTGGAGAGCGCGACCAGCAATCCGATAACCGCGCCGCCGCCGAGTGAGAATACGATTTCCAATACGGGATCGACGATGGTGGTCATCACGTTGAATGCTTCGCCGTTTTGAATCATTTTCGCAACAGAGACCGAAAGCGCATAGGCCATGAGCCCGATCGCGTCGTCCATCGCAACGACGGGCAGCAATGTGCTGGTCAGTTCGCCCTTTGCGTGATATTGCCGAACGACAAGCAGCGTTGCCGCAGGCGCAGTCGCCGCGGCAATTGCGCCGAGGCAGAGCGCCATCGGAACCGGAAACCCGAGCAAGCTCACAACGACGTCAACCAGAATTACGGCGCCGAGCGCTTCGCAAGCCGTGATGACGAGAATCTTGCTGCCGATTGCCCGGATATGCGCGAGTTTAAATTCACTGCCGATGGAAAAGGCGATAAAGCCCAGCGCCGCGACGGTGATGACGTCCAGCGTTGCAAGCGCATCGACGGAGATCAGTTTGAAACAATACGGTCCGATCAAAAGACCCGCAACAAGGTATCCCGTTACGTTCGGAAGATTGACTAGTTTGGCGACGCGGGTTAAAAGAAGTCCCGCGATCATGGCAAGAGAAATAATGAATAACGTATGCATGTTACTTGTGCGAAACTCCTTCCCAGTTCATAACCGGCACGGTGAAAAAGATACCGGTATTCGGGCCGTGAAGATCTCCAGCAACGCTGTGAATAATGTCTTTCACAAGGGGAACGTCTTCGTCTTTCAGCACGATCAATATCATCTTGTTCGTTTGACGGCAGGGGTTGATGAACTGACGAAGCGAGCCGAAAATCGGCGGGGCGTCTTCCGCGTTGCATTCGCTCAGCGTGGTGAGCATACCTTGGCAGTCGACAACGCTTGCGCCTTTTAACCCGGCTTCCATCATTTTGGTAAAAATCGGCGTAACGCTTTCCTCATGGTTGGTGATATGGACAAAGAGCTGCATAGACCCGTCTCCTTTTCAGCGACGCAGGCGTTTTTTGTGTTGGAGCAATCGCCTTTTCGCGCCGCATTATTCGATGTGTTTTCGACTTGGTAACAATAGAAAACTACGCCGATTTACCGCGTTTGTCAATAGACGCACGCGTGTTGCGCGTGCGTCTAAATGATTTAACCGTATTCTATTATTTTATTTGGTTTACTTGCTTTCGCCGCGTTTCAGGTGCCCGTGACCGTGGCAATAAATCTGGCGGTTGTCCAGCGCCCACTGCCGCTCGGAAAATGCGCCGACGGATACACCGGAGAGCGCATCAAACATTTCATACATCTTGCTGTCGAGCAAGTCGATTTCTGCGAGCACTTCCGCCTCCGGAAACATTGGCAGTTTCGGACTGCCAAACTCCGCCTGTCCGTGATGCGCCAGCAGCATGTGCTCCACCAGCATTGCGGTTTCTTCCGGCACGCCGAGCATTTCGCAGGCGGCGGAAACATCCGATATGCCGATGGATATATGTCCGACCAGTTGCCCGCGTGCGGTGTATCCGCTCGCGATGCCAAGCTCGCCGGTTTCCAATTCCTTGAGTTTGCCGATATCGTGCAGAATTGCGCCGGTATAAATCAAATCCCCGTCCAGCGCGGGATAGATGTCGATGATGGACTTGGCGAGTTTCGTCAGCGTCCAGGTGTGGTGCAGCAGACCGCCGCGCGTTGCGTGATGCAGCTTGACCGCAGCGGGGAAAAACAGAAGTTTGTCTTTGTTTTCCCGCATGATGTATTGCACCAACCGTCTTAAGTCGTCGTCCTGAAACTTTTCCGCAAGCGAAAACAGCTCGTCGAACAGCCATTCCGGATCAAACGGCGAACACGGCAGCAGTTTGGACATATCAACATCGTCCTCCGGCGTTACGCGGCGGATTTTGTCGATTTTGAGTTGTTCTGTGTCTTTCCAGATATTGATTGATCCGCGCACTTTGATGACGTCGTCCGGATCATAGGTGCCGTGCAGTTCTTTGCTGTAGTCCCAGAGTTTCGCGGCGCAGTCGCCTTCGCTGTCCGCAACGATTAAATCGAGGTATTCGGTTCCTTTTATATTGGTTTTTACGCTTACGCTTTTGATGAGGCAGAATCCCTCGAATGTTTGTCCGTTGCTTTCGTTGAGTAAACGCATGCGGCTCATGATTGTTTTCCCCCTGGTCATTTGGCGCAATCACGCCTTTTTCTTAGTATAGCATACTCCCGTCCGCCCCGCGCAACCTTTCGCGCAATCCGCCGCGTTGCCAGCAACCGCCTTGTGTGGTAAAATGCGCGTGTGCATGGACGCGGGACGATATTGATCGCGTCCAAAAGGAATGGAACAAAGAAACCAAATGACATTTGATTCGCAAATTTACGACATCGTCGTTATCGGCGCGGGGCACGCGGGGGTGGAAGCATCGCTTGCCTGCGCACGAATGGGGCAAAAGACGCTTCTATTAACATTAAACCTTGACTCGGTGGGGCTTATGCCCTGCAATCCGGCCATTGGCGGCACAGGAAAGGGGCATCTCGTGCGCGAGATTGACGCGCTCGGCGGAGAGATGGGTCTTGCCGCGGATGATACGCTGATTCAGATGCGCATGCTCAACACCGGCAAAGGTCCGGCGGTGCATTCTCTGCGCGCGCAGATGGACAAACGCCGCTATCACGAGCGCGTGAAGCGCGCGATGGAAGAACAGGAAAACCTCACCCTCGTGCAAGGCGAGGCGAGCCGCTTTCGTACAGAAGGCGGACGCATCAGCGGAGTAGAGACCGCGGAAGGGTTTGTCTATGAGTGCCGCGCGGCTGTCGTCTGCGCGGGCGTTTATATGAAGAGCCGGATTCTCATCGGCGAGCTCGCGCGAAACAGCGGTCCCGCTGGATTGCTGCGGAGCGAAACGCTCTCGGATGCGCTCAAGGAACTCGGCGTTCCGTTGCAGCGGTTTAAAACGGGTACGCCCGCGCGCGTCAACGGATTAACACTCGATTACAACGAAATGGAACGGCAGGACGGTGATGTACCGATGCCCGCGTTTTCGTTTCTCAACGGTAGACTGGAACGCGAACAGACGCCGTGCTATTTAACCTATACCAACGACGAAACGCACCGCGTAATACTGGAAAATCTGCATCGTTCTGCCATGTACAGCGGAAAGATCAACGCGACGGGCACGCGATATTGTCCCAGCATCGAGGACAAGCTTGTTCGCTTTGCGGACAAGGAACGGCACCAGATTTTTATCGAACCGGAAGGAAACACGACCAACGAAATGTATGTACAGGGCATGAGCACGAGCCTGCCGGGCGAAGTGCAGATTGCGATGCTGCGCACCATGCCGGGATTGCACCGCTGCGAAGTGATGCGCCTTGGCTATGCGATTGAATACGACTGCATCGATCCGACTGCGTTGGATGCTTCGCTGAATGTGCGCGCCGTGCCCGGTCTCTATCTGGCGGGACAGGTGAACGGCACAAGCGGATATGAGGAAGCCGCCGCGCAAGGTCTGCTCGCGGGCATCAATGCCGCGTTCTACTGCCGCGGGGAAGAACCGCTGACCCTCGGGCGCGATGAAGCATATCTTGGCGTACTGGTGGACGATCTTTCGGTCAAAGGAACGCCGGAACCGTATCGCATGATGACGTCGAGATGCGAATACCGTCTGCTGCTCCGACAGGACAATGCGGACGATCGGCTGACGCACAAATCTCTGCGCACGGGGTTAATCTCCGCCGAGCGGTACGAGCGATTGATGCAAAAGCGCGAACGCGTAGAAACCGCATTGCTCTCTCTCGAAAAAAACGCGCCGCCGACGGAAACGCTCAAACAGCTTTTGATCGATCGCGGAGAGAGCGTGCCGCAAAATGGCGTAAAGTTATTCGATTTGCTCAAGCGCACAAACATCCGCTATACCGATTTGCTTTCGATCTTCGATTCGCTTTCCCCGCTGGATTGGGAAACGGAAGAGCGCGTGGAAACCCTTGCGCGATATGACGGATATATCCAGAAACAGCAGGAGCAGGTCAACCGCAGCCGCGCGCTGGAAAACACGCCGCTGCCGCAGGACATCGACTATCTGACGCTGGACGGGCTTCGGTTGGAAGCGCGCCAGAAGCTCAACAAACATAAACCCGCGAACATCGGCATGGCGGGGCGCATCTCCGGCGTTACGCCGGCGGACGTAAACGTGCTGCTGATCTACCTGAAGCGCGGGTTTCACGCCGCGGAACCGAAAGGGGAGGAACGCGCTTGATTCAAGAATTGCTATCACCGCTGCGTCCCGACCTGAAACCGGAGCAGTTAAATCAGTTTGAAACCTATTTCAATATGCTCGCGGACTGGAACACGCGGGTAAACCTCACCGCGATTACCGACCCGGAAGGCGTTGTAAAAAAGCACTTTTTGGATTCGCTTGCCGCGGAACCATACTTAAAACCTGGTGCGCGCGTGATCGACGTCGGCACCGGTGCGGGGTTTCCCGGCGTGCCGCTGCTGATTGTGCGGCCGGATCTGAAAGTGACGCTGATGGACAGCCTGCAAAAACGGCTTGTATTTCTGGAAGCGCTATTAAATGAGCTAGGGTTATCGGCGGAGCGCGTACATGCGCGGGCCGAGGACGCAGGACAAAACCCGCTGTATCGGGAAAAATTTGACGTTGCGTTGACGCGCGCGGTGTCCGGCCTGCCCGCGCTTTGCGAACTGACGCTGCCGCTGGTCAAAGTCGGCGGAATCAGCATTGCGTATAAGGGCGATGCAGAAGAAGAACTTCAGTCGGCAAACAATGCGCTGCAAATATTGCATGCAACGGCGGAGCGCGTTTCGGTTTCTTCCGATTATGGTGCGCGGGAATTGGTTGTTTTAACGAAACACGGAGCAACACCGAAGCAATATCCCAGGAAAGCCGGAACGCCTTCGAAGAAACCGTTATAAAAGCTTATATTATTCGAAACAAAATAGAAGAATTAATTTTGAAGTACTTGCTATAAAGGAAAAAGAGTTGGAGAGAAAAACTGCCGCAAAAAAAGCATCTCAAACACGAAATGCGAAAATGACAACCGCATCGATTACGGCCGGCGTTGCCGGCCTTCTTCTCGCCGCCTGGCTTATCTATGGCACGGTGAGCATCGATCCCTTTCTTTGGGGAATTTTTACGGAAGAGATGATCGCCGCGCTCTGCGCGCTGTTTGCGTTGAGACTGTTGTGCTTTTTGCGGTTCCCCAAATGGATAACGATCGCCTCGGTAGCGGTGCTGCCCGCCGTAATTGCGCTATACGGGGCGCTTTCGCTGCCGGAAGATATCGCGGGTTTTCTTCGTGCGCTTTGTCTGGCATCCGCGGTGCTGTTTGCTCTGATGGCTGCAACAGAATTGGACAATAAGCCGGACGGGGTGTTGCTTTCGGCGGTGTTTGCTGCGGTTTGCATGCCGGTACTGCTTTCTGCTCAAACGAGGTTGATTGACGAAATGATGCGCGCGTTGGTGATGGGCGGCATCTATTTGAGCGTTTTAGCGCTGCGCCGGAAATCAACGGGTATTGCGGCGCTTGCGTCTGTGCCGGTTGCGCTTGCGGGCGCGGCGGGATTTTACGCCGCGTTTGCCGGACTCGGAACAGGAATCGGACTGCTGTTGCTTGCGCCGAAACGGAAACGAAGCGGATGGGTGTTGGCTGCCGTATTGTTGGTTGCGCTGCCGGTTGCGGTTCGGCTTTTTGCAGGCGCACTGTTGCCGGAATCGAATATGATATTTGCGCAAAACACGGCAGTTGCGGGTGCGTTTACGGAATTGGTGAAAACGCATTTGCTGCGCGCGCTTGCGCTGGGACTTTTGCTGATATCGATCCGATTTTTTATTCGGCGGGAAGACGCGGCGATTCCCTTGGTTCTTGCGCTGGCGGGTTGTGCTGTGTTTCGACTTTTGTTTTTCGCCATTGCGCCGGATGTCTGGATGGATGCGCTCCCGCTTTGCGTGCTTGCCGGCGTAGGCGTGGCAAAGACCGCTCGCTGACCGGCTTGTTGACTTTGAAAAGACATAATCTGTTCTTGATAACGCCGCATTTCGCGGCGTTTTATCGCATAGAATAGTTACGAAATCTATCGCCGGGAAAAAACGCGTTAGAAACGTCCAATGTACTGCTTGATTTTGTTTTACAGTCGGCTCGGTGGTATAATGCTTGTAAAGCGAATTGGAAATACAAAAATGCGACTGATTTCAGATGGGATATTGCTGGATGCCAAACCTAGATAGAATCATGATTCGTGGAGCGATCAATGATCGCCTGATATCGACTAATAGCCATCGATATTCCGCGTCGCTCAGAGGAAAAAGAATGATATGAACAGAAAACCAATGGCTGCAAAAATTGAGAGAACGGTTACGGCGCGCGCGGCGAGCACACTGGAAATCATCGCTCTTTGCGCGGTGCTTCTCGCGGCCCTAATGCTGAGCGTTACCAGCTTGACGACAACGAATGTGATTGATTCGACGCAATACAGCGCCCAACACATTCTTGCCCAGAAAGATTCTTTGCTGCTCAACCTTGCTGTAGCAATTGTGGCAATTGCTGCGTTTCGAATTCTGCGTGTTGCGCACGTTTCGAAATCTTTTATGATAACCGCATCCGTCTTATGTTTCCTTGCGCTTGCCGCTTTCGGCTCTGCGTGGTCTCTTATGATGCGCGCAACGCCAATATCTGATCAGAGTGTACTATTGAATGCTGCGGTAACCATGTGGACGGGAGATCGTTCTATTCTGCGGGACCTTGCTAGTTACGAGCATTTTTACTTTGTCCGGTTCCCGTTTCAATTTGGCTTTTTGAGTTTTCTTGAACTGGTCGTCCGCTGCTTAGGCGAAATGAACACGATGGTATTCCTGCCAATCATCAATATTTTTCTTTTGATATCAGGATATGCCGTGTTGTTGATGACGACCGACCGCCTCTTTCAAGACAATCGCATTACGTTTCTTACGTTGGTTTTGCTCTGCCTCTGTCCGCAGCCACTGTTTGCCTGCGTCTGGCTCTATGGTTTGATTCCCGCGCTTGCGTTTACGCTCTGGAGCGTCTATTTTGCGGTTCGGTATTTAAAAGACGAAAAAACCCGTTTCGCGGTTTTTGCCGCTGTGTTTTCAGCAATTGCGGTTTATCTGAAACCCAACGCTTGGATTGGCGCCGCAGCGATTGCAATTGTGTTTCTATTGCATGCGCTGAAAACGCGCGGTTGGAAACCCGCCGTTGCCGCAATTCTTTTACTGGTTGCCTGCTATCCTCTGCCAAAGATTGCGCAGGCAGTCTATGAAGATCGAATCGGGGTAACGTTCGGAAAAGGATATCCGATGTCGAGCTGGATGGCGATGGGTATGCGCGACAGTTGGATGGCGGCGGGCTGGTATAACGAATATTCCAAGGATATGTATTATACCTATGGAACGGATTTGGAAGCGATTGGCGAGCAAAATGCGGCTGACATAGCGGAAAGCCTGCAAGCGTTCGCGGACAATCCGGAAGAAGCATATGATTTTTATCAGGAAAAATTCGCGTCGCAATGGAACGAGCCGACGTTTGAAAGCCTTTGGATCGCAATCGTTTGTAACCCATATGACGATGCGGAACGGTCGACGCTGGCGCAGAGTTTATATGACGGACGCTGGCCGGGTGTGATGCTTGAAAAAGAAATGAACTATACGCTGCAAACGCTTTATATTGGCTTTGCGCTGGGTGCGATTTTGCTGCTGCGAAAACGCGAAAGCGCACAGTTAATCTTTCCGCTTGCGATTCTTGGCGGCGTATTGTTTCATCTGTTGTTTGAGGCAAATTCGAAATATACGTTAACCTATTTGCCGATGTTCGCGCCAATTGCCGCATACGGAATATTGATGTTTGGCATAAACGCAAAGCAATGGTTCATACGCGAAGGGAACCCCGCCGGAAAGGGAAAAAATGGAGCCGCTGTCAATTAAGGAAACGGGCAGCGCACGCATTGCGCACATACTGGAATGTCTGGCGTTGATCGTTGTGCTGTTTGCCGCACTGGCGCTTGCCTGTACGGGTTTGTTTGCTTCCGCAAGGATTAGCCCGGAAAGATATGATATATTACAGATCAACATATTCGACGAAAACGAATTAACAAACGTAATTGCCGTTATTTTCGCAATTGCTGCAATGGCGCTGATCGAAAGAATTCCCGTCAGTCGAAAGTTCAATCTTTATTTCGGCGGTGCGGCGCTTTTGCTTCTCTTCGTATTCGGGGCGCTCTGGGCAACCTCCGTAAAAGCGCAGGCGGAGTCGGACGGCGATGTTCTAACGCTGATCGCGGAGTATATCATCGCCGGAGATTATGCTCAAGTTACGACGAGTGGTCAGTATTTGCATTATTATTTGGTACGGTTTCCCTACCAATGCGGGTTGCTAACGTTTCTTGAGGTGCTGGTCCGGCTGTTTGGTTCGACCGGCGCGCTTGGAATCGCCCGGTTGATGAACGTGGGGCTTCTTGTTTCATCATACGCGGCGTTGCTGCTGATCACGCAGCGCTTGTTCAAAAACGACAGAATAACTTTTGTTACGATTCTTTTATTGTGTGCAACGCTGCAGCCTCTTTTCTCCTGCACATTTGTCTATGGTCTGATTCCTGCTTTTTCGCTTTGTGTTTGGGCGGTCTATTTTGTGCTGCGCTATTTGCAGGATGGAAAAAGATGGAACATTGCGCCTGCCGCAATTCTGTTTGCGTTTGCGGCGCTGATCCGCTCGAATACATGGATTGTGATCGTAGCGGTTGTTATCGTGCTGTTGCTTGCAGCGCTGCGGAAGAAGGCAGTTTTTCCAATTGTGTTTGCGGCCTTGATCGTAGCTTTGGCAATTCCTATGCCGAAACTTGCGCAAATAAGATATGAGACGATGCTTGATACGTCTTTTGGCACGGGATATCCGAAAAGTTACTGGATGGCGATGAGTTTGCAAGACGGTTGGAAAGCAAGCGGTTGGCACGTTCGCAGCTATCAGCTGATGATGGAATCGTCTTATGGCGAAGATGTTGAGGCAATCGACGAGCGCGCAAAAAGTGATATTCAGGAGAAGCTGAGCGAGCTGATCAGCAATCCGGCGCGGCTAGAGCAATATTTCTTTGAGAAGTTGGTTTCGCAATGGGACGAACCGACGTTTATGAGCATATGGATTACCAAGTCGGTTGGAACATATAAAGAACCCGGGGCTATAACGCAGCTGGTCTACAGCGACTCGTTTGACTGGACCTATCGATTCTTTGAAGGGAAGGTTACAAAAACGCTTTATTTTGGATTTCTGCTTTTTGCCGCCGCATCCCTTAGAAAACACAAACCGGAATGGATGCTCTTGCCGTTGATCATTCTCGGCGGAATATTGTTTCATTTGCTGTTTGAGGCAAAATCGCAGTATGTGCTCGAATACATTCCGCTATTTTGCCCGTTGGCGGCGGCGGGCGCATACTCGTTTGGAAACAGTATGGACAAATTAGTGTTTGATAAAATAAAGAAGAGAAAGCTGGCAAAAATGCAAGAGGTGGCGAGATGAAGAAGAAAAACGGGACTATGCCGCTGCCTGAATTGGGACGCTCCCGCGTCGCAAATTTGCTCGGAACAACGGCGGTCGGCTTTGTTTTGCTGGCGGCGTTGAGCTTGTTTTTGCTGAGTTTGTTTTTCGGCGCTCGTTTGCGCGCGTCTGTCTATGCGATTGCATCCCGCGTGGATTTGTTTCAGGAAAACGCAATAGTAAACATCATCGCTTTTTGCATTCTTTTTATACTGGTTCGTCTGATCGGAAAAATCAGAATTTCACGCAATGTAAATATTATTGCGGGTATCGTTGTCCTACTGATGCTTACAATCGGCGGAATTGCCTGGGTCTGGTCGATATCGGGAATTCCTTCGTGCGACGCCGGTATTCTATACGATGTGGTTTTAAAAATGCATGGCGGAGAAAACGCCGCTGCCGAATTGCTGGAACAAGGCAATATGTACCGCTATTATTTGGTGAGCTATCCGTTCCAATTCGGATATCTTTCCTATATGGATTTGATTTATTCCATCGTTGGAAGCGGATATTTTGCGGCTGCGCTTCGCGGGGCGAGCGTTTTGCTCATCGTCGGCTCCTATGCGGCAATCATGCTTTTAACGCAGGAACTGTTTTCGGATGATCGCGTAACGCTGGTTACAATTCTGCTGCTGGGATTATGCATACAACCGGTGCTTTACGCCGCTGCTTGCTATAGCCAGATTCCGTCGTTCACGGCGTCTGTTTGGGGCATATATGCGATGGTGCGTTACTTCAAGCACCGAAAGTTACGGAGTCTTGGTTTTGCCGTCATCGCGTTGGCAGTTGCAGTTTATATCAAACCAAACGCTTGGATCGTTATCGCCGCGCTGTGTATCGTTCTGGTGTTGGATGCGATTCGCGAAAAACGCTGGCGTTCGCTGATTGCCGTGGTCATCATTGTTGCGTGCGCGCTGCCCGCGCCAAAGCTGATTCAGACATACTATGAAAAGCAGACCAACACAACATACGGAGAAGGGTATCCGCTGGTCAGTTGGATCGCGATGTCTCTGCAGAGCGGAGAACATAGCACCGGGTGGTATGATAACGACTATAACCTTTTACTCAAAGCGGAAGCCGGAGAGGACATGGATGCGATCAAGCAACAGAGCCTAGCAGACATTCAAACCGGATTGGCGGAAGTTATGTCTAGTGATGGCGGAATTTTCAGGTATTGCATAGAAAAAATCGGAACGCAATGGCTTGAACCGACCTTTATGTCGATTTGGGCGACAAACGGCGGCGGCGATATTCACCCTGAACCGAAAAATGCGTTTGCGAGCATGATCTATAGCGATGCATTTGACGTAGTATTTCGTTTTGTTATGCGGTTCTATATTGTTTTTCTCTATGGCGGGTTTGCCATTTGCGCGATTTTGCTTTTGCGCAACCGAACGGATAGCCAATTGATTCTGCCGCTGATCATCCTCGGCGGTGTGCTGTATCATTTGATCTTTGAGGCACAGTCCCGCTATACGCTCAGCTACCTGCCGCTGTTTGCACCCCTTGCGGCATATGGCGTCCTCTTCTTCGGCGTAAATTCCGGAAAATTATTTGCAAAAGACAAGCAAAAAACTGCGTTTAACAAGGCCGAAACAGCAAACGACGAGATTACGCCGGCGGCTTCTTGATTCGCATCCGCTTTCCTGATATACTGAGCAAACCAAATTTGTTGCTGTAACGACGTTCGCATCGAACCGTTACAAGACTGCGCAAGATAAAAGCCTGCGAGGGCAATGCCCCCACGGGCCTTTTTTCCGTAAGGAGCAAACAATGTTAAAAAAGCGTTTGGCAGATTTATTTGACCGCGGCTTCTGGGCCGCGGCGCTTCCACTTGCCCTGCCGATTGCAATGCAGAATTTGCTCATGACGTCGTTTCGCCTGATCGATACGTTGATGGTCGGCCGGCTGGGAGACGTCTCTATTGCGGCTGTCGGCCTCGCGGGGTGGGCTTCGTTTTTTGTGGAGCTGCTTGCGTTTGGCATGGCCAGCGGCGCGGCGGTGTTTGTTGCGCAATATCACGGCGCGAACAATCAAAAAGGGATGCTGCAAACTTACGGTATGATGCTCAGCTTCATGGTGCCGCTCGGGTTGATTTTTACGCTCGGCGTCGGGTTGTTTCCGGCGGCGGTAATGCGGTTGTTTACCGAAGACGCCGCACTGATCAGCGAGGGCGTAAAATATCTGCACTATGCCTGCATTTCCTATTTATCACTGACCATCAATTTGGCGCTTTCTACGATGCTGCGCTGCACCGAACAGGTGAAGATACCGATGTGGACCAGCGGTATTGCGGCGGCGTTGAACGCCATATTGAACTATACGTTTATCTTCGGCGCATTCGGCCTGCCCGCGATGGGCGTTGCCGGGGCGGGCCTTGCAACGGCGATTTCGTCTCTTGCAAACCCGGTTTTGATGCTGATTATTTCCGCCATTCGTAAAAACATCGTTATATCCCCGCTGCGTCAAATGTTTGCGTTAAAGGGGTTTTTCCGGTTGTTCTGGTCGCGCGCGCTGCCGGTGCTGCTCAACGAATTGTTCTGGAGCATTGCGATCATCGTCGTGAATATGGTATTGGGGCGAATGGGCACAGATAATTACGCGGCGCTTACCGTGGAACGCACAATTGAAGGCCTGGTGTTCGTGTTCTTTGTCGGCCTTTGTAACGCTTGTAACATTCTCGTCGGAAAACTCATCGGCGCGGGAGACCAGGAAAACGCAAAAGCATATTCGCGCCGCTTTATGGTGCTAACGCCGACGATCGGTTTTATAATGGGACTTGTCATCGTTTCGCTGCGCTATCCGCTCATCGGGTTGTTTGACCTGTCTGAATCGGCAAAATATACGGCGCGCGTATTGTTGGTCATCTTTTCCATCGACGCGGTTGTTCGTTATATTCCGTATGTCGAAGTTGTCGGCATTTTTCGCGCGGGCGGAGACACGCGCATCGGCCTGATTACAGACGTTGTGTGCCACTATTTGTTTGTTGTCCCGGCGGTTGTACTCTGCGGACTGGTTTTTAAACTATCGTTCATTCAGACGTATATTGTCATGCTCGCGGCAGATGACATTTCCAAACTGATAATCACAATTCCGTATTACCGATCTATGCGCTGGATCAAACCGATTCAGCAGCAGGAACCGGAACGCCGGGAAGAAGCATTGATTGAGAGCGGAAACGAAACTGTTCTATAAACGCGGTGCACAGCGCGCAGATATTTTGTTTTTGTGGTATAATCAGGCATCCGACCGACGGATATAATGTTGCATAGAGATGTATATTAAAAATATATCTTCTGAAAAAAACAAAAACAGCGATAATGCATCTGGAATGATTCCGTTTTGCAACGCGGATATCAAACATATCCGCCAGGGGGGCAGTTCAAGCATATGGGCAAGGCGAAAACAGGCATAAAACCGATCAATGTTCTGCCGCTTGGCTTTCTTGTTATTATCTTGATCGGTACGACATTGTTGATGCTGCCGATATCGAGCAAAGATCACTCTTCGCTTCCTTTTTTAAACGCATTGTTTACGGCAACGAGCGCGACCTGTGTTACGGGTCTTGTTGTCGTTGACACCGGAACCTTTTTTTCTGCGTTTGGACAAACGGTCATTTTGGTGCTGATCCAGCTTGGCGGTCTCGGACTGATGACCATGTCGATGGTTCTGTTTTCGCTGACCGGCAGAAAAGTTTCCCTCCATGACCGGATGAGTATGGCGGAAGGCCTCGGAGAAAACCGCCTGCAGGGGATTGTTCGTCTCGCGCGCGGCGCGCTGCTTGTGACGGCGCTGGCTGAATTGACAGGAACCGCGCTGCTTTCATTCCGGTTTATTCCGCAATATGGCTTCTTGAAGGGCCTTTGGTTTTCAATTTTTCATAGTATTTCCGCGTTTTGCAACGCGGGGTTCGATCTGATCGGCGGCTATCGCTCGTTTACGCAGTACAGTCACGATCCATACATGTTGTTTGTACTCATGACGCTTATCGTGTCCGGCGGACTTGGGTTCGGCGTTATTTTCAACTTGCGGAACACGCGGGATTTAAGGCGACTTCGCCTGCACAGCAAAATTGTTCTGACCGGTACTGCGTTTATGATCGTGATGGGCATGCTGCTGTTTTTCTGGATTGAATACGATAATCCGAACACCATTGGCGACATGAATCTGTTTGATAAACTGATGAACTCGCTTTTCCAGTCGATTACACTCCGTACGGCGGGATTTAATACGATTGATCAATACTCGCTCCAAGATGCGAGCAAAGGAATCAGCATCATGTTTATGCTCGTCGGCGGCGGCCCTGCCGGAACGGCGGGCGGCCTGAAGATCACCACGATCTTTACGCTGCTTCTTGCGGCGCGGGCTTATATCCGCGGTCAGTTTGAAGCGGTTGCGTTCGGGCGCACGATTCCGCTGGAGCAAATTCGGCGTGCGCTGACCATCGTGCTGCTTGGCGGGTTGTTCCTGCTTGCGATGGCGATCATGCTCTCTTTCTCGGAGCAGGATATGGTGGCGGGCAATCTGGGGTTTGTAAACCAGATGTTTGAATCGACGAGTGCGTTTTGCACCGTTGGACTCTCGACCGGGGTTACCGGCGCAACGTCACATGTGACGCGGGTCATATTGATTTTGTTAATGTATGCGGGCCGCATCGGCATCATCACGGTTGCGGTTTCGCTTGTGGACAGCACAACGAAGGAAACGGTGCTGCATTATCCGCAGGAAGACATCCTGATCGGCTGATGCGAAAAAGGACGAACTACAATTTGATCTGCAAGGAGCGGAGAAACGGATATGAGTAAAAGTTTTTTAATTATCGGACTCGGGCGTTTCGGACAGAGTACGGCGCGTATGCTGACTATTCTCGGACATGAAGTGTTAGCAGTCGATAAACGCGCGGACCGCGTTAACGCCGTAAAGGAAAGCGTGTTGCATGCAGTGCAGGCGGACACGACGGACGAACGGGCAATTACGCAGCTCGGCATCCGCAACTTTGACTGCGTCGTGATTTGCATTGGAGACGATATCCGCGCTTCCGTTCTTGCGACGGTGCTTTGCCGCGAGATGGGCGCGAAAAAAATCGTTGCCAAGGCGCAGGACGATCTGCACCAGAAGCTGCTGATTAAAACCGGCGCAGATCGCGTTGTACAGCCGGAGCACGACGGCGGAATCCGTCTTGCGCGGTCGCTGGTTTCGGACGGGGTGCTCGATTCGCTGGATCTTTCCGAAGAATACAGCATTCACGAGGTCGAAATTCCGCGGGACTGGGTCGGCCGTTCCCTCGCGCAGATCGACGTCCGCAACCGCTATGGTGTTTCGATTATCGCAATGCGGCGCGACGGACATGTTACGGTGAACATCGACCCGAACGAGACGTTCCACAAAGACGATTCTATTTATCTGCTGGGCGATGATAAGAGCCTTGAAAAATTCTGATTTGAACACACGGATATGATGAAAAGGCGGCGCAGTGCGCCGCCTTTTTTGCGGGTAAAAATTTGCCGTTTTTCGTATGTTCTGTTAAAATGCTTTTCATATATGCGATTCATCAACATCGGGAGGGGTCTCATGGCAAAGCCGGAAAAAACGCTTGCGCAAACGCTGCACGCACGAAAAATTAAGAATCCGCCGAAACTGATCTATCTAATGCTCGGCTATATCTGGCGGCTTCTGTATTTTAAGAAATTGAATCTTCATGTGGAAATGAAGGACGACCCGCGCAAATGCAAAGGACCGTATATCGTTGTGAGCAATCATGCGTCGCGGCTTGATTACATCTACACCGGCGCGGTGCTGCTGCCGCATACGTACAATTTCGTTGCGGGATACAACGAGTTTTTCCGCTCGCATCTAGCGGGAATTTTCCGGTTGTTGCAGGTGATCCCGAAAAAGAATTTTACGCCGGATATCTACACCATCAAGGAAATCGCGCGCATCATCCGCGGCGGCGGACGCGTGATGCTGTTTCCGGAGGGCATGAGCAGCATCGGCGGTGGAAACCAGCCTTGCGCCATCGGCAGCGGAAAACTGCTGAAGCATTTCGGTGTTCCGGTCTATTTCTGCAAAATCTCCGGCGGATATTTGACGAGCACAAAATATTGTCTCGACGAGCGACCCGGCGAGGTGCGCGTTGTAGTTGACAAACTTTTTTCGCCGGAGCAGATGAAAGAGATGACCGCGGACGAGATTCAGCTTGCGCTCGATCGCGCCATTCAAAACGACGACTACGAATGGAATCTGACCGAGAAAGTCCGTTACGAAGCAAACGGCAGAATTGCGCATCAACTGCATACGCTGTTGTATCGCTGCCCGCGCTGCGGCGAGGAGTTTTCCATGCGCGGTGAAGGCGAGACGATCCGCTGCACATCCTGCGGCAACGGTGCGCGGCTGAACGCGGACTACAGTTTCGAACCGCTCGAAGAAACCAGCGTTTTGCCGACCACCCCGAAGCAATGGTTTGAACAGGAGAGAAAGTTTGTTTATCAGGAGATTCTCGATCCCGCGTTCAAATTGATCGAACGCGTGCGCCTCGGCGTACTTCCGAAATTTGAACCATTGAAAAATCTGGCGACGAGCCTGATTGCGGGAGAAGGGGAAATCTGCCTCGACCACAGCGGGTTTACCTATACGGGAACGAAAGACGGCGCGCCGTTTAGCTTCCATTTGGACCCGCATCTGCTGCCGACTTATGGCATGTGTACGGATGTTTCCCGCGTTTATACGTTTTTCGAAGGCGAGTTTTACGAGTTCTTTCCGGAGACGGAGTGCATCGGCAAGCTGTTGCTTGCAACGGAAGAACTGCATCGTCTGCACGGGGGAGAGTGGAAGAACTTTCCCTGGGCGGACACCTACGCGTAATCGGGCGGAGAGAAGGCGGCATGCAAAAAACAGCGGGCGCAGGCGCGGCGGCGGTAACGCTGGATCTGCACGGAAAAACGCAATATCAGGCGCGGGTAACAATTGACGCGGCGCTCAGGCGAAGCAGGGGATTGTATCGAATCCATATCATCCACGGGTATCATAACGGCACCGCGCTGAGGGACATGATCCGGAGCGAGTATGCCGACAATCCGGCAGTTCTTCGGATCGACTTGGTTTCCGAGAGCGCGACGGATTTGGTGCTGAGGGAGTTATAAGAAAAAGAGCAGAGAAGGTTCTCTGCTCTTTTGTGATTTCGCTATTTTAACGATCGCAAACGCCGCGCTTTGTAAATCAAACGATTCCTAGATATGTATAATCTTTTGATGGAACGGCTAATCAAAAAAGCTAAATTAGAAAAAAGGAGCAAAAGCTCCTTTTATTTGTAGTTAGCTTTGTGTTGCTCGATTAGCGCTGCGTAGCGGTCTATCGCGTTTTTCGCGATGTCGTCCCACGAAAGATAGATCGTCTTTCGCGCTGTCTTGCCGATTTTCTTTGTCATGTCCATGTCGCTCAGCGCCATGTCGATAATCTGGCAGAGGCTTTCGGATGTGTTTTCGCAGAGGAATCCGTTTTCGCAGTCCAATATCGGTTCCGCTGTTGCGCAGCCGCGCACGACCACGCTCGGCGTTTCCATTGCCGCCGCCTCGCGCACCACCATGCCGGAGGTATCGTAGAGCGACGGAAACACGAACAAATCCGCGTTTTCATATAGCCCGTACAGGTCTTCTTCTTCCGTAATGTGTCCGGTGAACCGCGTCCGCTCGCCAAGGCCGAGATCTTCCGCTTTCTGGCGGATGGCTTTTGCGTCCGGCCCCTGCCCGGCAAGGACGAGGGTAAACGGTTTTCCGGTTTTCTGATACAGCGCGCATGCTTCGAGAATGCGCAGAATATTTTTCTTCCAGTTCATCTGGCCGCAGTAAAACAGAATCGGCTCATCCGGCAAGTCAAACCGCTCCTTCACAACCGCCGCGCGCGCCGCGTTCGGGTCGATATCCGGTGTGCCGTTCGGCATCACGATAATTTCGCCCACATAGCCGTAGTCGTAAAGCGTGTCTTTCGAACTTTGGCTGACCGTCCAGACTTCGTCGCAACGCTGATAAAAATTGACGATGGTTGCAACCGCGATGTTGGCGAGCATTTCCGTTTTTGTCAGCTGATAAAAATCGTCATAGTAGCGCGAATGGAACATACCGATCATGGGAATGTTGCGCCGCCGCGCTACCCGTTGCGCCTCCAGTCCGGCGATAAAAGGCGAGTGCGCATGAATGACGTCCAGCTGTATGCTGCGCATACGCGCGTCATAGTGTGTGTCGAGCGAGGGAATCCCCGTGCTGTACTGCCGTTGCCGCGGTAGCTCCATGCTGATGAAATCGACCAACTCAAACGGATAGCCGCCCCGGTAACCCGCGTCCAACATGGGCGCGATCACATAACACTCCTCGCCTCTGCGGGAGAGCGCGGTTGCATAGTTGTATACGACGCGGCCGACGCCGTCGACAATCGGAAGAAACGAGTCGCTGAACTGACCTATTTTCATTTTTTTATTCATACCTTTCCGGCAAGAGAAAATTACGAAGATAATGGATAGAGCCGCTATCGCACCAGCAAATCACCGGCGCGAAAGACAAACGCTCGCAGTAGGAACACTGCTACAGGAACATTCTACCACAACACCTGAAAACGTGTTATGATGAATGGCAAGGTTTTCGCCGGACGGATGTAAAATCATTGTGTCAATTTGCAAGAAAACCGCGTGTTTTTTCCACGAACAGAACCCGAAAAAGCCGAAAAAATAAACGCGGTACGGATTTTTCCGTGTTGCCGAACACACAACGCGTTGAATGGAACCCGAATGAAAAAAAGAACCGCTACCCTGATTACAATCGGATTGTTTATCGTTCTTTTTATGGCAGCCCCATCCGCGGCTGAAGAAGCGCCTTTTTGCGGCGACTTGACCGGGGACGGGATTACCAGCGCTGCGGATGCGGCGGCGATGCTGCGCGGCCTTGCTTTCGGCAGGCTTTCTGCGGACGACCGGCCGGATCTGGATTTCACCTATAACGGCGAGATCGACGGAATGGATGCGCGCGCGGCGCTGCTCTATGCCTGCGGCGGGATCGAATCTTTGGTTGACTTTGGCGAGCGCGTTGCAAGCGGACTTTGCGATGAATCGCTGTTTGATCATTTCTCGTATACGGGAATTCGGGACGACGGGGAAGGTAACTATAAAAGCGATACCGTCTCGGTTACGATTTCAAGCGGACGCGTGGAAACCAGCAACTATCATCTGGCGGACATTTACGTGCAGGATATCGCCTGTATGCAAACCGCGTTCAGCGGCGGGGTGTATCGCGGCGGAACGGCGACCGTTCGTAAAATGTTTGATGCGACATCCGGCGCGGTCATCGCCATGAACGGGGATTATTACACGCAGCATTATTACGGCCCGATCATTCGAAACGGAATTACCTATTCGGATCGAATCAATCGCAGCTGGGATATTGCGGTTCTGCTGACAAACGGGGAACTTTTAACTTATAACTATCGCGAACTCACGACCGAAATACTGGAAGGACTGGAAGTCTATCAAAGCTGGGTGTTTGGGCCGGCGCTTCTGGACGCGGAAGGGCACGCGAAAACAAAATTCCGAAGCGCCGTAACGACGGCCAATCCGCGCTCGGTAATCGGATATTACGAACCGGGACACTATGCGTTTTTAGCGGTGGATGGACGATCCAGCAAATCCAAAGGATTGACGATGAGCCAGCTTTCGCAGCTTTGCGAAGATTTAGGGTTTGCGGCGGCGTATAATCTCGACGGCGGGCAGTCCAGCGTGCTGCTTTCGCAGGACGGGCCGATCAATGTTCCTTACCGGGACGGACGACCCATCAGCGATGTGCTCGTTGTTTGCGATCTGCAGGAAGAATGACGGTACACGTTTCATTGACTAATAAGAAAATAAACAGAAAACACACCAGGGACACAACTGAAAACGAAAGATAGTTTAAAATAAAACAGTATAATTCAACAAAAAGACGGAATAAAACAAGAACCAAACGAAAACAAGAAAAATGGAAGATTTATTTCAAAACCATATAGAAGTAAATGCGCCGCTTGCCGACCGCATGCGCCCGCGCACGCTGGATGAGTTCATCGGACAGCGGCATATCGTTGGCGAAGGCAAGCTGCTCAGGCGCGCAATTTTAACAGACCGGCTGCAGTCGTCCATCTTTTTCGGCCCGCCGGGCACGGGGAAGACGACGCTCGCCGCCATTGTTGCCAATGCGACCGGCGGCGCGTTTGTAAAACTCAACGCCGTTACCGCGGGGGTCAAGGAGCTCAGGGTTATCGTGGACGAGGCGGAACGGAGGCTGAAGCTATACCGCCAGCCGACATATCTTTTGCTGGACGAATGCCACCGCTGGAACAAGACGCAGTCGGACTCGCTTCTGCCCGCGCTGGAAAAAGGCATCATCCGCTTTATCGGTTCCACAACGGAAAATCCGATGATTTCGATGACGAGCGCTATCGTTTCGCGCTGCCGCGTGTTTCAGTTTTATCCGCTGACAAACGAAGACGTGGAACAGGCGGTGCAAAACGCGGTTTTGGACGAGGAGCGCGGGTTCGGCAAACTGAATGTCGTTTTGGAAGACGAGGCGCTGCATACCATTTCCGCAATTGCAAACGGAGACTGCCGCAACGCGCTCAACGCGCTGGAACTCGCGGTGCTGACCACTTCGCCGGATGAAGCGGGGGAGATTCGCGTCACGCGGGAAATCGCCGCCGAATCCAGCCAGAAAAAAGTGATCAAATGCGACGAGCAGCTTTTTTACGATATGCTCTCCGCGTTTTGCAAGAGCCTACGCGGCGGAGATTCCGACGCGGCGATCGCCTGGTTTTCGCGCCTTTTATATGCGGGGGTTGACCCGCGCATTATCGCACGTCGGCTCATCGCCCATGCGAGCGAGGACGTTGGCCTCGCCAACCCGCAGGCAATGGTGCAGGCTGTTGCCGCGGCGGACGCGCTGGAGCACATCGGTTTGCCGGAAGCGCGGCTTTCGCTCGTGCAGGCAATCATTTTTATCTGCGAATCGCCAAAGTCCAACAGCGTGGTCGTTGCGCTGAGCGAGGCGGCGGCGGACGCGGAGGAGAGTTTTGACGAACCGGTTCCGGTCTATCTTCGGGATACATCCTATTCCGGCGCGGGCAAACTAGGCCACGGAAAAGGATATCTCTATCCGCATGATTATCCGGGTCACTGGGTCAAGCAGGATTATATGCCGCCTTCGCTGAAAGGCCGGCGATACTATCTGCCGTCCGAACAGGGGCAGGAGGCGAAGATTCGCGAAAACCACGAAAAACGGGAAAAACTAAGACGCGGAGAGCCGATATCAACCGAAGAGAAAACCGAAGTTTAACGCGCGTGATGCAAAGAGCAGGAGGCTAAGATGACTGCACTGATTCCAATGACCAATATTACGTTTGCGCAACTGTTTGTCGCGATTTTTTCCGGCACATTCGGCTTGATGGGGCTTACCTTTCTCAGCGTCGGGCTGGGCATCATCTTTGCGCAGAACCGGAAACGTACGCTCTGCACCGCTTATACGGAAGGCGTTGTCAGCGCCATGCAAAGCCAGTTTGGCACAAACGCACTTCGCGCTGTATACAGTTTTTCCATCGAAGGAAAAGAGATGCAGTATATTTCCAACTATTCCGGCATGAACGATCTGCTCGTCGGGCAAGCGGTTCATGTGTATTACGATCCGTCGCGGATCGGGCGCATTTATATTGAAGAAGATTCTCTGCAACTGCGTCGATTTTCCCGCATGTTCACGATTCTTGGCGGCATCTTTCTTGCCGTCGCGCTCATCGTTGCCGTCGTTTTGCTGGGCGTGCTGTAAAAAGGAACAAAACAACCGAAAAAAACGGTGGAATCCGGCCAAATTACGAAAAAAACCGCCGTTGCAGGATTGCGATGATATTTCGGACATTTTGTGAATAATCTTGGGGCATCATTGGCAGAGCTCCGGCCTTATGGTAAACTGGACGTTGCGAAAATGCGATTTTGCAGCTTCGCGAAAGGAGCATTTATCCCATGGCGAAACGAAGAAGGAGAGCTTCCGGCGCACGCAAGATGCTGATTATTCTGCTTCTTGCCGTCTGCGTTGTTGCGCTCATTCTTTATTTAAGAAACGGCGGACAGGCTTCCGATACAACCGGCGCGGGGCAGGTCGAGATCAACGAGGTCATGACCAGCAACAAAGGTACCGTGCCGGACGAAACCGGCGATTTTCCGGATTGGGTGGAAATTTACAACAACACCGATTCGGCGCTGGATATATCGGGCTATGGTTTGACGGACGATTTAATCTCCGCTGCAAAGTGGACATTCCCCGAGGGCTCGGTGATCGAAGCCCGCGGGTATCTTGTGGTTTTCTGCAGTGGGGACACTACGCGCGGCAGCATGCATACGCCGTTTAAACTCTCTGCTTCGGACGATGTAATTCTTTCCAACGTATCCGGCAAAGTGGTTGACAGCATCAGTCTGACGCCCGTGACGAGCGGGTATTCCCTCGGACGCAGCGCGGACGATGGAACCACCTGGAAAGAAATGCTGCCAAGTCCGGGTTATGCAAACACGGATGAAGGCGCGGCACAGTATCTTTCGACGCTTTCCGCCTCGGCGGACGAGTCCATCGGCGTATATATCAATGAGTTTATGCCGAGCAACGCTTCTACGCTGATCGGTCCGGACGGATCGTATTGCGATTGGATTGAACTATACAACACCACCGGTTCGGAAATCGATCTTTCCGGATACGGTATTTCGGATTCCGCGACGCAGCCGCTGAAATACACGCTGCCCTCCGGAACAAAGATTGCGGCAAACAGCGTTCTGCTGATTTACTGCACAGGTCGAGAAACGCCGGACGGTTCGGAAAAAATCGAGGCGCCGTTTGGCCTTGCGGCATATTCCGAAAGCGTGGTGTTCTCAACGCCCGCCGGACGCATTCTCGACGAATACGACTATACCCGCGCAGGCACCGACATCAGCTACGCAAGAAATCCGGACGGCACGGGTGAATGGGCAACCACATCCCAGCCCACACCGGGATACACGAACAACAACGCGGGTTTGCAGGCGTTTATGAAAACGCTCTCCTTCGGCACGGGAGATATCGTCATCTCCGAAGTGCTCAACGCAAACGTTTCGTATTTGAAACAGCCGGACGGAGAATACTACGACTGGATCGAAATTCATAACACGACGGGATCTCCCATTTCACTGGCCGGATATGCTCTGAGCAACAATGCGAAGAATCCGGCCAAATGGACGTTTCCCGACGTAACGCTCGATGCGGGCGAATATTTAACGGTTCTGGCGTCGGGAAAGAATGTCTCCGACGCGCAAAAAAAAAATAATCTAGAAACCAACTTTACCCTCTCTTCGGAAGGGGACGTCGTGTTTCTCTTTTCCCCGGACGCTACGATCCTCGATAAAATTCTCGTGCCACAGGGTCACGCGGACGTGAGCTACGGCAGAACGGATTCGAGCCTGCTCTTTTATGCAACGCCGACGCCAAACGCGGCAAACGGTTCCGGTGTGCTCGGTTATGCGGAAGAGCCAACCATTGTTACCGCGGGCGGCGAGTTTGGCAGCGCGCAGCTGGTGACCATCGAGGTACCGGAAGGCTGCTCGGTTACCTACACCACAGACGGAACGGTTCCAACCGAAAATTCTACGCGGTATTCCGGCCCGATTACGATTTCCAAGACGACGCCGCTGCGTGCGCGCGCGTTTCAAACGGGATATTACGGCAGCGATACCGCGAGCCAGACGTTTGTCATCTATACCGGCGAAAGCACGATTGAGAACCATCAATTTACGCTGCCGGTGGTCAGCATCGTCACCGATCCGGATAACCTCTGGGATCCGGACACCGGCATCTATGTCATCGGCACGGAATATGCCGCGACGACCACAGACCAAAGCCCGACCGACCTTACGATGACAAAAGGCATGAACGACTCGAACTGGTACCTTGCCAACTTTAATGCGGTTTCATCTTCGCACCCCGATCCGCTCGGCAGAGACTGGGAGCGGGACGTGCATTTTGACTACATCGACGAAAATGGCGTTTCCCAATTCAGCGGAGACGGCGTCGTTCAGATTCAGGGACAGTATTCGCGCAACAAAGAACAAAAGGGTCTCGCGTTGATTGCGAAGGGCGCATACGGCGACTCGATGTTCAATTATGCGTTTTTTGAAAACCGCGATATTACGAGCTATAAATCGATCATTCTGCGTGCCAGCGCACAGGACGCGACGAACAGCAGAATCCGCGACAACCTGGTGACCACCCTTTTTGAAGAAGGAGACACCGGACTGCCTGCGGATCGCAACGTAATTGTGCAGGCGCATAAACAGGTTGTCGTGCTGATCAACGGACAGTATTGGGGCGTATACGACCTGATGGAGCGCATCACGGCGGACTTTATCGCCGAGCGGTTCAATCTGAACAATCCTGATTCTGTCGATCTGCTCTATGGCAACGGTAACGACAAGTGCGTCCTCGCCGGCGACGGCTGGGAAGACTACACCGATATGGTGGAATGGGCAGGCAGTCACGATTTAAGCAATTCCGCCAATTATGAATACATCAGCTCGCTCATGGACGTGGAAAACTACGCAACCTATGTCGCGGCTGAAATCATCGTTGGCAACTCCGACTCCGGCAACATCAAATACTGGCGCAGTACAGAAACGGACAACAAGTGGCGTTGGATTCTCTATGACTTCTGCTGGGCGATGAACCGCAACGACAGCTATTCCGATACGGCAACTGTCGGATACCGCAGAGACTTTTTCTCCCGCTACTTTAACGTGGAAGGTCATGGTTCCAGCAAAGCAACCTCAACGGTGCTGATTCGCGCGTTGCTTGAGAATGCTTCGTTCCGGCAGATGTTCCTCGAAAAAACGGCGATCATGATCAACGACATCTATTCTCCGGAAAAGATCAACGCCATGGTAGACCGTCTGCAGGGCAACATTGCCGAAGAGATGAAGTATGATGTAGATATCTGGAACGACATCAACTATAGCTCCTGGCAGCAGCATTGCGATAACATCCGCGCATACGCGGACAACTATAAGCCATACGCGCTGAAATACGTGCAGAACTATTTCAGCCTCAGCGACGCAGAGATGCTCAGCATCTTCGGCAGCACAACAACACTGGAAGATACAACAAATGACGGCTAAGCGGGATCTCGCCGGAAAGCAATACCGGCACGAATTAAAATACGTCATCTCCGAAGGGGAGCACCACCTCCTGAGCACGCGCATCAAGGCGTGCCTCAGGCAGGATTATCACGCTTCCATCAACGGCGGAGAGTATTTTATCCGCAGCTTATATTTTGACGATCCGTTTGACTCCGCGATATGGGAAAAGTCGATGGGCGTGAGCTCGCGCGATAAGTTCCGCATCCGCATTTACAACCTTTCCGACAGCGCGATAAAACTCGAACGCAAGCATAAGGAAGGGCAGTATATCAAGAAGGACAGCGTGTCGTTAAGCCGCGCGGACTGCGATTCGATTTTGCACGGCAATATCGAGTGTCTGCGGTTCAACGAAAACCCGATGGCGATGCAGTTTTACGGCATCTTCAAGGCGAATTATCTCAAGCCGAAAGTGCTGGTGGATTATACGCGCGAACCGTATGTGTTTCCCGATGAGGAAGTGCGCATCACATTCGATAAAAACGTCCGCACCGCAATGCGCAACACAGATCTGTTTAATCCACATTTGGTGACGTACCCCGTTTCGGAGTTGCGCAATTGCATGATCCTCGAGGTCAAGTTCAACCGCGAACTGCCCGAATATGTGCAGCAACTGCTCACGCTCGGCTCAGCGGAGCGCACCGCCGCAAGCAAATATGTTTTTTGCCGTCAATATGAGTTTTAAAACGATCTCGCTGTTGTAGTATATATGCATCTGAATTACAACAGGGAAACGAAATTCGATTTCTTCACGCGGAACGCGTGAGCAAGATATTTGTTATCAGGACGATGGTAAGGAGGAACTATATGAATCCCATTTTTCGCGCGGCGGACGATCCCCTCGCAACCGCGTTCAACCTCAAGGACCTATTCTCCAGCACGCTCAACCCATTGCAGGTGATCCTGACGCTGATCATCGCGCTCGGTATCGGCGGATTTCTGTATTTCATCTACAAGAAGACGTTTGCCGGGGTTGTGTATTCGCGCTCGTTCAACATGAGCCTGATCCTGCTTACCATGGTTTCCGCGATGGTAATCATGCTCATCAGCTCCAACCTGACGCTCTCTTTGGGCATGGTCGGCGCGTTGTCCATCGTGCGTTTCAGAACCGCAATCAAAGACCCCATCGACACGGTGTATATGTTCTGGGCGGTGGGCGAAGGCCTTGCGCTCGGCGCCGGGTTTGTGGACGTCGGCCTCATCGGTGCGCTGGTCATCGGCGTGATCATGGTGATCATCACCTCGGCAAAGGGCAACAACACCATGCCGTATCTGCTGATTCTGCACTTTGACGACCGCGCGAGCCAGCAGATCAAAGGCTTGATCCGCCAGCTGCCCAAGGCGCACATCAAGAGCAAAACCGTGCAGCACGACGGAATTGAGCTGACGATCGAACTGCGCATCCGCGAGAGCGACACCGACTTTGTCGATAAGTTCCTGCGCGTGCCCGGCGTTTTCGATGCAACGCTTGTTGCGCATCAGGGAGACCTGCTCGCGTAAATAACAGAAAACCAACAAAAAACAGATCGGCCGGAAGGACGGATACTACCGTCTTTCCGGCTGTTTTTGCGCGCAAAAATTGCGATTACATGCCTGCTTTAAAAAGACCGCGTAAAAATGCGTAAAATTACGGAAAAAAGCGTGTAAATTCAAAAAAATCAACCCAAAATCGGGAGTTCTTTTCTATAATATATATACGGACTATGAATTTTATGTTATACTATACAAGAATAAATTTGGGGAAGTTTGAGCAGCGAACGCATGCGCGTGACCGGTCTACGGCTTGTCAATTTCAGAAATTATCCGTCGCTCTCCCTGCGTCCCGACGCGGGCCTTTGCGTACTGACGGGTGAAAACGCCGCAGGCAAGACCAACGTGCTGGAGTCGCTGTTTTTATGCTCTCTCGGGCGCAGTCACCGAACGGTAAGGGACGGGGAAATGGTGCGCGCGGGAGAACTCTACGCCAGCGTGGCGGTAGATGTCGACACGCGCGGCGGCCCAAGAAGAATTGAATGCAAACTCTTTCCCGGCGAGCGTAAAAAGATATTGATCGACGGCGCGCCGATTGCCCGAAGCGGCGAACTGCTGGGCTGTCTCAATGTGGTTATGTTTGCGCCGGAGGATCTGGAACTCGTCAAAGGCGGACCGGGCGAGCGCAGGCGCTTTCTCGACATGGCGATATCTCAGCTGCGCCCGTCATACTATTACACCCTGCAGCAATACAACGCCGCGCTCAAGCAGAGAAACGTTCTGCTAAAAGACCCGGAAGGGCTGGACTACGACGCGCTGGAGAGCTGGGACGAACAGCTTGCCGTTCTCGGCGCATCCATCATCCTAAATCGTTCGGAGCTGGTCGATCGGCTTTCCGCCATTGCGGAAGAACAGCACGAAACCCTTTCCGACGGAGCGGAGACGCTCGCGGTTGAATACGAACCGAACGTGGCGCCCGTGTCGACCAGCGATTTGGCAAAGACGCTGCGCCTCGCGCTTTCGGACACGGCGGAGCGGGACGTTTTTCGCGGCAGCACATCCGTCGGCCCGCATCGGGACGATCTTGCGCTCCGCGTGAGCGGAAAAGATGTGCGCGTATACGGTTCGCAGGGACAGCAGCGAACGACGGTGCTGAGCCTGAAACTTGCCCAGCTGGAAATTCTACGCATAGAAAAAGAAGATGCGCCGGTGTTGTTGCTGGACGACGTGTTTTCAGAGCTTGACCGCAACCGGCAGAAGATGCTGCTCATCGCCGCGCAGGACTGTCAAACGTTTCTCACCTGCACGCATCTCGAAGAGGTTGCGGCGGCGGGCGTGGAGCAGATGCAGGTGTATGAGGTTGCGAATCGACGCGTGACGGAACAATAAGGAGGCAGACGAAATGCAGCTGCACATCGGCGCGGACGTCAGTCTTCCGCTGGATAAAGTCCTGTTTATTATCAACGAAAGCGGAATGACGCCGCAGACGAAACTGTTTCTGGATAAGGCGCGCAAAGAACGCCGCTTTACCACCTGCGCGGGCAAACCAAAGAGCTATATTGTACTGCGCGAACGCGGGCGGGACAGAGTGGTCGCCTCGCATATCGCTTCTTCTACGCTGGAAAAGCGCTGGAAGAGCGAAATCGGAAGAGAGTATCTCAACGAAGTTGCGGTGCTGACCATCTCCGATGCGGAACAGGAATAAGAATCGATTGCGCCGCAACCCGGCGCAAGACTAAGACAAACAGAACGCTACAGCCGCTGATACGGCATTTGTATAGAGAGACAGAGAGGAAACACAACATGGAAAACCCCACGAAGCAGGCATATGATGCATCGCAAATTCAGGTGCTGGAAGGACTGGAGGCGGTACGCCGCCGTCCGGGTATGTACATCGGCTCCACGGATACGCGCGGACTGCATCATCTTGTTACCGAAGTTGTCGACAACTCGATCGATGAAGCGCTCGCGGGCTATTGCTCGCACATCGAGATTTTCATCCGGCCGGACAACTCCATTTCCGTTATCGACAACGGCCGCGGCATTCCGGTCGGTCTGCATGAAAAAACCGGCAAGAACGCGCTGACCGTGTCGCTGACGATGCTTCACGCGGGCGGAAAGTTTGGCGGCGGGGGATATAAGGTCTCCGGCGGCTTACACGGCGTCGGCGTCAGCTGCGTCAACGCGCTGAGCGAAACGCTGCGCGCGGAAATTCACCGCGACGGACACGCCTATGTGCAGGAGTTCATTCGCGGCGAACCGATCAACGAAGTGCACGTTGAGCGCGACATTGAAGAATCCGACACAGGCACGATTATTTCGTTTCTGCCGGATCATACGATCTTCGACGAGGTCAACTTTAGCTTCGATACGATGAGCAGCCGTTTCCGTGAACTCGCGTTTCTCAACGCGGGTGTGCGCATTACGGTTACCGACGAGCGCGAAACACCCGCGCATGTGAAATCGTTCTGCTACGAAGGCGGCATCGTCTCCTTCGTGCAGTATCTCAACAAAAACAAAGAGGTTTTGCATCCCGATCCCATCTTCTTCTCCGCCAAGCGCATGGAGGATGACATGGAAACGGGTTCCGTCGAAGTTGCGATGCAGTATAACGACGGATACAACGAAAACATCTTTACGTTTGCCAACAACATCAACACGATTGAAGGCGGCGCGCATCTGGTCGGGTTTAAGGCGGCGCTGACACGCGTCATCAATGATTACGCGAAGAAGTACAACCTGCTTAAGCCGAACGATCCTTCGCTCTCCGGCGAGGATATTCGCGAGGGGTTGACCGCAATCATCTCCGTCAAGCTCACCGAACCGCAGTTTGAAGGCCAGACAAAGACCAAACTCGGCAACGCGGATATCCGTCCGCTGGTGGATGGCGCGGTTGCAGAAGGGCTGGTTCGGTTTCTGGAAGAGAACCCCGCCTGCTCGAAGATCATCATCGAAAAGTGCGTAACCGCGAGCCGCGCGCGCGACGCCGCGCGCAAAGCGCGCGAACTGACGCGCAGAAAGAGCGCGCTGGATTCTACCTCGCTGCCCGGCAAACTGGCGGACTGTCAGGAAAAGGACGCGAGCAAGTGCGAAATCTTCATCGTTGAGGGAGACAGCGCGGGCGGAAGCGCAAAGATGGGCAGAAACCGCGTGTTCCAGGCCATCCTGCCGCTGCGCGGCAAGATTCTCAACGTTGAGAAGACGCGCCTCGATAAAGTCCTCGCAAATGCGGAAATCAAGGCTATGATTACGGCCTTTGGCGCGGGCATGGATGACGACTTCGACGAAACCAAACTCAGATATCACAAGATCATCTGCATGACGGACGCGGACGTTGACGGAAGCCATATCCGCATTTTGATGCTGACGTTCTTCTACCGGCATATGCGCCCGTTGATCGAAAACGGTTACGTATACATCGCACAGCCGCCGCTCTATCAGATCAAACGTGGCAACTTCCTCAAGTATGTTTATTCCGACGAGGAACTGGAAACGACGCTCAACGAGATCGGACGCGAACCGAAGCCGACGATCCAGCGTTACAAAGGCCTCGGCGAGATGAACCCGGATCAGCTCTGGGACACGACGATGGATCCGGATCAGCGCATCATGCTCAAGGTAACGGTAGAAGACGCCATCGAGGCGGACGAACTCTTTACGCTGCTTATGGGCGACAAGGTTGAGCCGCGCCGCGAATTCATTGAGCAAAACAGCAAGCTAGTCGTCGATTTGGACGTTTAATAGCAGGGCACAGGAATCGAGAGTGAGAATATGGAAGAAAAAGACGTAACATTGAACCCTACCCCGACGGCAACTGCAAACCGTATCGTGCCGATCAAGCTCGAAACCGAGATGAAAAAGAGTTTCATCTCCTACGCGATGGCGGTCATCATCAACCGCGCCCTGCCGGATGTGCGGGACGGCCTGAAACCCGTTCACCGCCGCATCCTTTATTCGATGGACGAATTGGGTTTGCAGCCGGATAAACCGTTTCGTAAAAGCGCGCGTATCGTCGGCGATTGTCTGGGTAAATATCACCCGCACGGCGACTCCTCCGTTTACGACGCGATGGTCCGCCTTGCGCAGGATTTCTCCACGCGCTATATGCTCGTAGAAGGCCACGGCAACTTTGGCAGCGTGGACGGCGACGGCGCGGCGGCAATGCGTTATACCGAGGCGCGTTTGTCCAAGATGGCAAGCGAAATGATGGCGGACATCGAAAAAGATACCGTCGATTTTATGCCGAACTTCGACGAAACGCTCATGCAGCCGACCGTGTTGCCGAGCCGATATCCGAATATCCTCGTCAATGGTTCCGGCGGTATCGCTGTCGGCATGGCGACGAATATTCCCCCGCATAACCTCGGCGAAACGATCGATGCGCTCTGCGCGCTCATCGACGATCCCGAAATCGACAGCGATGCGCTGATGCAGTATCTGCCCGGCCCGGATTTTCCGACGGGCGGCATCATCATGGGTCTCTCCGGCATTGCGAGTGCTTACCGCACGGGACGCGGCCGCATCGTTGTGCGCGCGCGCGCCGAGATTGAAGCCTATGGCGTTGGCAGAAGTCGCATCATCATTACTGAAATTCCCTATCAGGTGAATAAAGCGCGGTTGGTGGAACGCATTGCCGAACTCGTGCACGAAAAGCGCGTAGAGGGCATTTCCGATCTGCGCGACGAAACCGACCGCACGGGCATGCGCATCGTCATCGAACTCAAAAAAGACGTCAACGGCAGCGTCATTTTGAACCAGTTGTATAAGCACACGGATTTGCAGTCCACCTTCGGCGTGATCATGCTCATGCTGGTGGACGGCGAGCCGAAAGTGCTGCCGCTGCGGGACGTACTCTACTATTATCTGGAGCACCAGAAAAACGTTGTCACCCGCCGCACGAAATACGACCTCAACCGCGCGAAAGAACGCCTCCATATTTTAGAAGGCCTTATCATCGCGCTGGACAACATCGACGAGATCGTAAACCTCATCAAAGCGAGCGGAAGCCCCGCGGAAGCGAAACAGAAACTGATCGACCGGTTTGGTCTGTCCGAACGGCAGGCACAGGCGATTCTCGACATGCGTCTCCAGCGGCTGACCGGTTTGGAACGCGACAAGATCATGGACGAAGACCGGATGCTGCGCGAGCGCGTGAGCTATCTGCAGGGAATTCTGGACGACGAGGGCAAGCTGCTTTCGATCATCAAGGAAGAAGCGCTTGCGGTTAAGGAACGTCACAACGATAAACGCCGCACCGAAATCACGCAGATGATCGACGACATCGACCTCGACGACGTGATTCAGGAAGAGGATATGGCCGTCACCATGACGCACTTTGGCTATATCAAACGCCTCACGCCGGACACCTATCGCGCGCAGAACCGCGGTGGACGCGGCGTCATCGGTCAGGGTACGCATGAAGAAGACTTTGTGGAGCGTCTGTTTGTAACCAGCACGCACAACCAGATTCTCTTCTTTACGAATTTGGGACGCGCGTTCCGGAAAAAGTGCTATACGATTCCGGAAGCGGGCAGAAACGCCAAAGGCATGCCGATTGTCAACCTGCTGCAGCTTGGCGAAGGCGAAAAGGTTACCGCCATGTTCCCGGTGCAGGGCGAGGGCACGGAAGGCTATCTCGTTATGGCGACCCGCAACGGCATCATCAAAAAGACGCCGGTGAGCGACCTGCAGAACATCCGCAAGGGCGGCCTGATTGTGCAGAGCCTGCGCGAAGGAGACGCGCTCATCGCCGTTGAATACTCGGTTGGCGACGACGAGTTCATCATCGCGAGCAAAAAGGGCAAGTGCGTTCGCTTCGCGGAAGAGGATGTGCGACCCATGGGCAGAAACGCGATGGGCGTCCGCAGTATCAACCTGGCGGACGACGACGAGGTCGTCGACATGGTCAAGGTTGTCAAAGGTGGAAACGTGCTGACCGTAACCGAACTCGGCATGGGTAAGCGTACGCCGGAGGATCAATATCCGGTGCACCACCGCGGCGGCAAGGGCGTTCTGGCCACGCAGCTGACGGACAAGACGGGCGATCTGGCGTGCCTCAAGATGACGGCCGAGGATGAGGACGTCATGCTGATTCGCGATGATGGAACTATCATCCGTATGCCGCTGGATCAGGTAAACGTGATCTCCCGCAACACGCAGGGCGTGCGCCTGATGCGCGTTGACGAAGGCACCCGCGTGGTGTCCGTTGAAATCGTTCCGCATTCGGACGAAGAAGAAAATCCCGAAGAAGTAACGGAAGCAACCGCCGAAGCTACCGCAACAGAAACATCTGCAACGGAAGCAGCCTCAGCGGAAGAAACAACAAAAGAATAACAGGCGATCGGGGGTCCGCGCTGAAGCGCGGAACCCCATATTTTCAAAAAAATAAAACAACTGCTGTTAATTATTTAGAGCACATCAAAAGTTCATTCAAAAAAAGTAAAATATCGATTTTCACCGGTGTTGCTGGTGACTTGTCAGTAAACTTCCTTGTTCGTTTCAAACTTCAATGCTATACTGCAAGTAGTCTTTATTCCTGTTTTTAACAAATTTATATGTGGGAGAGGTGGATCAATTCATGCGTCAGCGCGACGAAAGCAAGCGATTTACCAAGGTAGAAAAAAGCTGGATCTTCTACGACTGGGCAAACTCCGTCTATGCAACGAATATCATGGCGGTCATTTTCCCGATTTACTATGCCAGCGTTGCGGGAGACCTCGGCAACAAATGGTGGGGGATCGGCGTTTCGATTGCCTCGCTCATCGGCGCAATCATCTCGCCGACGCTGGGCGCGGTTGCGGACTTTAAAGGCAACAAGAAAAAGCTTCTGTTTGCGTTTATCCTCATCGGTGCGCTGTCAACCGCCGTGCTTGCGTTTGTGGGCGACTGGAAATGGATGCTGATTGGCTACGTAATTTCGCACATCGGCTTCTCCGGTTCCTGCGTGTTCTACGATTCGTTCCTGACGGACGTTACCACGGAAGACCGAATGGATCGCGTGTCGAGCTGGGGTTATGCGATGGGTTATATCGGCGGAAGTACGATTCCGTTTGTCATCTCCATCGCAGTCATGCTCCTGCGCAACTATGATCCGATTGCCATGAAATTCGCCATCCTGATCGTTACGGTGTGGTGGCTCGTGTTCTCCATCCCGATTTTGAAGAACGTCAAGCAGGTTCACTATGTGGAAACCCCGCCGAGCGAATTGGCAAAACACGCGTTTTCCAACCTCTGGGATACGATGAAACGCTGCGTAAACAACAAGGGTCTCTTCATTTACCTGATTGCATATTTCCTCTATATCGACGGCGTTGGCGCGGTCATTTCCCTCGCGACCAACTACGGTGCAACGCTGGGCCTCGGCACAACCGGCATGATCTTTGCGCTGCTGGTGACGCAGCTTGTCGCCGCGCCCTGCGCAATTCTCTTTAGCAAACTTTCCGGCAAGTTCGGCGCAATCAAGATGATCATCGCTGCGATCGCGATGTATTTTGTCATCTGCGGCGTCGGGTTCTTTATGGGTCGCCTGGTCGAACCGTATCAGCTTGATCTTGTCGATTCAACGCGCTCTTCGATTGCGGCGCAGAATGTCGTATATGAGAGCAAGGAAGACACAAAAGCCTGGGATACGCTCACAAAAGACCTTGTGGAAGACACGCGCGCCGCGCTTTCCGAAACGGACCGCACCGCCGCGTTTGACGAAATCGTCGCAACCTATGCAACCAAAGCCGCCGATCCGGCCGATGTGCTGTATCAGTTCAGCTCCGATGAAAGCCGCAGCGTCGCCGTGACGGCGATTGAAGCCGTTGGCGCAGATTTGGATGTTTACGCGCAGGATACGGCAAAACAGACGTCGTATGACGGCGCAAAGTCTGTTGCAACCGCGCTGTTCTGGGTGCTCGCGGTACTCGTCGGCACCGTGCAGGGCGGCATTCAGGCGTTGTCCCGCTCTTACTATGGCAAGCTCGTGCCGCAAAAACGCAGCGCGGAATACTTCGGGTTCTACGATGTATTCGGCAAGTTTGCAACCGTCATCGGTCCGCTGCTTTACGCCATGTTCTATTTCCTGACCGACCGTGCATCCGTCGGCATCCTGAGCCTGCTGCTGCTCTTCGGCGCCGGCGGCATCCTGCTGATTTCGGGACGCAAGGAACTGGAAAAGACCGAAAAAGAAATGCGCGAAGCCAACGCAAGAATGGCGATGAGCGAAGAATAACATCCGAAAGGGAACGTTGTTTGAACGCTGGAACGAAAGCAATCAATGCGCTTCTGCTCGTCGGCGCAGCCACGGTATTGTTGGCTGCGCCGGCGATTTCGCATGCGGAAGAAAGCGAAACGGCACAGGACGTCACCGCGCAGGCGGTCGTCTCCGCGCCGGTAGAAGCGCGCGCTGTAAAACGCACACGGGACGGAAACGTCAACACCTACACGACCTTTGCAGCGGAAGAACCGTTTTCCTGTACATGGCTACAGGAGACCGAGGTGCGCGGCGTATATGTGAAGTGGTATACGCTGCCGGATTCTGTTATACTGGTGCAGATGGACGAAAACGGAGTGGAGCTAAACCGCGAAACCGTTGACGAGCCGGTCTTTAACGATTATTATCCGCTGTTGGAAACGACGCGCGGACTGCAAATATGGTCGGATAGCGGTATGCAGATTGCGGAACTGACGCTGTATTCCGCGGGAGAACTGCCGGACGGCATATACGACTGGCAGCCGCCTGTTCAAAAGGCGGATCTTCTCGTGGTTTCGGCGCATTGCGACGACGAACTGCTCTTTTTCGGCGGTACGATTCCGTATTACGCCGGAGAGCGCGGACTTGCGGTTCAGGTTGCCTATATGGCAAACGGGGAACGCGCGCGTGTTGACGAAGCGCTCAGCGGCCTCTGGCACTGCGGCGTGCGAAACGCGCCGGTGTTTCTGCCATTGCCGGATATCTACACGGAAACGTTGCGCGACGCGCTGATCCGCTGGGGAGAAGATACAACTCTCGATACGCTCGTGTCTCTGATCCGCCGGTTTGAGCCGGAGGTAATCGTGACGCACGACCTGAACGGCGAATACGGTCACGGTGCCCATATGGCAACTGCATACTGCATGCAGGAGGCGCTGCCGCTTGCGGCGGACGCGGCGGCATATCCCGATTCGCTTAAGCAATATGGCGTATGGCAAACGCAAAAGCTCTATCTGCATCTTTATGCCGAAAACGCAATCACAATGGATTGGAATATTTCTCTCGATGCGTTTGACGGAAAATCCGCACTTGAGGTTGCCAACGAAGCGTATCATATGCACGTTTCCCAACTGGAGTACCATAGAAATATCTATAGCGCGGGAGATCTCAGCTCTGCGGAATATGGGTTGGCATATACGGCTGTCGGCGCGGATGAGGCAAAGAACGACTTTTTTGAGCACATCGATTTTACGCGGTTGACCACATATGTTGCGCCGGCTGCGACCGATACGCCCGAGATAACGGCAACACCGGAACCGACGCCGACGCAGACGCCGGAGCAGACTGCGGCAGCATCGCAGGAAGTGTCGATACAATCGAATTTCAATCCGCTAACGTACGCCATTCTGGGAATTCTGGCGCTTGCGGCGGCGGTTCTCATATGCCTGATGATCAGGCGGCGCAAGAAACAAAATAACCGGAGTTAACGCACAATGAAGAGACGCATTGCCCTGCTTGCCTGCGCGCTGGCGGTTCTCATGATCGCCCCCGCTGCGGCGCGCGCGGAAGACACGGAACAAACGACAACCGGCGGCGTTTCGCTGCTATTCGAACTGCCCGAAGAAAGCGCGGATTACGTGTATCGCCTGACGGACGATACTGTTTCCTCGCGCATTTCGTTTCGAGCGGAGGAGTCTTTGACCGTGCTGCCGGATGCGCCGGTGCAGGCAATTCGGCTGGACTGGTATGATGTGCCGGAAACGTATATGGTGTCGCAGATCAATGCGGGTGGCGAAGTCATGTCCGAGGAAGTCATTACGGACGGACAGTATGCGCGCCTCGTACCGATTGATGAAACTTGCAGCAAGATTGTTATCACGATGCAGACCGCGGGAGCGCTCGGCGGAATTTCCGCCTTTGCCGCAGAGGAACCATTGCCGGAAAACGCGATTTGTTGGCAGTCCACGCCGGAACAGGCGGATCTGCTGGTCGTGACTGCCGAACCGGGGATGGAATGGTTGCAATTCGGCGCTGTGCTTCCGATTTATGCGAAAGAAAACGGTACAAAAGTTGCCGTGCTGTATGTTTCGGACTATGGCAAGCGCGCCCGCGCTTATGAGGCGCTGGATGGGCTCAACGATGCGGGCTACACCGTGTACCCGATATTCGGCGGCTTTACCTGCGATAACTACGATTCCTATAAAATGGCGGTTTCCGGATTTGACAAAAAGACGCTGACGGAATATCTGGAGGGTGAGTTTGCCGCGCTGAACCCGAAGGTGATCGTGACGCATTCCGCGCTGGATACGTCCGGCGCACATAGCTTCGTTGCGGAGTGTGTGCTCAGCGCTGCGGGTAACAGCGCGAGCGTTGAAAAAGTTTATACGACGGGAGAAACAGAGGGCACAACCGCCACCGTGCTGGATATGAACGCGCCGCTGAACGCATACGGCGGAAAGACCGCCGCGGAAGTTGCGACAAATGCCTATGCGATGCATGCGTCCAGACGGCTGTTCAACAGCGTGATTGACGCAAGCGGTGCGTTTACGCTCGCGTATACAACGGTCGGCGAAGATACCGCAAACAACGATCTGTTCGAGCATATCGATACATCTGCGCTGTTAGCCTACGCGCCCGTTACGCCTTCTCCCGCGCCTACGCTGGAGCCAACTGCAACGCCGGAGGCAACTTCGACTGTTGCAGCTCCTGAAACGACGGAGAACGGTGATTCAGAGGGTTTTTCTCTTTTGTTTTCACCTGCGCTGCTTTGCGTTGCAGCGGGACTTCTTCTTACGGCGGCGCTCTTTGTGTTTGCATATCGTCCGATCAGCGCGAAACGCGGTAAAGGTGACGCGGTTTGTTTCTGCTTGATTCCGCTTGCGCTGGGCTTGGCAGCCAGCGCGATTCTCTCAGCGATGCAGGCAGAACCGAAAGCGCCTGCGGAACCGTCCGCAAGCATTATGCCTGCCGAACCCGCGATCGTAGAAGCGGCATCGGAACCGTCCCCAGAACCAGCAGCTGAGCCGACACCGACGCTCGATCCCGTTGCGCTGTTTGAGGAAAACTATTACCGCAAAGAGGGTGACCCTGCCGAGGTGATCGTTACCGACAGCGAACACGGACACTGGGCATACCGTTCGGATGACCTCGGTATCGACATTGAACGCGTCAGTACGACAAACAGCGAAGGAGACCCGGTTACGTATTTTGTGGCGGATATCCACATGAAGGACATCAGCCAGTTCCGCCCCGGATTCGGCGCGGAGGCGCACACCGGAAGAGGTGCAATTTATCCCTGGATCATCGCGCGCCGCGAAAGCGCCGTACTTTGGATTACGGGTGACAACCTGATTAACGATGAGCGCGACGAAAAAGGCATATTAATTCGCGACGGTCGCTTTTTCTACTCCGCAAATGTGGAAGATACGATTGCGATCTATCCCGACATGAGCATGCGCATCATCAAAAAGCGGTTGTCAACGGCAACGATACTGCTCGAGGACGGCGTAGAAAACGCCTATTCCTTCGGCCCGACGCTAATTGAAAACGGCGTAATCAACGAAAATGCAAAATATCACCGCGTGCGCCGTGCAAATCCGCGCTGCGGCATCGGCTACATCGAACCGGGACACTATATTGCAATCGTGGTCGACGGACGGCAAAAGGATTACAGCGTCGGCATGCCGATTTGGGATTTTGCCGATCTGTTTGCGGAATATGGCTGCGTCAATGCCTATAACCTCGACGGCGGACTTTCCGCGGCGATGATTTTTATGGGCGAACAGCTCAATTCCCATAACGGCAACCGCATCGGCAGCGACGACGATATTTCTTATCAGCGCGCGGTGCCTGACGGGTTGATGTTTGGATACAGCGAATTGGTGCCTTCCGTGGACGATCCGATTTATAACAACGGAAACAAACAATAATGCAAACAAAATGTGATACCGTTATTTTACCGGTTGACGCGTTGTATTTGCCGTGCTAAAATAACACCCGAACAAAAAAATTGAATACCGCCTTATCAAGAGTGGCAGAGGGACCGGCCCTGTGAAGCCCGGCAACCTGTTTGTGAAGAGCAAATAAGGTGCCAATTCCGGCAGCGAAAGCTGAAAGATGAGAGTTGCACCATCGACTTTGTGAAACCTCATCAGCGGATGAGGTTTTTTTGTATCCAAACTTCAGGAGGAATCATTTTACCATGACTACCCGACTTTTCACTTCCGAATCGGTAACGGAAGGACACCCCGATAAAGTATGCGACTGCATCTCGGATGCGGTTCTGGACGCAATCTTCGCGCAGGATGCGGCGGCCCGCGTCGCCTGCGAATGCGCGGCGAGCACGAACCTTGTTCTCGTCATGGGTGAAATAACGACAACGGCGCAAGTGGATGTGAAGGACATTGTACGCGACGTCGTCAACTCGATTGGCTACAACAAACCCGAATATGGATTCGATGCAACCTCGCTGAATGTGATCACCGCGTTGAATCACCAGTCTCCGGATATTGCGCTTGGCGTTGATCACGCGCTGGAGCAAAAGAGCGGGGAACAGGAAGCGCTTTTTTCCACAGGAGCGGGCGATCAGGGAATGATGTTCGGCTACGCCTGCGATGAGACACCGGAATATATGCCGCTGCCGATCTCGTTGGCGCATGCGTTGACGAGAAAGCTCACCGAAGCGCGCAAAAGCGGGGAAATCCCATATCTGCGGCCGGATGGTAAAAGTCAGGTGACGGTGGAATACGACGGCAATACACCCGTGCACATCAACACCGTCGTCGTCAGCGCGCAGCACGACGAAGTAGACATGGAGCAGTTACGCACGGATATCGCGCAAAAGGTGATTTATCCAATTTTACCCGCCGCGCTATGCGATGCGCGCACGCGCATTCTCGTCAACCCGACGGGGCGGTTCGTCATTGGCGGGCCGACAGGGGATTCCGGCCTGACAGGGCGCAAGATCATCGTTGACACATACGGCGGATATGCGCGGCATGGCGGTGGGGCGTTCAGCGGAAAGGACCCGACAAAGGTAGACCGCAGCGGCGCGTATATCGCGCGCTATGCGGCAAAGCACGTCGTTGCCGCTGGGTTGGCGAAGCAGTGCGAAATCCAGCTCGCTTACGCAATCGGTGTGGCGCGTCCGGTTTCCGTGCGTGTGGATACATTCGGCACAGGCGTTGTTGACGATGCAATCATCGAACGTGCCGTGGAAAAAACGTTCGACTTCCGTCCCGCGGCAATCATCGAAACGCTTGGCTTGCGGCGGCCGATTTACCGCCAAACGGCGGCATACGGGCACTTTGGCAGACACGATCTCGACCTGCCTTGGGAACGGTTGGATCGCGTCGACGCGCTGAAAAAAGCAATTCAAGAATAAAAACGCGATAAAGATTGAAAGAAACAAACAAATAGAACAAAAAAAGAGCTGCTGTAAAGCAGCTCTTTTTGTAAATGTCAGTGCGTTTCTTCGCTGGGGTCGATCTCCGGCAATTCTTCATTTTGCGCAGCGAGGGCGAGTGCCGCTTCCTGCTGGCGCAACGCTTTTCTTGCTTTGCGGTCGTCTTCTTTCCATTGGCGGGAAATCAGCATCACCGAGGTGGAGATTGCGCAGACGGCAAGTACCGCAAATATCTTTTTCGAAAGTTCGCTTGCCATAAACGCCATGACGGAGTTAAATCCGTCTACGGCGAAGAACACAAGCGTCATGACGGAAAGTATGATGGTTAAATGCGGCAATGCGCGGGTAATCCAACGTTTCATGCGCTCCTCCTTACTGTCCGCTTGTCGCGTCGACCGGTTCGCAAATATAGAGAATATCGCTCACGTCGCGCGGGTCATCGTCCTGCGGCTGATTTTCCCATGCGCCGTTATAGGTCATGACCGCGGTGTCGCCGCCGTCGAGGTTGAAGGCGACCGTGCATCCAAGATCATAAAACACCTGCGCGAGTTCGCTGTATGTCATGCCCCAGGAATATTCCTTCTGCCGCCCGTCCACGAGGATAAAGCAGTAGTGACCTGGTTCATAGTAGCCAACGGCGGAAAGCGGGTTTGCTTTGGTGTTTGCAAACGTAGCGGGAATCTGCCCGTCTTCGAGCAGCTCCGGCCCAAAGGTCCAAATTTGATACGGGGTCTTTGCATAGATTGCTTCGAGCGTATCTTTTGAAATCGGTTCGGGATAGGTTTCCATTGTGCCGTCGTAGTACATGACACAAATGTCTCCGTACACCGGTAAAGTCTTGTCCCATTCCACACCGTCTCTAACCGCAATGCTGTCGTGATAGGTGAAGTTATCGCCGGAGATGGCGACAATGGAACTGACAATCTCCGACATTTGTAACGTAGACATCACGTTTTTGCGGCTGCCTTCGTTTTGATCCTGATAGTCATATGCTACCGCGGTTTGAAAACTAGTGATGTCTTTCACATAGATATCGGCGACATAATAGGTAATCGGTTTGCTCTCGGTGCCGGCAACAACCTGCGACATCTCTACGCAAACATTTTCGCTGCGATAAGAGGACTCGGTCTGCTCTACTTCACCAGTGGTGAATTTTTCGGCATAGTTACCGTTGAGCAGACCGGTGTCAACGGCTTCCGGCGTGGGCGTGGCGTCGTCCGGCAGCGCGGTTTCATCCGTTTGCGCCGCATCCTCCGGCGCGGGCGTTGCCGCCGGCGCAGTGGTCGCGGAAGAAAGCGTCTTTGGCTCGTAATTCGGTACACGCAAAAAATGCACGTAGGAAAACGCGCCGAGAAAGATGCCAAGCACGATCAGATCGACAACGATCGCCCTGATCAACCGCTTGACGGAACGGGAGCGGAGACTATCCATGATGTTCGGTGTTCCTCCTGACGTTGGAGATGGGAAATCAGTCTATCAGCGCAGATTGCGTCAATCTTCGGGGTTGAGTTCCTCGGTTTCCGGCGGAAAGACATATTTGCGCTGAATATAAAAGCTGAGCGGATAGAGTGCAAGTTCAACAAGTATTTTGCCGATAGCGATGGGCATCAGGTGCGTAATAATCACCATCAATCCATAATTGATCGCAAGAATGCTGATGACGAGCATATAGTAACGCAAAATTGCGCTGCGGCTCCGGTTTTCAAACACCAACTTGCAGTTCATGTAATAGTTGGCAAGCGAGCTTAGGATACGCGCGCCGACGACGCTGATTAAAAGTGACTGCGCCATGCCTTTTGTCGTAGACGACAGCAACAATACAAGCACATAATCCAGCAGCATCGCAACAAGAGAAGACGCAACAAAAAACAGGATCATCTTATAGATGCGCCAAGCGTCGCGAACAGGATTAAAATGGGACGATTTATTGTCTTCGATATACACAGTTTCGATTGTGACCTCTTCAATTGGAATTCGGTGGCGCGTGGCATAGAGCAGAACGTTGATTTCATACTCGTACCGGTCGCCTTTCATCTCCAGCATCATGGGGATGCGGAACACACCGAACGCCCTGAGACCGGTCTGTGTGTCAAATACTTTTACGCCTGTTGACAACGCAAACACAAAGCGTGTAATCGCGTTTCCGGCGCGGCTTTTAAACGGTACGTTTCCGGAAAACTGACGACTGCCGAGAACGAGTTTTTCCGGCGCGGCTTCCCAGGCTTTGCTGACGCGGATAATGTCGTCCGGTAAATGCTGTCCGTCTGCGTCGATGGTGACGACGCCTTCGTCCGCCGGGTATTGATCATAGATATAGGACAATGCGGTTTTGAGAGCCGCGCCTTTGCCGCGGTTGACAGAGTGGCGCAGAATTTTTGCGTAGGGTTCCAACGAATCAAACAGGTCCCGCTTGCTTTTGTCGCTGCCGTCGTCAACGATGAGCAGGTCATAATCGGTTTTTTCGCGCAACGCAAGAACAAGGTTATACAGTTTTTCGTCAGGCTGGTATGCCGGTATAATGACGACCATACAAGCTCTCCTTATCATCATTTCAGTCAGGATCAGGGGATGCCAAATGTAAAACATCGAGTGATCGGCCGAGGTGTTACGGGGAAACAAAACAATCCACACCAAGGCATTGTATAGTATAACCTATTTTCCGGTTTGTGAAAAGCATTCGGGCGCGGTTGTCAATGGTGTGCCATAATCGTTTGAATTCTCCCGTTATCTCTCTTTTTCAACGATTCTCTTGTGAACAACTTTGTAAACTATTTGTAATAATTGGAAACCCCCGCAGATTTCCATGAAATCCTGATATAATGATAGCGGCTTGCAAAGCTTGAAAGGACACGGCATAGAAATGACCCGAAAATCCAATCCACGCGCCGGTAAACGCAATGAAGCGGATCGGGAACCGCTGACGCAGGCTGGCGAATCAGAACAAGAACCCATACAGACGCCGGAAAACGATCTGGCGGAATACGAATATCCTCAAATTGAAGTGGAGCCTTTTGTTCCAACCGATTTTTATCCTTCGACGCATGTGCGCGGCGGACGAACCCGCGCGCGCAAAAAAAAGCGCGCGCTTTGGGCGCTGCTTCTCGTCGGCGGAATTGTGCTGCTTGCCGTTGGCGGTGTGTTCGCGTATGCGTTGCTGCTGAATCCGAGCGAACAGTTTGCCGATGTGTCTGACATGCAGAATCCAACCGACATCGTCGCGCTGGAAAACGAGGACACAACCGCTGCGCTGGAAACGCTGACACCCACACCGACGCTGAACCCCTATGATGTAATCAGCGCGCAGGCGGACACTTCGATGATGCAAAACATCGTCAACGTGCTTTTAATCGGCGTGGACTATGCGGAAGAGCGCGAAACCTGGAGCGGCAAACACGAATATCACGCGGACGTCATGATGGTTATGGCCATCAATTTTGACGAAAACCGTGTGGATCTAATTTCGCTTCCGCGCGATACTTATGCGGAGATTCCCGGCGTAAAGGGCATCTACAAACTAAACGCATCGCTCAACTGCGGCGGCGGGTTTGAGGCGGAAGGCGGTGCGGGTTTCTTGAAAACCTGCGAAGCGGCGAGCTGGATGATCGGCGGTATTCCGATTAACTATTATTATGCTGTTACGATGCCTGCGGTAAAGCAGTTGGTCAATACGATCGGCGGCGTAGATTATAATCTTGAAATGGATTTTAAAATGGACGGGCGAAGTTATGACGCAGGCCCGATCCACTTTAGCGGTCAAGGCGTGCTGGACTATCTGCGCGTACGCAAAAATGTGCAGGGCAGCGGCGATCTCAACCGTATCAACCGTCAAAAAGAGATGTTGATTGCAATCTTCGAGTCCATGCAGGAGCAAAACCTGATTTTAAAGGTGCCCGAAATACTGAACTCGTTTGAAGGACAGCTCTACACCAACTGCACGCTCGGTCAAACGGCCGCGCTGACGAAATTTGCCTATACGCTCGATAAAGATAATATCGGTATGTATTCCATCGGCGGTACGCTGACGAACATCTTCAACTGGAACTTCTGTTTAACAGATCAGAGTAACCGAGTCGATGTGATCAAGACGGTCTATGGAATCGATGTGCCGAAAGAACTGGAATACACCGCCGACTATGCGGCATACCGCTGGGCGGATATGATCGCGACGCAGTATCTGGATACCACGGAACCGTTGGTCTCTTTTGTATCGGCAGCGCTTGCGGAAGACGATCTTCTGCCAACGATGACGCCAACGCTGGAACCGACCGTTACGCCGACGGCGGAGGAGACCGTTACGCCAACGCCTTCGGATGAAACGCCGGCGCCGACCGCCGAAGTGACGCCAACGCCAACGGTGACCATAACGTCGACACCGACGCCAATAGCAACGCCAACACCGACAGTCTCCGTCACCTCGAGCAATCTGACGGATTCGTTCAGCGTTGTGCGACTGAGTGCACTCACCCCGGTACGCAGCGAAACCTACCGCAGATATTCGGAGTATTCCCGCGATATGTTCAATAATTTCCTCATGTCGCTGGACGATTTGGAAGAAGCGCAGGCGGTTGCCCGAAAAGAGGCGGCAAAGTATGCCTCCGGAAAGAGCAATAATCTCAAGCAGGCAAAACAAGACGTTGCGGACTACGCCTCGCACGTTAAGACAAACGCGCTTGCGCTCGCGCAGGAATTCGGCTACTCAACCGGCTTGCTTGAATGGTCCTGCCGGTATGATCTGGACAAGAGTTTCAACGAGGTAACGGTAGACTTCCGTTAACCGAAACGAACCAAATCAAAAACAGACCCGTAGAGGGTCTGTTTTTTTGTTGCGTACTTTTATTTCTTTCGAACGACGGTAACGCGCGGATTTAAACCGCCCGCTTCGGTTGTCAGCTCGGCGGCGACAATCAACCCGGGTTCGTTTTTCAGGCAGGCAGAAAGCAGGCGGTGTTCCATCGTATAGAGCACAGCAACGCCGTCGGCCGCCAGCAGTCGCGGTAACATCTTCACAAAACCGCGGTAGAGCGGTTCGTTGCTTTCGTGTGTGCCGACGCGGTTGCCGAACGGCATATTTGTCAGTATCAGGTCAAACGCATCGCGCGGCTCAAACTTGAGAATATCCTTGTGGACAAAGCGCGCGCCGCTGTGCGCGGCCTGCGCGTTCTCTCGCGCGGCGTCCAGGGTGCGCTCCGAGATATCAACGCCGATGGTCGGCGTGTTTACCGCGCGCTCCAGTTCAAACAACAGCGTTCCGCTGCCGCAAAACGGATCCAGCGTACGCGGGCGTGCGCGCGAAATAAAAGAGAGCGCGTAACGCGCGAGACACGCGGCGTGTACCGGATGGATGGAGGCAGGAATGGCGCGTTTGCGATATGCAAATCGCGTGTCCGGCACATCCTTCGGGCGAATGAATAAATTGCAGGTTTTCCGATTGCAGACAATGCGAAGTTCGTCCGCATAGCGGGAAGGATTGTCCCCGCCGCCGAGCGCAAGCGATACGGCGCGGATAAACGCGGACCGGTCGCCGTCGTAATCGCGCAATTCAATCCGGTAGGGACGCGAAAGCACGGGGGAAGCGAGCACGGCGATTGCGGTGGCATCCAACGAAATGGATTCAGCAACCGGAAGTAGAAGCTCTTGCGCACAGCGTAACTCCTGCAGCGTTTTGATCTGGTCGGTAACAACGTGAACCCCATCGGCAGCGAGCGTGCCCTGAAAACCGCGGGACAGTGTCTCCTTCAGGAGAATCTGACCGAATCCTTGCGGCGGCACCAGAAGCACTTCCATCGGGCTTTTCAAGCGATTTCTTGGCGGCAGGGGAACGTCTTTTTCCAGAACGGCAAGCGCTTTCCGGTGCGCTTCCAGAATATCGTTTACATGTTTGACTTCGGTTTCATCCGCGGCTGTCGGCGGCACATATGCGTTTAACGCGGCAACTGCCTGCGCTCCGCCGATGCTGCCCAGCGCGAGCAGGATGGAGGGGACGACAAAACGCGTTTCCTCCGCGTTCAATGCCGAGATGAGCGCACCCGCGTCTTTTTTCTGCGCCAGTGCGCCTAAAAGACGCGCGGCATTTTTTCGCGCTTTGGGTTCACCGCCCGAAAGTAGCGCATAAATTTGGCTGCGGTCAGCGAGCAGGTTGTCGATGATGATTCGCGGAGCCTGTTTTTTTGCATGCGCGGTCAGCGCGGAAAGCGCGCCGACTGGATCGTCCGTCAATTGACCGGCGAGGCCGCGAAGCTCCTGTTCGGAAACGACGAGTTCGTTATGCATGATTTGCCGCATCCTTAATGATCTTTAAGATCGCTTGTGTGCCGTCGGAGCGCGTGTCTTCGCACATCATTTCAGAAAACGCTGCGCGGTTTGCGTATAGGTCGTCAATCGCAACAACGAGGGATTCCGCCGTCGCCGTGTTTTGATCGAGCACTTTTGCATAGCCCTTCTTCTCAAAATACTTTGCGTTTAACAACTGATCTCCGCGTGTGCTGGCCGATGTGAGCGGCACCAGAATGCTGGGCTTATTCAGCGCGAGCAGCTCAAACACGCTGTTTGCGCCGGCGCGGGAGAGCACGATATCGCTCAGCGCGAACAGATCCGGTAACTCTTTGTCGATGTATTCATATTGGTTATAACCGCAGGCGGCGCAATTGCAATCGTTTTTACCGCGTCCGCAAAGATGGATTACGTCATAGGTTTGCGACAAAACAGGCAGCGCTTCACGGACGAGTTCGTTGAGCTTCAGCGCACCGAGGCTGCCGCCCATCACGAGCAACACGGGTTTTTCGCCCGATAGTCCGGTGAAGGCCAACGCGCGTTCGCGGCTGCCTTCATACAGGGCAGGGCGAATCGGCGTTCCGGTGAAAATGCCTTTTCCATCCGGAATATGCGGCAGGGTGTCCTCAAAACTCACGCAGACCTTGTCCGTAAACCGCGTTGCAATCCGGTTGCTCAAGCCGGGGGAATAGTCCGATTCGTGCGCGACGACAGGCACCTTTCCCGCGCCAAGCACGACGGGAACGGAAACAAAGCCGCCCTTGCTAAAGATGACGTCCGGTCTGATCTGCCGAATCAATTTGCGTGCCTGAAAATAGCCCTTGATCACTCGAAACGGATCGATGAAGTTTTGCCAGGAAAAATAGCGGCGAAGTTTGCCCGTTGAAACGCCGTGAAAATGGACGCCTTCGAGCGAAGAGATCAATCCTTTTTCCATGCCGCTGGTAGAACCGATATAGTGAACTTCCCAGCCTTCTTTCAACAGCGGTTCGATGAGCGCGATATTCGGGGTTACGTGCCCCGCCGTGCCGCCGCCGGTAAAAATGATGCGTTTCGTGATGTTTGAAGATTCCATAATATATTTCGTTCCCCCGAAAAACCACACGACCGGCGAGAACCGATCGTGTGGTATAGTACGATTCTAATTCAGTTTATGCCCGAATCAATGGTTTGTCTACAGAAACTTGATTCCGCTTAACCTTCGGTTTCGTTGAGCACGTCGTCCTTCAACAGCGCGCGGGCGATGTCGAACTTCATCTGTGCCCATTCTTCCGGCGCGGTCGTCAGGTCGATTTCCAGCATGATGCAGACGAGACGCGCGTCTTCTGCGTCAACCTTTACGCCGTCTTTGCTGTCGCGCCAGCAGATGAACCATGCGAGTTCCTTCGTCTTGTCGTTGTTGATTTCGGCGGTGCCTGTTTTTCCGGCCATGGTATAGCCCAGATCAAGCGGCGACTTGGTGATGAAACTCTTTGTCAGATAGCGCGCGGTGCCGTCGGTGCAAACCTTGAGCAGAGCGGGGTAGATGTTGTCGATCGTCCCCTGCTGCAGAATAGTACGGTAGATTTTTGGTTCGTTCTGCTGAACGAGCGTATAGTCCGTTCCGTCTGCATGCCAGATACTGTCCACAAGATACGGCTGCATGATAACGCCGTCGTTGGCATAGGCGGAGGCATAGCAAGCCATCTGTAACGGCGACATCAGAATTTCACCCTGACCATAACCCGTAACCGCGAGGTCATATTCGTTGAGCGGAGTATCTTCCGTACGTTCATTTGCCAACTGCGGCTGGCTGACGTCGAGACCATAGAGCATTTTCTCGAGTACAAGATGTACGTTGGGCACTTCGCTATAGCTGCCGTCTGCGTTTTCTTTCCAGAGACTGGTTCCACCCTCGGCGAGGTTCATCCAGGACACTTGTTCCGTATCGCTCGGATTCACCTGCCAGTAGAGGCGGGGCAGTGTGCCGTCGGCTTCCAGTTCTATGGTTGTGTTCCAGCCAATCTTATCCATGAATTCCTGGAATTTTGTCCAACCCATACGCATCGCTGCATAAGAGAAGAAGATATTATCCGATGAGATAATGGAGTTGATCATGTTCATCGGAGAAGGACGGCTGTCGCTTCTTGTACGAACCAACGCGTGGTCGTTACTCTGCTCGTTCCAGGTTAAGTCACTGGAATTGTCGGCGAGATTCGCAAGGAACGTTTCAGAAGGATACCACTGATCATTGCTGATCTCTTCGGACGCAGGGAATACGTCGTTGATGGTCATGGTGTTTGTTTCCAGCAGAGCCGCGCTGGTCATGAGTTTAAACACTGAACCGGGCGTATACAAACCTTGCGTGGCACGGTTGTAAAGCGGGATATCCGGGTCTGTCTGTAACGCTTCCCAATCTTCAATCGGAAGGCCTCGGCTCAGGTCGTTCAGGTCGAATCCGGGCCATGAGGTCATCGCTTGAATAGCGCCGGTTTTGGGATTTAATACGATAACGCTGCCGTGTATCTTTTCGTCGTATACGACGGTGTCGATGACGTCTTCAAGCCGTTCCTGCAACTCTGGAATAATGGTCAGATGCAGGTCGTTGCCGTCCACCGCATCGGTGGAATACAGCATGCCCCGGCTGCCGCCTTCCTTGGTTTGAATATAGGTAAAGCGTCCGTTGGTACCCAGCAGCTGGTCTTCATAGAGCTGCTCCAGGCCGTATTTGCCGATGTAACTGTCGCCGTTGTATCGTGTATCGGTCGTCACGTAGCGGTCGTTTGCTGCATCGTACGTGATATCGCCATACGTTTCAAAGTTGATCTTCTCTTTTTTGGAGATGATACCGGCGTAGCCAACGATGTGGCAAAGCGAACTTCCGTTGGGATAATATCGCAATGTGCCGTAGTTGGCGGTGTCGATTGCAAGACCGGTGATGGCGAGCAATCGGGTTTTCAAGTCCGTCGTCGCCTCATCCGGATAGAAAGTTTTTAGTTTAACGAAATCGTTTCGAACTTTGGTGAGCGCTTCGCGCACTTCATCTTCGGTCATTTCCATTTCCGGCACATCGGCAACCGCCTTGATGAATTCGCTCACATCCGGAATTGTGCTGGGCACGCAGAAGATGGTGACCGCACTTACATTCTGCGCGTAAGGTTCGCCGTATGCGAGGATTTCTCCGCGGTTTGCTTGCAAAACGCCGACGCGCAGGCTGTCGCCCCATTCCATATCCGGAAAGATCAGGCTGGGCGACCAATTGATGGTCCAGCGGTGTTCAATGCGGTTTGCCTCAATGGTGAAATCGTAGGTAAGGTCTTCGTTCGCGCGTTCACTGTGATAGGTGAGCGTATAGTTCACTGTCGCGATGATTTCACCGTCGAGAACATCCGTCGCCGTATAGTCGATGCCGGTGAGTTCCAGCTCGTCAAAAATGCTCTGGTAACGCTCGATAAACTCCACCTTCGTGATGGTGGTTTCTACTTCGTCGGCTGTTTCATCCGTGGTTTCGTCTGTTGCCGCCGGCGTTGCCGTTGCGTTCGGGTCGGCCGTTGCGTTGGGATCGGGCGTATCGGTAATGGTCGGCGTCGCCGTGTCTTCCGGCGCGGGCGTCATGTCCGTGTCGCGCTGGTCGGCGGGAATCTGACTCTCGTCTACCATGTCGGGATCGGGGGTGGCATCCGGGTCAATAGTAGCGTCCGGGTCGGCGGTTGCATCCGGGTCAACGGTCGCGTCCGGATCCGGCGTTGCGTCGGGATCGACGGTGGCGGAAGTTTCGTCCATGGGATATTCGCCCGTTTCGGGGTCGGGTGTAAACCCGTTTTCAATGACGGGCGTCGGCGTCGCAAATTCCGGTGTAGGCGTTGCGGAGGCCTCCGGTGTGGGGGTTCCTTCCTCCGGTGTGGGCGTTGGCGTTTCCGCCTTGTCCAAACCAAATACCTGCCGCCAAATCTCGCGGTTTTCTTCTTTCTCTTTTTCTTCTTCGGCAACGCGGGCTTCGCGTTCTTCTTCGGTTTCCGGCGCTTTAATGCTGTCCGCAAGCATTTCGTAGGCTTTGTCGAAATCTTGCGAACAGATATAGTCCAGGAATCGATAACAGTAATCGCTGCCGCGCGTAACGATCGAACAGCCAAGGTTCAGACCGAACATGCCCAGCATAACAACAGCGATTAAAAATGCAAAAAATCGTTTCATGAATTATCCTGTTTCTTTGTGATTTACCCCCGGTAAAGCGTTATTATTATACCAAATGTGCCACAAGGGGGAAGTGAAACCGAAAAAAGTTAATAATCCTGCCACGATTGACCGCCCAAACGGGTCGATTGTGAAGAAAAAAATCCCGCGCGCACGCGGGAATCCGCAACAGGAAAATCAGGTTTCTTCAGGTGAATTCGTCTTCTTTTGCCGCCAGCGGATCGTCGGTATATCCGCAAAGCCGCAGGCTGAGCGCGTAAAGGCGTTCGGCGCTTTCCAAGTTTTTGGATGCGGCGCTGGAAGGCTCAATTCTGCAGCGGTAAAAATATTCTCCGCTGACGGAGGCAAGCGCTGGGTCGGCGGTAAGATACACGCTGGTTTTCGCTCCCTCGTCGCTGGTCATAAACAGTATTTTCATTAGCGAAGCAACCCAGCGAAAGCGATTGTTCGCGCGGTTGACGACGATATCCGTCGCGACGATGCCGGGGTGAACGGCGTTGATGGTGATTCGGCTGTTTCGCGCGCGGAGTTTTTGCGACAAAGCACGGGTAAAGAGCAGGTTGCAGAGCTTGCTCTGGCCATAGGCGGAAAAGCGGTTATAGCCGTGTGTAAAGTTGATGTCGTTCCAATGCACGTCGCCCCATGCGTGGGCAACGCTGCTCATCATGACGATTCGTCCTTGCTCGCTTTTTTCCAATAATGGTAAGAGCAATAAGGTCAGCAGAAACGCGCCGAGGTAATTGACGCCGAAACTGCGTTCATATCCCTGCGTTGTTTCCTCACGTCGGCGGCCGAGGATGCCCGCATTGTTGATCAGCGCGTCGAGACGGTCGTATTTTTGCGAAAATGCGGCGGCGAATGCGCGCACGCTGTCGAGATCGGCAAGGTCGAGATGCATCAATTCGAAACAACGTCCGCCGAAACACATGAGGTCGCTCATCGCGGCTTCGCCGCGCTCCTTCGAGCGGCAGGCGAGAATTACGGTTGCGCCCATGTCCGCCAGCTGCGCGGCGGTCGCTTTTCCGATGCCGGAGTTCGCGCCCGTCACGATTACGATTTTTCCCGTCATGTTTCCATCCATGCGATTGAGTATATACAAATATGGCATACGGCGCAACACAAACACGCGGCATTGTTGCGTTGGTTTGCTGGCGCGGGAAATCCGACCTTTTCGTTTGCGGTGAAAATCGGTATACTATTGTTAATTCGATAGACATGTTGAAGAACGAATACTGACGCGACTTGCCGGAAAGGCCGCGGCGCAAGCTGCGCGGAGGAAAAAATATGTTTTTAGCAGACGGTTGGAAAGATTTTCGCGTGTTGGACGCGGGCGGCGGCATGAAGCTGGAACGCTGGAAAGGCGTTACACTGCTTCGTCCCGATCCGCAGGCGGTTTGGCCGATGGAAGAACACGCGGCGGACGCGGTGTATATCCGCTCCGAAACCGGCGGCGGACACTGGGAGGAGCGCAAGACTCTGCCGGAATCCTGGCAGGTGTCCTATCGTGACCTGACGTTTGTGGTGCGCCCGACCGGATTTAAGCACACGGGGCTGTTTCCGGAGCAGGCGGTCAATTGGGACTGGATGCGCGGCGAACTCGACCGCTGGCAGCAGACGCACGACCGCGCGCCGAAGGTGCTGAATCTCTTTGCATACACCGGCGGGGCGACGCTCGCCTGCGCAAAATCCGGCGCGGAAGTGGTGCATGTGGATGCGGCGAAAGGCATGGTTGCCTGGGCAAAGGACAACGCCGCCGCAAGCGGACTGGGCGACGCACCGATTCGCTATATCGTGGATGACTGCGTCAAATTCGTGAAGCGCGAAATACGCCGCTGCAACCACTACGACGCGGTGGTCATGGATCCGCCGAGCTACGGACGCGGGCCGACGGGTGAACTTTGGAAAATTGAAAACGATCTCTATCCGCTGGTTGCGGATTGCGCCCAGCTTTTGAGCGAAACACCCGCTTTTTTCTTGGTCAACTCATACACCACGGGCCTTGCCGCGAGCGTGCTGAGCAATGTTCTGCGCGTTGCGTTGCCGGAAGGTAGCGTTACGTCCGACGAAGTAGGGTTACCGATTGAACGGGGCAATCTCGTGCTGCCCTGCGGCGAAAGCGGACGCTGGACACCGAAGAAGAAATTCTCGCGCGCATATGCGGACTTAAACCGCGCGGATTAACACAAAGCGAAACGGAAAGCGAACGAATTGGAAGAACAGGCAGCCTTGTCCAAACTCCGGCGGGACGAGCGCACGGAGAGCGGCATCCGAATTTTATACGAGGACAATCATCTTCTCGTGGTCGAAAAGCCAGTCAACCTGCCGGTGCAGGCGGACAGCTCCGGCGACGAGGATTTGCTGACGCTGCTCAAAAAATATCTGCGCGACCGCTATGAAAAACCGGGTGAGGCATATCTTGGCCTCGTGCACCGGCTCGACCGTCCGGTTGGCGGGGTGATGGCGTTTGCGAAAACCAGCAAAGCCGCGGCGCGGCTGAGCGCGCAGTTTAACACGCACGAAGCGAAAAAGCGATATGCCGCGATCGTAACGGGCCGACCGAAACCGCGCGATTATCTCGTGGATTGGCTGTATAAAGATGAAACCACGTTTTCTTCCCGCGTGGTGCCAAAGGGAACCGAAGGCGCGAAGGAAGCGCGGTTGAGTTACGCTCTGCTTGGGCAGGCGGAACAAACGGCGCTCGTCGATGTGGAACTCTACACCGGCAGGCCGCACCAAATCCGCGTGCAGCTCATGCACGCCGGATATCCGATTTTTGGCGATCAGCGTTATGCGAAGGAAAATGCAGGAGAGCAGATTCGCCTCTGGGCATATGCGCTCACGCTGACGCATCCGACGCAAAAAGAACCAATGACATTTTTCTCCGCTCCGCCGTGGGACGAGGCGGCGTTTGCGCCGCAAATCGCGCTGCTGCCTGCGTTTTCCGTTTGCCGGGGGGTCTATCTGGACGGAGACTGCATCGCCGTGGACAAAAACGCGGGTGTGGAGACGGAGGGGGAACTGCTCGGCGAACTGGAGTCGCTGTTTGAAAGCGTGTATCCCGTGCACCGGTTGGACGCAAACACGGAGGGGATTGTACTCTTCGCGCGGACGGAAGAGAGCGCGGAGCGATATGAGCAGTTGTTTTATACCCATGATTTGCGAAAAATCTATCATGCCGTGGTGCGCGGTGTGCCGAAACAGGAAGACCGCCTCGTGCACTGGGTAAAAAAAGACGCGGACGAATCGTATGTCCGCATTTGTCGCGAGGGGGATGCGGGCACGCAGCGATGCGAGTTGAGCTATCGTGTGCTCGGGAGCGACGGCGAAGCGAGTCTACTCGAAATCGAGCTCTTCACCGGACGCACGCATCAGATTCGCGTGCAGATGGCGGCAATCGGTCATCCGGTTGTGGGAGACGACAAATACGGCGACCGGGATTTCAACAAGCTCCGCAAAAAGAAAACCCAGCAACTCCTAGCCAAATGGTTGGAGATCGACGGGCATGTGTTTGAGAGCTTGCGGGAGCTGGAACTTTGATTTTTCACGCTATGTCGTGATTACGGATGAATAAAAATAGAGAGAGAAATGCTCTGAAAATTGATCGTGAGAATTCTATGAATTATGATGTTTCTATCGCGCGCTGCGAAAGTTATGACCCGCAGGCGGTGAAAAACGCGCTGATCGCGGCGCTGGAACCAATCAACGGATTAGACTGGGTGACGCCCGGCATGAAAATTGCCGTCAAGGCAAATCTGATGATGCAGGTGAAGCCGGAAAAGGCGGCGTCCGTGCATCCGCAGGTTGCCGTCGCGCTCTGCGAACTGCTGGTTGAACGCGGCGCGAACGTCGTGGTGGGGGACAGTCCGGGCGGGCCGTTTGCCGCGGGATATCTCGCTTCAATTTATTCCAGCACGGGTATGCGCGCGGTGACGCAGACAGGGGCCGCGCTAAACGAGGACTTTTCCTATATCGAGGTGTCCAACCCGGACTCGGTTGCGGCAAAGGAATTTCAGATCACGAATTATCTGGTCGAGGCAGATGCGATCATCGACCTGTGCAAGCTGAAAACGCACGGCCTGATGGCGTTCACTGGAGCCTGCAAAAATCTATTCGGCGCGATACCCGGCATGCGAAAGTCCGAATACCATTACCGCTATCCGACGCACGAGTTGTTTTCCAATATGCTGGTGGATGTTTGCGAGTGGTGCAAGCCGCGCCTGTCGATTGCCGACGGCGTGCTCGCCATGGAAGGAAACGGCCCTTCCGGCGGAACCCCGCGCTTGATGGGTGCGATTATGGCATCATATAACCCGCATGCGCTCGACCTTGCAGCGGCGCACCTGATGAACATGGGGATAGACGACGTGCCGACGCTCCGCGCGGCGTACGAAAGAGGTCTCATTCCGCAGGATGTTTCCGAACTAAACGCAATAGGCGATTTGGAGTCGTTCGTCATACCGGATTTTAAGCTGACGCCGAAGCATGATGTAAAGCTCTGGGGATCGAAAAATCCGGCAATCGCCAAAGTGCTGTCCATGCTCTTTGCCAGCAGCCCGCGAATTGATCTGAACCGCTGTGTCGGCTGCGGAGAATGCAAAACGGTTTGTCCGGCGCACGCAATCACAGTCAACGACCGCCGCGCAAAGATAGATACCGCAAAATGCATTCGCTGTTTCTGCTGTCAGGAGTTTTGCCCCAAGGGAATCATCCGCGTGCATCGCCCGCTTCCGGCGCGGTTGATTGACAAGATGTCATAAGACTATATTTTGGCGTGTAACGCATTAGAAAAGAGGCTCGCGTATGCGAGCCTCTTAGTCGTCATATAACCCGTATCCGCAATAAGGGCATCGATCCCTTGCGGCGGAATATCTTCTGCCGCATTCGGGGCACTCGATGGAGTTTTTCTCGTTCAGGTGCCGCGGGTCGGGCACACGGGGCAGCCGTTGCGTCGGCCGCTGAATGCGCTCGGTGTCGCGCTTTGGCGGAAACGGATATCCGCAGTGCGGACAGATTTCCGTGCCAACGATCACCTCGTTGTCGCAGCGGGGGCAGAAGATGTATTCTTCCTCCACCTCAGGCTCAAAGAGCGATTCAACCCCTTGCATGGGCGGAAGCGGCGGCGGCAGGCGGTCATCGTCCGGATGATAACCACAGTATGGACAAGTGGCGAGTCCGCCGGGAATCTTTTTGCCGCATTTTTCGCAGACCGGCTCCGGCTTGGGCGGCGGCATATTGGCGGCGGCTTCCGCGGCTTCGGCCTCTTCCTGACGCTTTCGTTCCGCTTCAATCTCCGCCTGTTCAATCGGGTCCCCGGGGTAATAGCCGCAATGCGGACAGGTGCTTAAAAACGGCGGCTTCTTTTTGTTGCAGCGCGGGCAGATATCCTTCGGCAGTTCCTGTCGCACGGGCGCGACGGGGGCTACGGGTTCCGGCTCTTCCTCAAAATCGTCATACTCCGGTTCGTCCGCCCAGTCCTCGTCATACTCCGGATCATCGAGCGGAAGATCGTCTTCCTCGAACTCCTCATCCTCGTCAAACAGGCTCGGCGTGTCGAGGTCAAACCCGCAGCGCGGGCAGATTTCCGTTCCGGCGGGCAGTTTTTTGCCGCAGTCCGGGCATTCGATTCTGCCTTTGGGATCGGGCTTCTTCTTCGGTTTCAGCTTTTCCTTTACGGGCGGCGGCGCAACTTTCGGCATGGAGGCGACGAGTTCCGGCAGCTCCGCGCGGAGTTTGATCGCCTTGAGCAGTCCCGCTATGCCGAATAGGATGATTCCCGTGCGGAACATCAGCTCTCTTAACAGCTGGAACGACGTATAGCTTTTGCGCAGCACGAGCGCGACGATTAGCGTCGCGATGACGGAAAGTCCGGTGGAAGCAATGCCGGCGGCAAACAGCGGGTTGTCCGGCGGAATGTTTTGCTTGCGGTCGGAGAGCTGATAGATCACGCTCGGTACGACAATTGCCGTAATGAGCGTAACAAAATCCAGCAGATACACAAACTCGAAGAAGATGATCATCTCGACGAGGTAACTGATTGCGTTGACGACGCCCCAAATGACGAAGAGCGTGTTCAACAGCAGATAGAAGTTGCCTTTTTTCATGCGGAGCCGCTTCTGCCGGTTTTGCACCAACAGATAAAACGCAAATCCGATGACGCCGATGATCAGCAGCGAGCCGACGATACCAAAGAACGTGAAGTTTTCCGGTGGCGCCTGACCGAGTTTATTGCGGCTGTATGCGTCCGAAAACAGCTGAAGCAACGTGAAGATGCGCGCAACCGTAAATAACAGCGCACCGTAAAAAACCGCCCCGCTGGTTAGATAGCTGGCGGATTGATAGCGCTTTTTTGTTTGTGCGCGCTGTTCCATAGGGGTATGATAGCACAGCCCGCCTTGCCATGCAACACGGCTGCGGGTATAATCAAATGTAGAATTGTCGCACTGTGGCAGGGCATGTTGGATCTGTTTGAAGCAAAAAAGGAGCGAAAAAACATGAACGCAAAACATCGTTGCCTGCTTGCGGGATGTCTGGCGGCCGTCATGTTGCTGGCATCAGGCGGGTGCAAAAACACTTCCCAGGAAAACACGGAAGGAACAGCTGCCGAAAGCGCGCAGGAAACCGCGCAGGCGAGCATCACCGAAACCCCGACGAACAGCCCGGAGGAAACTGCAATGGAAAAAACTGTCGAAACAATCACGTTTGAGGCTGCGGACGGCCTGCGTGTTACGGGCGACCTGTATCTTTGCGGAAAAGCGGACGCACCGTTTATCCTGCTGTTCCATCAGGCGAGATACAGCCGCGGAGAATATCTGGAAATTGCACCAAAACTGAACGATTTGGGCTATAACTGCCTCGCGATCGATCAGCGTTCCGGCGACAAGTGCAACGGCGTATCCAACCAGACAAGAGCGGCGGCAGATGCGCAGGGACTTTCCACCAATTATCCGGATGCGTATCCGGATTTGGAAGGTGCGCTCTCCTATATAATAGCGCAGTACGCTCCGAAAGAATTGATCGTATGGGGCAGCTCATACTCCTCGTCGCTGACGCTGATTCTGGCTTCCGAACACCCGCAAGAAATTCAAGCGGCGCTTGCGTTTTCGCCGGGCGAGTATTTCCAGTTCAACGGTCAGACCATAGCAGACTATGCCAAAGCGATCACGCAACCGGTGTTTATCACATCCGCCAAATCCGAGGAGTCTTCCTGGAGAAGCATTGCGGACGCAATCCCTTCTGAAGGATGCATGTTCTTTGTTCCGGAGGGGCAGGGTGTACACGGCTCCAGCGCACTGTTTGCATCGAACGCGAATTATATGGAATACTGGAACGCGGTGGAGACATTTCTCAGCTCGCTTTCCAAATTTTAAAACCAACATTTGTTTAATATTGGAAACAACAATAGCTTGATCAAGAAATAGTATGCCGCAGAATTGCGGGAGATAAGAAAGAGGACAGAACGAATGGACACACAATCCGTTTTTGAAGCCTGGCTCAACGAACCGACGCTGGACGACGCAAGCCGCAAGGAACTCGCCGCCATAAAAAACGATCCGCAGGAGATTGAGGAGCGGTTTTACCGCGAGTTGGAGTTCGGCACGGCGGGACTCAGAGGAATCCTCGGCGCGGGCACCAACCGCATGAATGTGTATGTCGTGCGCAGGGCCACACAAGGGCTGAGTAACTATTTGCTCGGTTGCGAAGGCGCAAAAGAGTGCGGCGTCTGCATCGCGTATGATTCGCGTCATTTTTCGGCGGAGTTTGCAAAAGAGGTCGCTTGCGTACTCGCGGCAAACGGAATCAAGACCTATCTGTTTTCTACGCTGCACTCCGTGCCGCAGCTTTCGTTTGCGCTGCAGCACTTGGGCTGCATTGCGGGCGTTGTGATCACCGCATCTCACAATCCCAGCAAATACAACGGTTATAAGGTCTATTGGGCATATGGCGGACAAGCCGCGCCCGAACAGGCAGAGGCGATCTTTGAAGAAATTCAAAAAGTGCCGATGTTCTCGCCGAAGGTGATGGACTATGACAAAGCGGTATCATCCGGCGAAATCAAGCTGGTTGGAAAAGAAGAGGACGAGGCGTATTATGCGGCGACGGAAAAGCTGCTGCTCGATCCGGTTCTCGTACGCCAGCGCGGCGGCGAACTGCCGATCGTGTATACGCCGCTGCATGGAACGGGCGCCGTACCGGTTCGGGAACTGCTCTCCCGCGTCGGGTTGACAAACGTGACCACCGTACCGGAGCAGAGCGCGCCGGACGGAAGCTTTCCAACCGTTACCGCGCCGAATCCCGAGGACCCCGGCGCATTTCGTCTCGCCATTGCGCTTGCGGAAGAAAAAGGTGCGCGCGTGTGCCTCGCAACAGATCCGGACGCAGATCGCCTGGGTGTTGCGGTCAAGACAAAGGACGGCAACTGGGCAACGCTCTCCGGTAACCAGATCGGCTGCATTCTGCTTGAGCACATCCTTTCGTCGATGAGCAAGCAAAATCGTCTGCCGAAAAACGGCGTTGTCATCAAGAGCATTGTCTCTACGCGGCTGGCGGACGCAATTTGCGCGGCTTATGGCGTTAGCCTTGAAAACGTGCTGACCGGATTTCGGTTTATCGGCGAAAAAGTAGACGAATATCAATCCAGCGGCAAGAAGACGTTTCTCTTCGGCTTTGAGGAGAGTTTCGGTTTTCTTGCGGGCGGGCTGGCGCGAGATAAAGACGCGGTTTCTTCCGCGATGCTTGCGGCGGAGGCGTGCATTTCCTATGCCGAGCGCGGCATGACGCTTTCCGACGCGCTGGATGAAATCTATGCGACATACGGTTTTTTCAGCGAGAGCGTTAAAAGCTATACGCTCGAAGGCAAAGAAGGCATGGAGAAAATCGCCGGTGCGATGGCGCGCCTTCGTGAAACGCCGCCGACGGAATTTGCCAACACAGCCGCGGTCACTTATGAAGACTTTCTCTCGCGGCGCTGCCAAAACAACGACGGAACCAGTTGCGACATCTCGCTACCGACGTCGGATGTGCTGCGCTGGTTGCTGACGGACGAGAGCTGGATTGTCATCCGCCCAAGCGGCACCGAACCGAAACTGAAGCTTTACATCGGCGCGCGGGCAAAGACAAAAGAACAGCTGGATGCAACGCTTACAGCTTTAGTCAAAGACGTAGATGCATTGTTGAAAGGGTATCTGGCGTAATCGAAAACAACATAAAAAACAGCGGCAGCATGCCGCTGTTTTTCGCTGAATTGCAAGTGAACCCAACTCAACCAACGCTTGAGTCGACAAATCCGCCAACTCAAGCACTGCTTGCTGGTGTTAACCGGTGCCTTTTTGTATGCTGAACGCGTACCAAGCGAAAGGCGGTGACACACTGCATGCGGATGCAAATTAAAAAAACATTATTTCATAAACGCACGCCGGAAGAACTGGAAAAAAGTTACCGGCGGATGCTCGCCGAACGCGAAATGAAAAATCGTTCGGAACACTGGTTTAGTCTGCGTTACGGCAGTCCAAAGAACTGAAGGGAGAGGGATTCATGTTTGACGCGGTAGAGATCGGGCGGCGAATTTCGCGCCTGAGAAAAGAGAAGGATATGACCCAGCCCGCGCTGGCGGATTTGATGGGCGTGAGTTTTCAGGCGGTGAGCAACTGGGAACGCGGCGCCTCTATGCCGGATATCGGCAAACTGCCGGAGCTGGCGGAGGCGCTTGGTGTGAGCGTTGACGAGCTGATCGGAAGCGGTCGAAGCGGCGAGCTCATCCGCAGTGTCATAGACGGCAACGAGGAAACGTTTGTAAAAAAAGAACGCATCACGCTATCGGAAGCGGGCGACGCTGCCCCGCTGCTCAAACCGAAACAGGTGACGCGAATCGTAAAAGTCATAGAACAAGAGCAGGATGAGCAGGAAGAAGCGCAAGACGAAGAAGAGAAAAACGAGACCGAAGAAAAGCATCGTTTTAGATCGAAAAAGTCAGGTAAAATCAAGCTCGAAAGTCTTGTGAAAATTGCGCCGTTTTTAGACGAAGACCATTTGGACGATCTGGCAACCCGGCTTGCTTCCAATATCGGAATCGGAAAGCTCGCGGCAATTGCGCCGTTTGTTCGCGAGGAAACGCTGGGAAAACTGGCAATGTCGGCAATTGAGAACGGGGGGAAAGCGGGGGAACTCGCAGCAATCGCGCCGTTTCTCTTGGATGCAGATTTAGGAAAAATAGCAATTTATGTAATAAGCAACGGCGGATCGATGGGTGATCTTGCGGCGATTGCACCGTTTTTAGAGGAAGAAGACCTTGGAAAAATTGCGCAGGAAACGGTTAAAAAGAGCGGTTCGCTGGGCGAATTGCCCGCGATCGCACCATTTTTAAAAGAGGACGATCTGGGAAGAATTGTAAACGCCTTTTTGCAGGACGGAGGCAGCGTTTCTCAGGTTGCGGCAATCGCGCCGTTTCTGGAAGAAGACGCGTTGGATGAAATTGTGAAAACCGCAATTCAAAAGGGTCAAAAAGTCGGCGATCTCAATTCGCTGTTTCCGTTTCTCTCGGGAGAAACGCTGCGCGTATTGGTGGAAGACGCATTAAAGCAAAATGATACCGGAAGTCTTTCCAAGATTTCAAAATTCTTATAACGAAAAAGAAGCATTAGGATAAAGAACTTTGTTGACAAGTTTTCTTGACACGATGTAGAATGGCATCGATGACAAGAAAACTTGTCAAATTTTATCTGTAGAGGGTCGTATGAACAAAGAAGAAATCCTTGAGAAAGCAAGGGAAGAAAACAAAGATGAGCGGGAAGAGAGCGTTCGCGATCAATCCATCAAGTGGACATTTTTGACGATGGTTATACTGTCTGCCTTGTTTGCATATATCCGCGCAAGTCAGGGTCAAAGCATGATGGATTTGACGGTCGTGGTTTGTGGTTCGGTTTGCGTATCGTTTTCATATCGCTTTTTCAAGACGGGAAGACGCACATTTCTGATTCTGGGGATTGTACTGCTGCTGACGGCAATCCTTGCGCTGATACGGTTTTGTCTGGGATATTAATTAAAACGCATATGAAAAACAAGCTGGAATTATTAAACCGCCTGAAAACAGCGCGCCAGAAAAAGAACATTTCTCAGGACGAGCTTGCGCGTCTTGCAGGCGTTTCGCGGCAAACAATCAGTTCGATTGAAACAGGCCAGTTTAATCCCACCGCAAAACTCGCGCTTCTGCTGTGCATTGCGCTGGATGAAAAATTTGAAGATCTGTTTTACTTCGAATGATTTGCAGATGGGAAAGCAAAACAGAATTTAAATTGAATTGGTTGCTTAAAAAATGAAAGGCGCACGAAAATATTTTTATATATTGCGCCGGATTCGTTGACTTTGTATGGTCGGCGGGCTATGATGAGGTTGGGTTGATTCCCACATTTCTAATGATTTCAATTCGTATCAGGAGGACAGGCATGAACGCCTATATTCAGCGGGTACTGGAAGATGTAAAGAAGAAAAACGCAAACGAACCGGAGTTTTTGCAGACGGTAGAAGAAGTATATTCTTCGCTGGATGCGGTGGTAACCAAGCATTCGGAATATGAAAAGCTCAGTTTGCTGGAGCGCATGGCGGAGCCGGAGCGGGCGATTTCGTTTCGGGTCGCATGGGTGGATGATGCAGGTCGTGTACAGGTAAACCGCGGATACCGCGTGCAGTTCAACGGCGCGATCGGCCCATTCAAGGGCGGCTTGCGGTTCCATCCGTCGGTCAACCTCTCGATCATGAAGTTTCTGGGATTTGAGCAGACGTTTAAAAACAGCCTGACCAGCCTGCCGATCGGCGGCGGCAAGGGCGGCAGCGACTTTGACCCGCGCGGCAAGAGCGACGGGGAAGTGATGCGTTTCTGCCAGGCGTTTATGAACGAACTCTACCGGCACATCGGACCGGATGTGGACGTACCGGCGGGAGACATCGGCGTTGGCGCGCGCGAAATCGGTTATCTGTTCGGACAGTATCGCCGCATCCGCGGCAACTACCAACCCGGCGTACTGACGGGCAAGGGCATGAGCTTCGGCGGCAGCCTGATTCGTCCGGAAGCGACGGGATTCGGCGCGGTGTACTATGTCAACGAAGTGTTCAAACACGAAGGCGACACGATCAAAGGCAAAACGTTCGCGCTCTCCGG
>QKAN01000215.1 GCA_003246365.1 Clostridia bacterium
CAGCCGGCGCTTTACCAGGATCCGAAATCCAGCGGTCTGGCAACGCGAGAATTGCTTTCGCTCTCCGACCGGCCGACATGTATCCTGTACCCGGATGATTTTTCCTTTATCGGCGGCATGAACGAACTGGAGCGCCAGGGTGTTTCCATTCCCGATGATATGAGTGTTGCCGGATACGACGGCATTCTGCTCTCGCAGGTACTCCGTCCCCGTTTAACAACTTACCGGCAGGATGCCGAATCGATGGGCCGCGAAGCCGCGGCGCGTCTTGTTGAAGCAATCGAACAGCCAAAGACTTGCCTTCCGCAGCAAATTATGGTTTCCGGAGAGCTGCTCAAAGGCGACACAGTGAAAGATATCAACGATTAAACACGATTTTTTCGCCAAATATCAGGCTAACTCTTCGCGTTAGGAGGCGCAACCCATGGAAAGCATGAAATCGCAGCAGGTTTCCAGCATCTACCTGCCCATGAACAAAAACAAAAATCTATCGCAAATTGGCATGCTCAAAAATCCCATAGCGCAATCTCTCATTCAGTCCGTTGGACGTATGTTTTATCTTCAGCGTTGCGGCGTTTCGCTCAACGCAAATCTTGCGGGAGAGTTTTCTCATCCGGCGTGTCATACCGCGCCTGCTCGTGTATTTCGTACGGATACATTCCTCCACATATCCGGCGGCTGGCACGATGCTGGCGATTACGGACGGTATGTCGTGCCTGCCTGTAAGGCTGTTGCCGATCTGCTTCTGGCGTTTCGGGCCACGCCAGAAGCGTTCGGTGACGATTGGAACATTCCCGAGAGCGGCAACGGCGTTGCGGATGTTCTGGATGAGGTTCGGTTTGAACTGGAATGGCTGCTGCGGATGCAGCGGGATGACGGCGGTGTTTATCACAAAATCACCTGTGCATACTTTCCCGACATGATTGCGCCGCAGCAGGAAACGGCAGATCAATTCGTGTTTCCGGTTTCCACCGCGGCGACAGGCGATTTTTCAGCGGTTATGGCAATGGCTTATCCGCTTTACGAGTCGATCGACCGGACGTTTGCAAAGCGTTGCCTCCGTGCGTCGGTCAATGCATATGAGTTTCTGATGCATAGCAAACCGTTGCCTTTCCACAACCCTTCCGGCGTTGTTACGGGCGAGTATGGCGACGAAAACGATTCGGATGAGCGGTATTTTGCCGCCTGCGCACTCTATCAGGCAACCGGACAGCCAAATTATCTTTCCGACGCTTCCATGCTTTATCGCAGCGGAAGAAGCGCAGATTTCGGCTGGGCGGATGTCGGCGGATACGGCAACGCGGTGCTGTATTTTGGCGGGCGCGTTTGTGAAGACGACATACTGGTCGGGCGCATCCGCGCGGATTTAATCACAACCGCGGAACATCTTTGTGAAAAATCGGAAAACAGTCCCTTCGGAATCTCGATTGACGAATTCCTTTGGGGAAGCAATATGTATCTGCTCAACAACGCCATGACGTTGTTGATGGCAAACGACGCGCAGGCAAACGAACGATATGTTTCCGCCGCACGCGCACATCTTGCTTACATCCTCGGCAACAATCCGCTGGGCGTCAACTTTGTAACCGGAGCGGATGAAACCTCGCCGAAGCACCCGCATCATCGTCCCTCTGCTGCGGCAGGGCGCGCAATGCCCGGCATGCTCGTTGGCGGGCCGGATCAATATCTGCACGACCTCGCGGCAAAGACCCTGCTTGCAGGCAAACCCGATTCGGAGCGATATCTTGACTCAGTGGAAAGCTACTCAACCAACGAAGTCGCAATCTATTGGAACAGTGTTCTGCTCTATGTGCTCTCTCGGTTGAACAAGCTGGATTCATAAGTTAACGGAAACCAAAAAGGCGAAGCGTTATGCTTCGTCTTTTTTTGATTTTGATTTGTTTTCGATGATTCTTATTGCAGTCCCAGCTGCTCCGCCGCCGCTTCTTCCGCGGCTTTGCAGGCCAGATATGCCTGTTCGAGATTGGCGCCGCAGCAGAGCGCGCCGTGATTCATCAAAAGGCAGCCGTTCCGGTCGCCGAGTGCATCCAACGCAACCTTAGAGAGCTTCTTCGTGGAAGGCAGGGCATGTCCCGCACAGCGCATCTCGCTGCCAATCATCGTCTGCATTTCCCCGGTGATGCAGCAAACGGGTTTCCGCGCTGCGGCGAACACACCGCAGAGTTTCGCGTGCGTGTGAATTGCCGCGCCTACGTCTGCACGCGCTACAAATAAATCGCGGTGCAGCCGCTTTTCGCTGGTCGGTTTTCGCTGGGTTCCGTAGGAAAGCGTGCTGAGTTCCACTTTTACGATGTCGTCCGCCGTCAGCCTGCGGTAATCCAGTCCGCTCGGTGTGCAGAGCATGTATGTCTCATCCAGCCGCACGGCGATATTCCCCCAGGTCCCCTGAACCAGACCTTCGTCGGTCAAACGCTTTCCGTAGGACACAATCTCTTCCCGCAATTTTTGTTCTTTTCCGGTTCGTGCCATATGGTCGTCTGCCGTTTTTGAAGCAGCGCCTTCCTTGTCCGTTTGCTCGTCTTCTAAATTGATTTTTGAGTATTTTTTTTGATAAACCGCATGCATGAGCGCTGCCGAAAACAGGGGAACTCGCTTCGCCCCGCCTATTTTCTTTGCGAGGATGTGCGTCATAGCCGCTTTTTCCAATAAAATCGCTCCCGTAACCGCTTCATTTGCCGAGCGTCCGGTAATGAGCATGCCGCTGTTTTTCACAAAACAGCTGTTGCGGCCTTTCAAGCAACGTTCCATTTCGCGCGATTCCAGCGACTGCGCCACGCGCGCAGTCAGCCCCACAATCTGCGCCATATCGTCCAGCTCTGCCGTGAGTTGGCGCATTGTATCGGCGACTTGCGGCGCATAAACGCCCGAAAGCAGGAGCAGAGCTTTGGCTTCCGGTTTGATCGCAAAAGCGCGCAGAAACGGTTCTTCTTCGGGCAATGCGTCAAGTTCTTGCATGGTGATATCTGTGCCCTGCATTTCGGCAAAGAACACCGCCCCGTCTTCCAGACGCAGAGCGGCTTTCACCGCGCCGCCTTCGGTTTGGAGCAGGCCTTCGTGCCGCAGTTGTGTTTGTATTTCGACTAAAGCCTTCACGGCTTCGGATTTTGTCATCTTGTTTCGCCCCTTTGCCTTTTCCGACTTTTACTTTGCTTCTTCCGTAAACCGCTTGCCGTTTGCCTGTTCATATAGCCCGGACAACGAGCGATAGAGCTGCTGATATTGCGAAAACAGATCTTCATACATAGCCTTATTTTCCGCATTCGGATCAAACGTCGCACTCCCGCGCACAAACTTCTTTGCCGCCGCAAACGAGGGCAGTTCACCGAGTCCGAT
>QKAN01000084.1 GCA_003246365.1 Clostridia bacterium
ATCAGGCGAAAACACTCGCTGCCATAAATAAAGAGTTAAAAATATCCACGCTTTCGGTTTGGATGAAAGCGGTCGGAGAAATGGTTTACGAAGCATATCTTCTGCCGACAAATGTAATTAATTCCGTTGAAACCACACGGGCGCAAGAAAAAGCAGCCGACGCGGTTGAACCGGTCTATATCGCCCGTGGTGCAACGATTGTAGAAGCAGGACAGGAAGTGACACAGGAGCAGTATGACATGCTGCTGTCGCTCGACCTTGTCAAAGGCGCGGAATCTGCGAGTCATCTGACCCCGGGCACAATTGCATATCTACTGCTTGTGTTCGGCATGCTTGCCCTGTATCTGTTTGTGTTCGAACCAAATACATTTTCGTCCAGCAAGCAAATGACCATTTTGGCGCTTATCCTCATGTTGTCGCTGCTGCTGGAATGGCTGTGTTATATCATTGACCCGCGTGTCACGCCGGCAATATTCGGCGTATTGCTTACGACTTTGTTGGTGTCGCGCAAAGCGGCGGAAGCGGTCAATATCGCGTTTGCAATGTCGTTTGCACTCCTTGCCGGAGGCAGCGGCACAACGATGTTTGGTTCAGATTCCATCCTTGGCATGGCTGCAATCCTTGTATCGGGACAGATGACGATGCTGATTACCGAGCGAACGAAAAAACGCGGAACCTTAATTGCGGCCGGTGCGCTCGGCGGAGTTGCCGGCGCTGCCGTCGTAATCGCCGGAGGAACCATTCTCGAATATTCTTGGAATACCTCGCTCATCTATGCCGGATTGCAGATGGCCTCCGCGCTGATACTATCCGTTTTCTGCGTCGGCATGCTAAGCATGTGGGAAAACTTGTTTGATATCGTAACGCCTGCCCGTTTGCATGAACTTGCGAACACCAATCATCCGCTGCTGCGAAAAATGATGACCGCTGCGCCCGGAACATATCATCACAGTATGATGGTTGCGGCGCTTGCGGAAGGCGCAGCGGATGCAATCGGCGCAAACGCGCTGTTGGCGCGTACGGGTGCAATGTATCACGACGTCGGCAAACTGCGCAGACCGCAGTATTTCCGCGAAAATCAGAATGGGTTCAACATTCACGACACGCTTGCGCCGGAAGAAAGCGCCGGGTTTATCATTACGCATCAGAAGGATGCTATGTCCTACCTTTCGCGTTACCGCATGCCGGCAGAAGTGAAGAAAATCGTCGCGGAACATCACGGCACGACATTAGTGAGCTATTTTTACTATAAAGCAAAACAAATGCAGACAGAGGACGGCGAACCGGTGATTGAACGCTTGTTCCGCTATCAGGGAAATCTGCCGAGCACAAAAGAGAGCGCGATTGTTATGTTGGCCGACAGCTGCGAAGCGGCGGTGCGTTCTATGAGCGAACCGACACGCGACGATGTTGCGGATATGGTTCGCCGCATTATACAAGGCAAAATGGACGACGGTCAGTTGAAACAAAGCCCGTTGACGCTTGATGAAATCAACCGGATTGAAAAGAGTTTCCTCGTTACTCTGTCTGGATTGATGCACGAACGCATCCGCTATCCCGGCGGTGTGGAGGCGATGTCATGATCGATGTGCAAACCGAATTAGATTGTCTCCCGGAAGACGCGGAGCCACTGATTCGTCGCGTCGTGGAATCTGCGTTTGCTAGCGAGAGTGTAACAGGAGACGTTTGCGTGCTCGTTACCGATGCCGAGGAGATTCAACGTCTGAATGCGGGATATCGCCATATCGACCGCGTGACGGATGTTCTAACGTTTCCGGCATGGGAAGGGGACGCGATTCTTTGCCCGCCGGATGGATATCTCGGCGATATCGCAATCTGTTTTGAGCGCGCGCAGGAGCAGGCGGAAGAATACGGACATTCTCTTTCACGCGAGCTTGCGTTTCTGGCTGTTCACGGTTCACTGCATCTGTTGGGATACGACCACATGACGCCGCAGGATGAAACAATTATGACTGCGAAACAGGAAGCTATTTTGAACGATCTGGGGTACAGAAGATGAAAAAAATAAACGCTGAAGAGCGAGAAAAAATGCTGGACCTCGCATATGAGGCTATGCAGCGCGCCTATACGCCGTATTCGCATTTTCAAGTGGGAGCCTGCCTGAAGGCTTCCAGCGGGAAATATTATCTTGGCTGCAACATTGAAAACGCATCCTATACGCCAACCAACTGCGCCGAACGCACGGCAATGTTCAAAGCGGTTTCGGAAGGCGAACATGAGTTTGAATCCATCGTGATCGTTTGCTCCGGCAAAAATCCTGCGGCGCCCTGCGGTGTTTGCCGTCAGGTTCTGCGCGAATTTTGCAAGGATGATATGCCCGTTGTGTTTGCGGACGGAAAGCGAAACTTCGTCGAGTCTACGCTCGGGGAACTACTGCCGCATTCTTTCGGGCCAGAGGATTTGATATGAGCGATTTTCTTTCCGGTTTCGTTTCCATTATCGGTAGTCCGAATGTCGGAAAATCCACGCTGCTGAATAAAATGATCGGTCAAAAGATTTCAATCGTAACCGACCGCGCGCAGACGACGAGAAATAAGATTACCGGCGTTTTGTCGCGTCAGGATTACCAGATTGTTTTTCTCGATACACCCGGCGTTACAAACCCGAAGAACAAACTCGGCGAATACATGCAAAAAGTTGCATACGACGCAATGAACGAAGTTGAGGCAATTCTTTTTGTTGCCGATGCAACGCAAGGCGTGCGAGAAAAAGATGCCGTTCTGCTGGATAAACTCAGTCAGGCGAAAGCGCCTGTCGTTGCGTTTATCAACAAAACGGACATTGCAAGCCTTGGACAGGCAAACGAAGCGGAAGAAACGCTTCGTTCCTATGCGTTTGTAAAAACGGTTCTGCGCGGCTCTGCGGAGACGGGAAAAGGACTGGAAGAACTGGAGCAGGCTTTGCGCGGGTTTCTTGTGCCCGGCCCACAGTATTTTCCGGAAGATATGGTTACCGACCAGCCGGAACGGTTACTTTGCGGCGAGTTAATTCGCGAAAAGGCGCTATTGCTTCTTCGGGAAGAAGTGCCGCATGGCGTCGGCGTCGGCGTTGAAAAAATGGAACGCAGGGAAGACCGCGACATGATGGACGTTTACGCAACCATATATTGCGAACGCGAATCACACAAAGGAATCATCATCGGTAAAGGTGGATCGATGCTGAAAAAAATCGGGCAGGAATCGAGAAAAGACATCGAGTGGATGCTCGGTTGCCCTGTCAATCTTCAATTATGGGTAAAAATTAAGGAAGACTGGCGAAACCGTCAAGGCATGCTGCACGAACTCGGTTATGAGTGATAGAAAAGAGTAGGAGCGGACTATGCCGGTCATGTGCGCGGAAGGAATCGTAACGCGGTATACCAACTATCGCGAGAGCGACCGAATATTGAGCATATTCACCATTGAACACGGCAGACTGGAAGCAAAAGCGCGCGGTTGCAGAAAGCCGCAAAGTCCGCTTGTAAACGCATGCCAACCGTTTGTGTTCGGTCAATTTGAAATATACACCGGAAAAGAAAAAGCGACGATCAACGCATGCGATGTAAAAGAGTCGTTTTATCCGATTCGCGAGGATTATGAGTGTTTTTCCATCGGCTCGGTCATGCTGCGCTTGTGCCACGACGCAGCGCCGGAAAACGAGCCGAACGAAGCGCTTTTTTCTTTGCTGTATCATTCGCTTTCGTTCCTATCTTATGGAACATCGAATCCGCAGGATTTGTTCTGCTGTTTTCTGGTTCGTTTTCTCAACGTAATCGGCTATCGCCCCGCGATCACGGTTTGCGCGCAATGCGGGCGGGATATTCGCTCGGACGCAATCGTCCGTTTTTCGCCGCGCGGCGGCGTGGTTTGCAACGCCTGTGTGCAACACGGCGAAGTTGTTAGCAAGACCGCTTTGGAAGGCATGCGCCGCATGTTGATGCTGGAAGACGCAGATATGGATCGCGTCAAGTTATCGGAACAAGTTCGAAACGAAATCTTTCGTGCGTTAACCGCATATACAGAATGTTCTCTGGAATACGGGACGCGTGCGATGCAGATTTTATTGAGCACACAAACCGCCGGGCAGAACACCGCACAGGACACCGACGACGCGAATGCTTAAAGAACGCATTCGGGAAAAATTGTGAACTTTCACGCGAGATGAAGTCATGTATAGCGGCATTGTGGTACAATACTCGCGATTCGTATACAGCGCTTGAACGCTGAAATCCGTCTTTATGTACGATATATAGATGGATGATGTCGATGATATCAATATAATGAGGTTACGATTATGCCCATGGAACGACAAAACGCGAAGATACCGCTCATAGCGGGTCTTGTGATTGCCGCTCTTTTCTTATTTGGTTGCACGGACACCGTTGAGGTCGCGGCGGAATTGACGCCTACGCCGGAACCGGTAATCGTCAGCATGGAAGTGGTGGACTTGAACGACGCGGACTTTGACGAAATGCCCTCTCCAACGCCGTCTCCCGAACCGACGCCAACTCCGCTGCCGTTTTCATACTATGCGCCAACGGTCAACATGACCTATGAAGAATTGGTCGGCAGTTTAGACGACATGAGCACGAAGGCGAAAGAACTGCTCAAGGACGGTTTCCCCGATCCGCAGACATACTATATTATCGTCGACAAGCAGTGGCAGGTCGTGTTGGTATATAAACGTCTGGATGACGGCACGAAACTCGGTCAGCCGGATTTAACACAACCGGTGCGTTATATGCTCTGCTCAACGGGAAACCCGAACAAAGAGTATGGACACGAAACGACCAGCGGCATCTGGCAGATTCAGGTGCCGAAAGAACGCTTTTATCAGTTTGTCAACCTGGAAGCGGCGCAGTATCTGACGCTGATTCACAGCAGAACCTATTTCCATTCGGTTTTATATGATAAGGCGAAGGACCTCAGCACTCTGGTGCAGGAGTCCTATGATAATCTCGGTTCAAAAGCAAGCCACGCTTGTATCCGCCTTACCGTGCCGGATGCGCGCTGGATTTGGTATAACATCGGATACGGCACAACATGCGAAATTCGCGATGGAGACCCGCTCGATACCGCGACGGGAACGATCCGCGCGCAGCTTGTTTTGCCGAAGTCGATTGCAAACATCAAGCTGACGGCGGGAACAGCGCCCTGGACAGACAACTGGACGATTGAAGGCGTTGAGCATGTTCTGGCGTATAAATATGAAGCAGCCCCGTTGCCGGATCTTGGCGATGGCGAAGATGAAGACACCGCTACGCCGACGCCGACCGTTAGCGACGGAACCGGCACAACGGCGACGGTTGAGCCGACGGTAACAGAAGCTCCGACCGCTACACCTTACGTTGAACCAACATGGTAGTGGACTAGATTCGGAAGTAGATGAGAGTGCTACGCAACAAGAGAATACTGATATTACTGCTGTCGGTGCTGTTAGCGGCATCGACAGCTTCTCTTCGTTCTGCGCACGCCGAAGAAACGCCCGCGCCGGAAGAAACCCCGGACCCGTCCGAAGCTTTCGCCATTTTAGCGGACGCATGCTGCGGCGCAAACATTTTAAAGGCGGACTCCGCCGCCTATGCCGCAGTCATGCTGCGTTGGGAAGAAGGCTATATTTCAACAACTTCCAAAACCGCGCATATGACAAGAAATCAACGGCTCAACGCTTCGTTCGATGCGGCTGCGCGACTCATGCAAACAACGTTAACAATGGATTGGACATCTTGGAGCGAGTCTCTGGTTGAATTCCAACCGGATGTTTACGACAGCTATGCGCAAAATGTGCAGGCGTTTACCGCACTAGCGCAAACAATCGATAACGCAATTCAGCTTTCGTCCGCAGAATGTGTTCAGCTCATCAGCCGAGATTTGCGCGAGGCAGAAATTCCGATTATAACCGGAGGAATGCAGGAAATGCAGCTGAACTGGCGCGACTGCGCGGCGCTCTATTATGTATTCGGAGAAGACTTCATCAACGAGATTTCCAGTTCACTGGCGGTGCAATACGATGGTAACATCTATTCCGGCATAACGCTTTGCTGGCCGAATCCAACAATTGAACAGATCGCCGCATTGGGCACGCATGACCAAACGGTTGAAGCGGTTCTTGCGCTGGATTATCTAAACACGGTTTATAACGACGACGGAACGGTTGCTCCGGTTGAAACACATATTTATTCCAAGGAATACCTGTCTACGGTGGCGCATCCTGTTCCGGGTGGTGTAATCAAAAACGGATGGTATGATCCGCGTTCGCACGAAACGCGTTTGCATGTTGGCACAGATATTAAAATGCGCGGGAAAACACCGATTTTGTCTGTAACGGACGGGGTCGTGAAATACATCGGCTACTTACCGATTCCCGGATATTATGTAATGATCGAAGACCCGTTTGGCTACACATACCATTACTATCATATGTATGAGCTCACGACGTTCGTTCAAGAGGGCGATGCTGTAAAGCAGGGGCAGCAAATTGGCATAGTCGGAAGCACGGGCAACAGCGTGGCGTATCATCTGCACCTGGGGTTGGTTTCGCCGGAGGGGAAATATCTAAATCCGTACGATCTGTTTGTGCAGGCGGGGATTGGCCCGATTTTGGAAGACGACTAAAGTTGCTCACGTGAAAAAATCGTGAACTTCAAATACGAAAAGCGGCAGACTGCCGCGAAAAACGGATGTTTTTCTTGTGTGAGCGTGTTGTCAGTGCTATACTAAAGTAGCTTTTTATGGATTCATTTCGGCAAAAGCATATTGCCGTATGTATCCGCCGAAGCAAAACCGCCGGACCTGAACGGGGGACGTATCTTGAGAATTATCGCCGGATCGGCGCGCGGTCGCCGCTTTGACGCGCCAAAAGGAATGGACACGCGGCCAACGTTGGATCGCGTGAAGGAATCCGTTTTCGGGATGCTGCAATTCGAAATTGCAGACAGCAGCGTGCTGGATTTGTTTTCCGGTTCGGGCAACCTCGGATTGGAAGCCGCGTCAAGAGGCGCAAAAAAGGTTGTTTGCAACGACCGCAACCGGGATTGCGCAGAGCAGATTCAAGCAAACGCAAAACTGCTTGGATTGGCGGATAAAGTTCAGGTTTTCAGCAAAGATTTTGCGGTATGTCTCGCAGACCTGGCAAGGTCAGGCGAGAAATTTGATTTTGTTTTTCTCGATGCGCCTTATCGCGACGGCACTGCGGAAAAGGCGGCAGAAGAGATATTTTCCAGAGGATTACTACATCCGAACGGGCGCGTTATCCTGGAACATGCGACGGAATTGCCGCCGCACGTGAACGAAACGCTTGGCCGGGCGATTGAGACAAGACGATATGGCGCTTGCGCCGTAACGATCTATCAAAGCGCTGCGGTCGCATCATAATCGTATGGGAGCATCTATGGAAAAAAGCAAGAACAGTTCGCGATGCTGCGTGTATCCGGGCAGTTTCGATCCGTTTACGATCGGTCATCACGACGTATTGGAACGCGCAATTGCGATGTTTGACCTCGTTTATGTGAGCGTTTTAAACAACGCCATCAAGCATCCTGTCTTTTCGGTAGAAGAACGGGTCGATATGATCCAGCGGATGGTTGACGCCGAGGGAATGAAGAACGTTGTAGTAACAAGTTTCGACGGACTGCTTGTTGATTATGCCCATGCGGTTGGCGCCAGATATGTGGTTCGCGGACTCAGGGCAACGATGGACTTTGAATACGAGTTTCAAATTACCGCTTTGAATCTCCATCTTGCGCCGGACGTTGAAACCGTTTATTTTATGGCGCGTCCAGAACATTCGTTTTTAAGCTCCAGCGCGATCAGAGAAATCGGATCCATGTCCGGAGATATTACAGGATTAGTACCAGACAGTATTCATAATATTATTGCAGAAAGGTTAAGAAAACCATGAGCAGCGCACAAACCATGAAAATTTTCAGCATTATAAATCGAATTAAACAGGAGCTGGAGGAGAGCCCGCGCCCGAAGATTGGCGGAACCAACAAGCGGGTTGTGGAAGTCGATCGCCTGCTGGATCTCCTGGAAGACCTGAAGGTCGTTATACCGGAAGATATCCGCCGCGCGACGGGCATTCTTTCTGAATCGGAAAACACGATTGCCGACGCAAAAGAAACGGCGCAGGAAATCGTTGAGCAGGCGAATCAGGAAGCGGAGACCATTCTCGGACAAGCCCGCTCTCAGGCGGACGGAATCCGTTCCGACGCGCAGGCCGAATACGACCGCCGCGTCAGCGAGTCCGAAGTTTATAAAGAAGCGTTTACCCGCGCAAGCGGCATTGCCGCAGAAGCGGAAGAAAACGCAACCGCAATTTACAACGGCGCCCGCAAATACGCAGATGAAATTCTCGTAGATTTGCAGCGTTATATTGCGGAATATCACCAGATGATCGAAAACAACCGCAAGGAACTCGGCGTAAGCGACGAGCCGGTTGCGCAGCCCGTTCGGGTCGCCGCACCGGAAGCACAATATGCACCCGCGGCTCAGTATGCGCCGCAACCCGCCGTTCAGGCACAGCCGCAATATGCACCGCAGGCGCAGGCACAGTATGCGCCCGTCGAACAGCAATATGCGGAACCCGTTCGTTATGCGGAACCGCCGCGCCAGCAAACCGCGCGTCAACCGCGAGTTTCGCCGCATAGCGGCGTTGAGCGTATGCCGATTGAAGACGACCCGACCGCTACGCGTCAATTTGCGCGTCCCGTCGCCCGCCCCATTCCGGCGGAAGACATGGAAGAAGCGCCGCGCCGTAGAGAAGCAAAACTCGATGAAGCTCCGCCGAAGAAAAAAGGCCTGTTTTCCAGATTGCTCGAAGCGGAAGACGACGACGAAGACGACGATGACGAAGAGGGTTGGGACGAACCGGCACCGAAGGCAACCAAGGAGAAAAAACCGCGCAAGCGCCTGATCGAATTCATTGAAGCAGATGACGATGATGAGGATGACGATTATTAAATAGCAACAGCGAGCCGTGGGTTTTCCTCCGGCTCGTTTTCTGTCTCGAATGAAACGAATCAGGTGAAAAGATGAGCAAAAAAATTGGATTGGCGCTTGGCGCAGGCAGCGCAAAAGGATTTGCGCATATTGGTGTATTACAGGCGCTGGATGAAGCGGGCATCCATGTGGATATGATTTCCGGCTGCAGCATGGGCGCCATCATTGGCGGAATCTATAGTGTTGGTACCGATTTGTATATGCTGGAACGCTTTATAAAATCGATCAAACTGTATGATTATCTTGACGTAAAGCTGCCTCTTGCAAGCGGATTGCTGAAAGGCGAACGTTTACAGGATCTTGTACGCGTTTTTACACATGACAAAACGTTTTCAGAAACGAAAACGCCTTTTTGCTGCGTCGCTGTCGATGCGGAAACGGGGAAACTTGATGTTCTGGAAGAAGGGCCGATGCATGAAAGCATCCGCGCAAGCATGTCCATTCCCGCTTTTTTCGAACCGGTGCAACTCAACGGCAAGACGTATATCGACGGCGGCGTGCTGGAGCGCGTCCCGTGCAAAACGCTGCGTGATCACGGTATGGATGTCGTGATTGGCGTTGATGTCGGATACCACGGAGATTATAAAGATGTTTCGGATATGGGCGTTTATCAGCTCATGAACCATACGATCAACATCATGCAATGGGAGTTGACAAAAATCCGCAGGGAAGAGGCAGATATTATGCTGGTGCCGGAAGTTTTGTTCGTACGCGGAAGATTTCAAACCGATCAGGCCGGCGCAACAATTGACGAAGGCAGACGCGCGGTGAACGAGGCACTCCCTGCTATTAAAAAACTAATCGATTCCTGAAATCATTAAAATTGCATGCTCAAATAAACAGATGTGTACATCATTTGTATCAGACATGTTATAAATTGTATAAAACAAGAAGCCGTTGAAAGAATATACGGCTTCTGTGTTATTTCATAACATATTCACAGTGAGTAAGGGGCGAAGTTAAATGATGACTGCTCCACTTAAATCTCGTTTGATTTCCTGCGTTGTAACATAACTTAAAATATCCGTGCTAAACAGGTCGGTTTCTACGTTTTGTCGAACAATTGCAGGACAATCTTCTAAATCACTGTTGCGGAGAATCAGTGGAGCGGTCTTTCGCTTCGCAATTTCGCTCAACAATGGGCGCGCGCTTTTTTGGAATCCCAACACTTTCAGGTAGCTGCCCTCACGGCTTTGCACCATTTTTCGCACTTGCTCGTTTTTAATATTTAATAGAGCACAAACGGCGATGCGTTTGCATCGCGCAAGTGTATAGCGCTTGGTTTTAATGAGTTCATAAAACTCGGAAAGCGTTCTTGCCTGCCGAACGGAGCGGTATAGAACGTTTTCAAAACCTTCCGCAACATCCGGAAGCGCGGCCAGTTCGGAAACGGACATCCTGCGAATTGCGTAGAGTATGACGTCGCTGAGCGCTTCCTGCGGAATGATGAATTGTTCGTCATACAGCAGAGGACCGCCCACGAAGTTCGGCATTGTTGCCAGTATTTCGTGTCTACCCTCCACAATTGCTTTCCGGATTGCGGTAGCGCTTGCAAATTCACCCACAATTTCCTCGCTGTGGTAACCAGTTCCGACGCGTTCTATCGGAAGGGGCTCAATCCCTTCCGCATATTGACGAATTGCGTTAAGATATTCAACGGCAAGAATGTTGTTCGGCTGCGCAATAGCGCTGAGCATGTTTTTCGGAACGCCGTATTCCGAAAGCGCATCAAAGCGCGCGCGCGGATAACTTTTCCCCAAAGACAGATGCTTTTTAATAGCCTCCTGCAAAGCAGGCGGTTCGGTTGTGATGATATCGGAAATTTGATAAAGCGTCTGTAAATCCGGTGCTTCGCAACCGAAAGCCAGATCGGTTACGACTCCGGTGCCGTTTAGCGTGCGCACACCGCCGGCGGCAAAACGTTCAGCCGGAGCAATTGCATAGACGCTTGGCAGTTCCAGAACAAGATCGGCTCCGGCGCGCAGAGCCCAGGCTGCGCGAGAGAATTTATCGGTGCACGCCGCTTCACCGCGCTGCACAAAATTGCCGGACATCACAACAATACAGTAATCCGCACCGGAAAGAGATTTCGCGCGCTCGAGATGATAGATATGTCCGTTGTGCAACGGATTATATTCTGCAATAATACCGACGACGCGCATGATTTTTCTCCTATAGTTTGCTTAATTTTCGTATAACAAGTATACCATTTTGGACATGTTTGTGATATACTCATGCGGTTGAGAACAAAATGTAAGAAACATGATAGAAACGAACAAAAAAATGTTCGTTTTCCGTGTTTTCAAAAATCATGAACGAATGTTCATATTGGAGGCGTAAAACTGTCATGGCATTGATGGACACGATCAAGCTCAAAGCAAAGATGCAGAAGAAACGAATTCTACTTCCGGAGGGATCGGAAGAACGTACCGTACAAGCGGTATCACTGATTAAAGCAGAAGGAATCGCCGATGTAACGCTGCTCGGGAACACGGATGAAATTCTGGCAACGGCTCAGAAATTCAACGTATCGCTCGACGGCGTTTCTCTTGTTGATCCCGAAAAAGACGCAGACTTCCAGGAATACGTAGACGCGTATTACGAAATGCGTAAGGCAAAGGGTGTAACGCCTGAGTCCGCCGTTAAAATGATGAAAGACACAAAGTTCTATGCGGCAATGATGATTTTAAAAGGTCGCGGAGACGGTATGGTTGCGGGCGCTATCAGCACGACGGGCGACACGCTCCGTCCGGGTCTGCAAATCATCAAAATGGCGAAAGGCATCTCCGTTGTGTCCAGCTGCTTTATCATGGAAATTCCGAATAAAGCATATGGCGACGACGGCATGATGGTTTTCGGCGATTGTGCGGTTAATCCGAATCCGACGTCAGAACAGCTTGCGGCAATTGCCGTGTCGTCTGCGCAGACTGCAAAATGCCTCTGCGGCATGGAGCCGCGCGTTGCGTTGCTTTCATTCTCCACCAAAGGCAGTGCAAAGCACGAACTCGTCGATAAAGTTGTTGAGGCAACTCGAATCCTGCACGAGATCGCACCTGATTTAAACGCAGACGGTGAACTGCAAGCAGACGCCGCGCTTGTTCCCAAGGTTGGGCAGCTCAAATGTCCGGGCAGTCCGGTTGCGGGCAAAGCGAACGTTATGATTTTCCCTGACTTGCAGGCGGGCAATATCGGATACAAACTGGTACAGCGTCTTGCGGGCGCTGAAGCGATCGGCCCGATCTGCCAGGGATTTAAATATCCAATCAACGATCTTTCCCGTGGTTGCAGCGTGGAAGATATCGTTTCAGTCGTCGCAATAACCGCCGTTCAGGCACAAAATGGATAAGGAGAACCGTACAAAATGACGTATATTCTGGTCATCAATGCAGGCAGCTCTTCTCTGAAGTATCAACTCATCGACATCGATGAGGAAAAAGTCATCGCAAAAGGTATTTGTGAACGTATCGGC
>QKAN01000225.1 GCA_003246365.1 Clostridia bacterium
CATGCAGACTCTCCGCTCCAACGCTGCCTGCGCTGCTTTTGATTTTGTGGACGATCTGTTCGCCTTGAGCGAAGTTTTTTAGCTGAATCGCGCTTCGTAATTGCTCTTCTATATTGTAGTTTTCATCGGCAAACGATTGTAGCACCAAGCGATAAATCTCTTTGTCTCCACCCATTCTCTTGATTCCGACTTCAAAATCGACGATGCGTGCTGCGTCCACCGCAGTGCTCATTGATGCATCTACCTTCTTGATTTGCGCCTTTGGTTCTTTCCCTCTCAAGATGGTAATCAGTGTCTCAATCAGTTGATCCGGTTCAAACGGTTTGCTCACATAATTCCAAATGCCATGGCTTTGACACTTCTCTTCGATTCCGGCGATTGCATCAGCCGTCATTGCAACAATCGGAATATCTTGACTGATCTTTCGAATCAGGTCGGAGGAGGTGTATCCGTCCATCACAGGCATATGTAGGTCCATTAGAATCAGGTCGATCTCATTCTGATGCGCCGCGAAATATTGATACCCTTCTTCACCGTCCGAGGTGAGAATCATAACAAAGCCTGCCTGCTCCAGGATGTTTTTTGCAATGAATTGATTTGTCTTATTATCCTCAACAAGAAGCAGCGTGTACGGATGAGGTGCAATCAAATGATCTTGTTTTTGTTGCTGCTGTTTCTCTTCGGGTGGCTTAATCTTCAGAATCTCGATAATGCCGTTGTATAAGACTGAGGGAATAATCGGTTTTGCGATTCCAATATCGATCCCTGCCGACTCCAACTCATCAAACAAATCCTCTCGCATCATAGGGACGATCAGAATTGTCTTGTTGCTGCTGTCGATTCGCCTTTCCGCTTTCAGTTTTCTAAAAAATTCGATCCCTCCGCTTTGTGGTGTCGCATAATCAATCATTAACAGTTGATATAAGCTATCACCCTTTCTTCTGGAATCATCAAGCTTCTCGCGTATCTCCTGTTCCGTTCCAACAATCTCGTTTTGAATTCCAAACGAACGTAAGTACTCTTCCAGCTGAGCGCGCATCCCTTCCTGTTTCAGCAAGATCAACGCACGCGTGTTTCGGAAACAATCCGAAGACATACGTGCATTCTTTGTAGCTTCCTGTTCCGCGTCAACCTTCAATGGTAGACACACTGTGAACGTTGATCCATGTCCCTGTTCGCTTTCTGCTGTTATTATGCCGCCCATAAGGTCGGTTAGATACTTCACAATTGAAAGACCGAGCCCGCTTCCACCGAAACGGCGGCTAATGCTTGAGTCCCCTTGATCAAACGGAATGAACAAGTGCCCCAACTGTTCCTCCGACATGCCAATTCCTGTATCGCTGACGAGGAACTTGATATAGCATTCCGCATTCTGGGGCGTGTTGGCAGTGATATTTACGCGTACCGAGCCGTGATTCGTAAACTTGACGGCGTTGTTAATCAGGTTCAGTAAAATCTGTTCGATGCGAAGCGGATCACCAAAAAACATAGATGGGACGTCAGGGCTCTTGTTTACAAACAGATCGATCCCCTGTTCCTCCACCTTAACAGATTCTATGCTGATGATTCGCTGAAGTATCTTATCCAAATCGAACGGAACTTTCTCGATCGTGATTTTTCCGGCCTCAATTTTCGAAAAATCCAGAATGTCATTGATCGTACCGAGCATGTTACGCGAAGCCTGGGAAAGTTTATCGAGATACATACTCTGGGTTGCGGTCATATCCGTTTTCTTCATCAGATATGCCATACCCAATATCGCGTTGAGCGGTGTCCGAATCTCATGCGACATACGAGCTAGAAAAAGAGACTTCACCTGATTTGCGGAAACCGCCTCTTCTTTCGCTGCTATAAGTTCCTCCTGCGCCTTTTTGCGCTTTGCGACCTCTTTGCGCAGACGAATGATCCAAAAATAGGACACTGCCAGAACCGCGACAAGAATCGATCCGGCAATTCCAATCACGCGAAGAACATAGGAATAATCGACTGCGCCTTCCACGTCGATCCATCTGTTGATAATCTCTGTGCGCTGTTCTTTCGTAATGCTCGCCAAAGCTTTGTTAATAATGCTTACAAGCTCCGGCCAATCCTTACGAATCGCAAAATGCAAGGATTGTGCCGTATCGTCTTCATTGGTTTCAATCGGAAAATACTTAAGATTTGCAATGCCAAGCGACTTTGCAAGGTAGCTGGACGTTGCAAAATTACCGACAAACGCGACCTCCGTTCCGATCGATACCGCACGCAGCGCCGACTCTACCGTCGGGTACAAACTAAGCTTTATATTGGAAAACTGCGTCATGTAACTATGATGCGAGCTGTTCATTTGAACCGCGATTGTCTTGCCGGGCAAAGCGCTAAAAGACCTAATGTCTTTCGTGTCTTCGTTGACAAATATCGCCCGTTGGAATGTAAAATACGTGTCCGAAAACAAAAAATACCGCTCTCGTTCAGCGGTTTGGCCAACACAGGGCAACACATCCAGCTGCCCCTGAACCGCCTTTTCATATGCTTCAGTCCAAGTCAGCCCCTTCGCAACTTCCATCTGCAAGCCGGTTGCTTCGCAGATCAAACGAATATAATCCGCCGCAATGCCTTTGTATGTGCCATCCGTATCGATGAATTCATATGGCACAAATGTGGGATCAACACCCAACCGAATGACAGGATGCTCCCGAATGAAATCCTGTTCCTCCTGCGTTAACTGTATTTTCGCCTCTGGACTGTTTTCGTTCGCATACGCTATCGATGAAAAAGCGATCATCGAGAGCAGCATAACGGTCAAAGCGAGTACGAACAATTTGGATGGTTTCATTCCATTGCTCCTATTCTGTCAGTGATTGACCAAAGCTGTCTACAATCCGCTGTACCTCGTCTCCAATTTCAAAGAATGCATCCAATATTTCCGGGTCAAAATGCGTATCGCGCTCCTCCTTCATGATTGTAAATGCTTCTTCATGCGTGAATGCGGGTTTATAAATGCGTTTATTGACGAGCGCATCGTATACATCGATAATCGCCATCAACCGCCCGGCAAGCGGGATATCCTTTCCAGCAAGGCCTTTTGGATATCCTGTGCCATCATACTTTTCGTGATGTGTCCCGGCAATTTCCGCAGCCGTGCGAATAAACGAAAGGCTGTCGCTTTCCGGTCCCATGCAGCGAAGCGCCTCCACACCAAAGGTGGTATGCTTTTTCATGATCTCGAATTCTTCGGCTGTCAGCTTTCCAGGTTTCAGCAGAATATGATCGGGAATGCCAACTTTTCCGATATCGTGCAGCGGAGTCGTATCGAACAGTTCTGCTGAATAGCTTTCCGTCAATATG
>QKAN01000137.1 GCA_003246365.1 Clostridia bacterium
GAGAAACCGTTGGTTCGCATCTGGCTTGGTCTTGCGCTTGGCATGGCGATGTTCATCTGGTTCCCCGCGCTGTTTTCCTTCCTGCTTGGGTTCTATCTGCCCGCGCAGTTGCTCGGATTACTGCTGGCTTGTATTGCCGGAACCGCAGGGTTCTACTTCTCCCGCAAGAAATTGCTCGTCGCTTCTCCGTGGAAAGTGGAAGTGCCGTCTTTCATCGCGGGCGGATTATTGTTGACTGTCTGCCGCGTGCTGCTCTCCACGCACACGATCGTTCCGCGCGACGGCGCGCTGTATGTTGGACAATCGACCTACGGCGATCTTGCGATGCACCTCGGCTTCATCTCCAGCATCGCAACGCAGGGCACATTCCCGCCGATGTACTCCATTTGCCCGGATATGCCAGTCAATTACCCCTTCCTTTGCGAAAGCGTCGGCTCCACGATCTATCTGCTGGGCACCAGCCTTCGCTTTGCGACGATGGTAACCGCGTCCTACGCTATTCTACTCGTCATCATGGGCGTGTATTGTTTCTTTCAGGAATGGTTGGGCGAAACGCGCAAGTCCGTGTTTGCGATGCTGTTGTTCTTCGTTGGCGGCGGATTCGGGTTCTGGTACTTCTTCGACCTCCTCAAAGACAATCCGCAGAATCTAACCCGCCTGTTTACTGCATTTTACGAAACACCGACCAACTTCGTACCGAACGGGTTGCGCTGGGTTAATCCGATTGCGGACATGATGATTCCGCAGCGTGCGCTGCTCTTTGGCTGGTCGCTCCTGTTTCCGTGCTTGTTTTTATTGCATCGCGGCGCGATCAAGCGTGACACAAGCGCGTTTATTCCGCTTGGCGTCCTTGCCGGCGCGCTGCCGCTCATCCATACGCACTCTTTTCTCGCGCTCGGCATCGTCAGCGGGTTTTATCTGTTTCGCTCTTTCATCAAGAACGAAGGAAAGAAGCAGTGGTTCGGTTATGCGAAATATCTCGGCATCGTACTGCTGCTCGCGCTGCCGCAGCTCGTGTTCTTCACGTTCAAACAGTCTGGAGGATTTTTGAAATTCCACTTTAACTGGGCGAATGAATCCGATAACTATATCTGGTTCTACATCAAAAACTTTGGTTTGATTGCACTTCTCTCCCCTGTCGCCTTTCTTGCGGCAAACAAAGAGGAGAAAGGCATCGTCGGCGGCGCAATACTCATCTGGCTCATTGCGGAATTTATCCAGTTTCAGCCAAATCCGTATGACAACAATAAGCTGCTCTTCATCGCGTTCTTATATGCCTGCGGGCTTGTCGGCTCCTGGTTGTTTGACGCGAAAGACAGGCTTACGCGGGGAGCCGCGCGAAACCGCCTCAGTATTGCGCTCTTGTCTGCAATCGTCTGTGCAACGATGTTCCTCTCCGGTGGGCTCACGCTTGGACGCGAGTATGTATCAGAATATCAGCTCATCGACGCGGATCAAGTGGCGGCAGCAGAGTTCGTTAAAGAGAATGCTGCGCCTGATGCGACGTTCCTGACCTACAACAACCACAACAACTGCATCGCCGCGCTGACTGGGCGAAATATTGTTTGCGGTTCCGGTTCTTATCTGTTCTTCCACGGTGTGGACTACTCCGCACGGGAACAAGCTTTGCCGCTGCTTTACGAGGAACCTTCTACCTACTTTGGCGCATACTCCAAGCAATATGATATCGACTATGTGTTCATCGGCTCCAGCGAGCTAGCGAACTACTCGATCGATCTACCGTACTTCGCGGATCACTTTGACGTATTCTATCAGAACGGCACCGTCACGATCTACAGTGTAAATCCGTAATCGAATAACTAAATAAAACCTCCGCGTTTCTCCTTTTATCGGGAGAGTATCGCGGAGGTTTTTATTTGTTTGAAGCTTTATGTGTCGATTCGAGTTAATTCTGTTAGGCTTATGTTTCGATAGGTCAAGTCATCCCGTCTTGTGAAACCCAATCGTTCCCAGAACGCATTTCCGGACGCGTTTCCCGAAAACACGACAAGCGCAACCTTGTGAATTCCCTCTTTTCGTAACGCTTCCAGCGCTTTCTCGGTCAAATCCGTTCCAATGCCAGCTCGCCTTGCCTTTGGATGCACAGCCAGATGATAGATGAATCCCCTGCGTCCGTCGTGTCCGGCGAGAATCGTGCCGACAATCTCATGTGCATCTTCCGCGACATAGCAGGTTGTCGGGTTTCTATGTAGATACCGCAGAATGCCATCGCGTGAATCGTCCGTCGTATTGAGACCCATACCCGGTGTATTCACCCAGAGCCGGTATGCCGCCTCATAGTCATTGGGTGTAAATACTCGATAATTCATGTTACCTCCGTATACACAAACAGCTGCCCGTACAGGTAGCCGTTTTTTTGCAAACCAATTATGCTTTTTTCATATAAGTTGCAAATCCCGCCAACAGCGCGCCAACGCCGCTGATCATCGCGAGAATCGCGCCGACGATGCTGTAGCTAAGCGCAGTGTTCGACATGATGTACTCATACATCATGGTATCCATGCTGCCGTTGTTGTTCATCAAAGCAGCTCTTCCCGCCGAAATGCCGATGGATGTCGATAAAAGCGTCAGCACGAGACCAATTATGAAACCGACAATAAGCACGAGAAATACTGTCTTGGAAGCGCGGTTTTGTTCTGATACTTGGTTGGTACTATTTTCCATGATAACTTCCTCATCTTCTGTGTTAGGCAATCAATTACGAGTTAAACATCAAGCCCCATCATGAGCCTGTAAACTGGCTTAAGTAGCCGAAAACCTTCTTTGATCTCCTCTGCAATCTCTGGCGAAAGCGTCTTTGCGAGATTCGGAGAAGAGTAGCAGAAAGACAAACCTTTGCGATTTAAATAAGGCAGCAGCTCTTCGGGTGCGTCGGTGATCTTCGGGCGTTTGAACATGTCTCCGACTGTTTCAAACCGCGCCGCAAATGCGGGGTCTTGCACCAGTGCCAAAAACTCCTTCGGCTTGGCCAGCAAGCGCGGGCGAATCTGTCGCATCAGCTCCGGGTTTGAACCATACATGCCCATGCCATAGCCATAGCCTTCCCGCTCGAATTCTGCGTAGACCACAAGGCTTTCGCTGAGCATTCCGCCCGGGCGACGGAACCCAAGCCACGCAGGATCACGGAACATCGTCTTATCCTTTGAAAAGCGCGTATCGCGTCGAATGCGTGAAATGATGGACGACGGCCGCACGTTGAATGCACCGTCGATCTCCTGCGCGTCAGGCGTTATTTCAACCGCTAGTTCTTTGAGCGGTTCGTATACATTCTTCTTATAGCGTTCTTTGTTTGCCTCGTAAAAGGA
>QKAN01000107.1 GCA_003246365.1 Clostridia bacterium
GAGAAACGGCGTTCTCGCGGTCGTGGCCGCGGTGAAGCGCGCGGAAGTTTCCAACTGTCCGAGGCTTATGGATTCTTTGTCAAACGCTTTGAGGTTCAGTGTCCAGTCTTCGATCCATTCCGTGTTATACAACGCTTCTATCGCTTCCCATTTCGGTTTTGCTGCAATGTGAACCGTCACCTTGCAAAACAAGGGTTCATCTTTATCCAGAAGCGATGTATCGACCGTCAGCACAACATCAACGCGCTTGCAACTCGCGTCAATCTCTGCGCCCTCGCAGTAGATCATGGTTGCATCTGCGTCTACCCATGCTTTTGCCTGCGCGCCCGTACAGTCTAAAACCTGAATTTCCGTGCTGATGACATAATCTTCCGGTTTCAGTTTCAGATTCTGTGCGGGAATGAGCAGGTTGCTGCTATCGGAGATCGCTGCGCCATTGACAGAGGAATCGATCAGCGTGTACGGCACCGTGCAGCGAATCTTCACGTTCTTCTCTGAATTTCCACGTTCCAGCGCATATAGCTTCGCGATCGGTAAATCGTTCAGCATTTGCTGATACTTTTCAGGAATCGTTGTTTTGGATTCTAAATCGATTTTTCCGGCCTTGTCTTTGACTCCAAGAATCATGAAATATGCGGGATAGTCCGCGTCATTATACCCTTGATAGCCCAGGTTAAATTTCGTAATGATATCGTCTTTGTCTCTTCGGGTGATGTCATACTCCGACAGATACAACGCCTTCACCTCATTGTCCATGTCGAAGATTGCGCTCTTTCTTAAGGAGTTCATCGTCTTCTCCATCGCATTGAGCACCGCCTGATCGTTGCCGAAGAACAGCAGATAGAGCGGGTGTTTATAGTTGCCGTATTCATCCTTATCGATCACCATATAGTCGCTGATCTTGCGTTTATAGCCTGTCGTGGGACTGATCGGCAAGTTTTCGATCATACCACGGAAATCTCCCTGAATACCGATGATACCCACCGTCGCGTGATCGCGCGTAATCACGGCATCCTGCAACGCCTTCGCGGCATCATTGCAATCGTCCTCGGTTGGAATCATCATATCCGAAACCAGAATCATCACTTGGTCCGGATGATTGGTATACTCCTCCGCCATCGCCTCGATTACAGAAGCCGCATCATTGCTTTTATTCTTAAAAAATTGCTCGTTGGCAGCTTCCTGGAATACGTTCTTCGCCGCAGCCGGTGCGGTTGCATATTCGCTGATCAGGTCGCTTGCGCGTACATATGTGCTTTCGCTACTCATGCTGACGCCCGATATCGCGGTGATCGCGGTGCGATAGCTCTGGCAATAGGTCGAAACAAACCCTTTCATACCCAGCCCATCGTCCAAAACGACAAAGTAACGCTCTTGTCCAAGCTGGTTTTGCTGTTTCGGAATCCCCGCAGGATTCAACATGTCCAACCCGTCAAACAAGACCTGTGTCGGTTCCAATATGTTCACAGGGTCAGGGATCGGCGGTTTGCCGCATGCGCTTAAAAAAAAGCAGCCCATGAGGCCAAAGAGCACACATAGTAACGTTTTCTTCATACGAATCTCCCATCGCAAGTTGTTGCTGGCATTCGCGCAATATGCTGTTTTCTTTTCTGTACGCGTGGATATACTACCAGATTCTGTCACATGGTATCATTGAATCGATACGCCAACAAGACGTATAAAAACGCAGATTCTTGCGTTTTTTTTCGGATTACGCAATCGATTGTGAAACAATTCTCTTGATGTGAAAGTGATTGACATCGGAGCATTCCAGACGCCTTCTTTTCTCTGTGCAAACTCGTCCGGCTGGGTATCTTTTTGCGCAAGAATGGCGTATAATCATGCAAGATATCTCTTTTTTTAGTATCGTTATGCCGCGCGGCATACAGGGAAAGGACCCGCTCACCATGCTTGGAACCATCGTAAACGCAATCGCAATACTCGTTGGCGGCGCAATCGGCCTGCTTTTGAAAAAAGGTATACCGGAGCGTGTCTCCGGCGGCATTATGCAAGGTCTCGGTTTGGTCGTTATCTATATCGGAATCAGCGGTATGCTCAAGGGTCAGAATCCTCTGATTGCGACCATATCGATTGTGATCGGCGGCGTCATCGGCATGATTTTCGACTTTGACGGCAGATTCAACCGCTTTGTCAACGGCTTGGAGCAGAAGCTCGCCGTAAAAGGCGACGACGGGTCTCGCTTCAGCGAGGCGTTTATCACTACGACCTTGCTCTACTGCGTCGGCGCGATGGCGGTCGTGGGTTCGCTCAACAGCGGACTCACCGGCAATCACGAAGTGCTGTACACCAAGAGCATTCTCGACGGCGTAAGCGCAGTCGTTTTTGCGAGCACACTCGGCGCGGGTGTGCTGCTTTCCGCGGTCCCTTTGTTCCTCTATCAAGGGGCAATCACACTCATGGCGCAGTTCCTCGCGCCGGTGCTCAGCGACGCGGCAGTTGCCGAGATGACCTGTGTGGGTTCATTGCTGATTCTCGCCATCGGCTTGAATTTGCTCAAGGTGACGAAGATCAAGGTGCTGGATTTCATCCTCGCGATCTTCCTGCCGATCGCACTTGTGCTGTTTATGTAACCACTTGAATCAATCAACTTGATTGATCGCTTTTATACACGATGGGAGGCTCAAGATGGAACTATGGGACTTGTATGATATCGATCGCAACCCGCTCGGGCGCACGCATCAGCGCGGAACCCCAGGCGTGCGCGGCGAATATCATGTCGTGGTCTCCATCTGGACAGTCGATTCCCAGAATCGCGTGCTATTGACCTTGCGTGATTCCGCAAAGGAGAGTTTCCCGGATCATTGGGAGAATACGGGAGGGTCGGTGCTCTCCGGCGAAAGTAGTATTTCTGCCGCCGTGCGTGAGTTGGAAGAGGAGACGGGGATACTCGCTCGTGAAGACGAGTTGGTGCTGGTCGGCAGCGAAATTACGCGGGATTCGTTTGTCGATCACTATCTTTTACGGCGCGACCTTTCGCTCGGTGATGTCCGGCTCCAACCCGGCGAAACCGCAGACGCGAAATGGGTTACGCTGGATGAGCTGGATGCTATGATTGCAGATCTTTCTCTCGCAAAGCCCATCGGAGATCAGTTCAACGGGATTAGGGAGCGGTTCTTACTTTTCTTAAAAGAAAAGTAGTAAGAATAGAGCCTTCTCACTTTTCTTAAAAGAAAAGTAAGCAAAAGAACTTCTTCTAATTCAAGACTGTTTCTTTCAATAGAAAAGTAGCTCACGTATCTTTATAGAGACGCCTAGCGTCTCTTTTTTATAAAAATCTGCACGCAAAAAGAGGCTCGCG